>JAFGPI010000133.1 GCA_016926065.1 Candidatus Krumholzibacteriota bacterium
GCATGACCATATCCCACGTGCTCGAGGTGCCGGGCGTGAGTAGCGTCGACATATCACCGGACGGCACCCTGGCCGCCATCACCTTCAGCCGGATGAACCCTCCCGAGGGAAAGAGGGATAACTGGATCGAAATCCGGCGCCTCCAGGACGGGCACCTGCTCAGAACTATCCGGGACGCGGAACTGTGGAATCTGGAATGGGTGCCGGTGGGAAAACGCCTCTCCTACCGCACTACTCACGATCAGGCCGGCTATCTCAGGGTTCTCGATCTGGAAATCGGCAGCACCGAAACGATCCTGGAGGGCGTAAAGGATCTAGGAGGATACCTGTGGGCCCCGGACGGATCATTTATCGTGTACGACATCACCGAGAGTCCCCCCCCCGACAAAACCGGAGTAAAGCGCCTGCGCGGCATACGGGACCGTACCGATTACGCCCGGCGCACCTCGGCCCTGTACCTTTCTTCGGTGCCGGGAGGAGCGACCCGGAAACTGACCACCGGCAAAAAGGGCGCGGACCTGGGCGACATCCACCCGGACGGAAAAAAGATGCTAATCTACCGCAACTACGAAGATCTTTCCCGCCGGCCTTACGGGATTACCGAAATGTACCTGCTGAATCTGCAGGACCAGAGCACAGAGCTGCTCTACCGGGGCTACTGGCTGGGAAGGGGTTCCTGGTCCCCGGACGGAAAGAAGATCCTGATTCCCGGTGGACCCTCGACCTTCGGGGATATAGGCATAAACCTTCCGCAGGGAAAGATCCCCAACGACTACGACACCCAGCTATATATATTCGATCCCGAAACCAAGACCGCCGAGGCCATCACCAGGGATTTTAAGCCGGCCGTTAATCGGGCGGTATGGTCAAAGGGGGACGGGAATATCTATTTCACCGCGGAGGAAACCGAATATACCAGCCTCTACCGTTACGATCCGGGGAAAAAGACCTTTAAAAAGATAAAGCTGGACGTGGAGGTGCTCGGCTCCGGAGATATCTCGAAGAATAAACCGGTGGCGGTATTCTCCGGTTGCCGCGCCGATCAACCTTGGCGGCTCTACGCCTTCGATCTAAAGAGGGGAAAAGAGAAGCTGCTCATCGATCCCGGGGCGGAGGAGTTCAGCCATATCAAGCTTCCCCGGGTCGAGACCTGGAACTTCACCAGCGAGCAGGGTAAATCGATCGTGGGGCGGGTGCACTATCCGCCCGATTTCGATCCCCAGAAAAAATATCCCTGCATCGTATACTACTATGGCGGAACCTCTCCGGTGAACCGGGCCTTCGGAGGCCGTTATCCCAAGAACCTCTGGGCCTCGATGGGCTACGTGGTTTACGTCCTGCAACCGAGCGGCGCCACCGGCTTCGGCCAGGAATTCTCCACCGCGCACGTTAACGACTGGGGAAAAACCACCGCCGGAGAGATCATAGAGGGAACCGGAAAGTTCCTGCAGGCGCATCCGTTCGTGGATCCAGAGCGGGTGGGATGCATCGGAGCCTCCTTCGGGGGATTCATGACCCAGTTGCTGGTAACCAAGACCGATATCTTCGCCGCCGCCGTATCCCACGCCGGCATCAGCGATATCACCAGTTACTGGGGAGAGGGATACTGGGGTTACGCCTATAACGCCGTATCGGCGGCCGGATCCTTCCCCTGGAACCGGCCCGACATCTACATCGATCAAAGCCCCCTGTTCGCCGCGGACAAGATCAACACCCCGCTCTTGCTGCTGCACGGAGCCAGCGACACCAATGTCCCCCCCGGGGAAAGCGAGCAGATGTACACCGCCCTCAAGCTGCTGGGAAAAGAGGTGGAATATATAAAGTTTTCGGGGCAAAACCATTTTATCCTCGATTACCAGAAACGGATCGCCTGGTCCAACGCCATCCTGGGCTGGTTCGACAAATGGCTCAAGGACGAACCGGAATGGTGGAATGACATGTATCCCCCCCTGGAGGGTGACCAGCCGGAGAAACCGGAAAAGCTGGAAGCCCGGCGTATAGAACTGGATGACGGAAGGATGATCCTGCTGGGGGAGGTCAAGCGGGAGGATATCCAGCGGAACCTGCCCGATTGGGACCGGGAATATTTCACCTATACTCCCGACCAGGAATTTCTCGCCCCCCTGGAGGATCTTTTGCAGAAAGTGGAAATCACCTGCGTGCTGGGCAGCTGGTGCAGCGACTCCCAGAGGGAAATACCGAGGTTCTGGAAGATACTGGAAGAGTGCGGATACCCCGTTTCCGACCTCAGCATGCTGGCGGTGGCCAGTTCCCGCCACACCAAGAGCATGGGGATTCCGTCCACGGCCTTCACCTGGTCGAAAAAGACCAAGGAATATTACGGGATAGAGCGGGTGGCCACCATAATCGTCTACCGGGAGGGAAAAGAACTGGGCCGGATCGTCGAAACCCCCGAGGAATCCTTGGAAAAGGATCTGCTGGAAATACTGAAAAAATAGGAGCGCGATATATAGCGGGCGGCTTGAGCGGTCCGCTCCACCAACAGACCCGGCCCTATCTTTTTATGCGCGGTAACCGCGGATTCATATCCGGGAACAATCCCAAATGTAATCAGCGGCCCGGGTCCGGTACGGGGGGAGCCGAAAGGGACCATTCTTTTCCGCCGGAATTGAACCGTACCATCCAAGCCTCCGGTGAAGTTTGAACCGGTCGGTTCAAACTCTTCCCCGCCGCGCCAGGGCGGACATTTACTGCTTTCACGTAACTATCTATTTATCAAATAATTACAATTATAATCCTGATGCCGCCTGCTTGGCACACCGATTGCGTTTTCCGGGGAAGAGTTAGCAGAGTACCTGGAAATAAATTTTTTTTAGCCCTGAACCTTAACCGGAAAAGGAGAACTCGAAATGAAGAATTACCGATTAACCTTATGCACCGGCCTGCTTTTAGGCTTGATCCTGCTGGGCGTTATCGGCTGTAGCCAGGAAAACTCGTCTACCGCTCCGGACGTCCCCCAACTTAACCTTTCCGCGGTGGCCGAGGATCCCCTGGGAGACGCGCTTGATTCCACCGATGGTTGTACTCCCGCCGATCCCACGGCGCGGATAGACCGGCTGGCGGAAGTGCTGGATCTGAGCGAGGAACAGAAAGCGGCCCTCCTGGAGGCCTTCCTGGAATTCCGAGCCGCCGTCACGGCGCTTCGGGACCAGGTCATAGCCGGAGAAATAACTCTCCGGGAAGCCCGCGATCAGGCGCTGCTGCTGCGCGAAGATTTCGAGGCGGAGCTGCAGGTCATCCTCACCCCGGAACAGTACGACCAGCTGGAAGAGATGAGGCGCCACCGGTTCAGAAATGAGACCGGCGAATGCGACAAGTATCAGCGCTGGGACGCTTGGCTGACCGAGATCGGTGCCGATTCGACCCAGATCGCGGCGGTGTACGAAGCCCTCGATATCCTGCGCGACGGGATCAGGGATCTGAACAGCCAGGTCCAGGACGGAACCATAACCAGGCGGGAAGCCATCCTGGCGGCCAAGGCCCTGCGCGAGGAGTTCGACGCCACCCTCCAGGATATCCTGACCGAAGAGCAGTATGAAGCCCTGCTCGCCCTGCGGCCCGACAAGTGCCGGAGGTAAAGGTGGTCGTTTTTCGCCGCCGTTCATCGCGACGGCGCAAAGGCCGGGACAGCCAGTCTGTTCCGGCCTTTTTTTGCTGGGGTTTTCCTGCTAACCTCTAACCACCGGGATCCGTTTGCCATTGACAGGAAAAATCTGAATTTTTATCATGGCCCGGAAGAACTTAATATTTAATAGATACCTGCTGCGGTTATTGATGACAGAAAAATAGACTGGAAAAATATTGAACTATTTTAAGCTACCTTTAGACGAAAAGACAATCGGCAGAATACTCTATTTTATATTTTTCTTGGTTCTACTTTATTTTTTATGCTTCTTTTCCCGTTCAGAAATCACAAGACTGATTTCTCTAATACCCGACGATTCATCATATTTCTTCGAGATTGCGGAAAATGCCGCGGGGGGAAACGGATTAAGCTGTGACGGCATCCATATCACTAATGGATTCCAGCCGTTGTGGCTTTACATTTTAATACCCATATTCTTAATTTATTCCGGCCCTCCTGAAATCATCCTGAGAATTATTCTGATACTGCAGGTATCACTTCTTTTCCTCTCGTCCCTTATAATTTATTCGACACATTCTGATTTCTTTTCCAGAAAAATAGCTTTTTTCAACGGGATTATCTTCATAATCATTGTCTTCGTGCCGGCCCTTAACGGGATGGAATCAGCTCTTTTAATATTTATGCTTACGGCTCTCCTTGCTTATTCATGGAAGAGGCGAGTCTTCACCGCGAATATTCCCCGGCGGGAAATTATTTTCGGGCTTTTACTGGGGTTGCTAATGCTTACCCGCTTGGACGCGGTATTTATCGGAGTATCCATTTCGGTATTTTGCGTTGCCCGATCATTTAAGGATGCGGGGAACCGGTCTCAACACATCCGTAGATTAATACTTATTATTACGGGTGCTTCCCTAATCGTATTGCCTTATTTAATATATAATCACATAGCATTCGGCAGCCTGGTCCCCATCAGCGGCGCACTCAAATCCAGCTTTCCCCATAGCACATTATCCTGCTACGGTTTTTTGAAAATGGGCAAAAAATATTGGCTCTTTACTCTGTATGCCATTATATATTTTATATCTTATCTGTTAAAGCACGCCCGCAAGAGTCCCCTCCAATCAAACCAGGACTACTTTCATTTGGCCATGTCCGTCTTGGCGTTCAGTGTAATTTTACACGCCTTATTTACAATATTATTTCTGAAATGGGCCATATTTAATTGGCACTTTATTTATTACGCTTTCTTTGCAGCTCTGGCCTTGAATAGTCTAATAGCTTTTCTTTCATCGAAATTTCAGACCAAGAAATATTCTCTGCTGCTGGGATTATTATTCTTAAGCGGAACCCTAATAGCGGTAAACAAGAATTATAACAGGTTTCACGCTTCTATTGATAGAAATTGGCAGGTCGCATCTTATGAAGCGGCAATCTGGGCCAGACATAACACCGATAAAAACGCGATTTTTGCCATGAAAGATTCAGGACATTTTGGTTTTTTCAGCGAACGAAAAGTGATCAATCTTGACGGCATAGTAAATAACTCGAGCTATCAAGAGACCATTAAAAACAAGCAACTAAATCTATATCTAAAAGAAAATGGAGTAAAATACCTTGTTCAACACGCATTCTGGAACAACGAGGCTGTCAATAGCGGAAGGTATGGATCATATACAGAAAAATATTACAGCCATAAATACGATATAGAAAGCGATGGGATAATCCTTGATAGAACAAACGAAGTCTATAGATCAAAGCCATACCATGACGGTCCTTATAGGACGGTTTTTATTATTTGGACTTTTTTTCCACATCTAGCGGAGAATGGGATGTTTGATTGATCCCGTCGCGAAACAGGCTATCGGAGTAAGGTCAACGGGACAACATCGGGTTTATTGCGTCCTAAATTCACCCCCCTCACATCACCATCCTAAAATATACGGGGATGCTTTTTTCAGCCTTACGGCTATAATTAGTAACATTGCGCAAGAGGAGCACCCATTCTCCCGGCTTTATCATGACGCAATCCTCGATTTCCGGGCTGGTAGCCCTTATTCCCTCGTAAAAGATTTCGTCTATTCCGATATCGCCCCCCCTCAGGGTAACCACCTGCTCTCCGAAGAAATCGGGCGGATACCTTACCAGGCTATCGCCCTTGATTATGTTCTGATCGAACGGTATGGTGAACTTGACTGTAATCTCGCACTCGAAGAGGTTGGGAACGGCGCTTTCCGGATCCCAGATGGGTGAATCGTATCTCCATTCACCTTCGTACTGATACAGATAATTGCCTCCATCCTGGTCATCTATGAAGTACTGCCACCCCTTTATGCCGGTTCCGGTCCAGGCCGGATCGCGCGAATCATCGTGGCCCTCCCCCCGGATTACGAACCGGTAGTACTTGGTGAGGGTGGAACTGCCGGTATTATAGATCCAGTCGTTGATATAGAGGGTGTCCCCCCGGTCGACCCTTTTCTCCAACCCGCTGCCGCCGGGACTCCCCCCGATCCAGCCGAAGAAGAGGGTATCGGTCTCGATCTCCCGGAAGACCCTCTGCCCGGTCCCGGTCAGGATGTCCGGATCCCAGAAACCGATCTGCAGGGTATCGATGACGGGCGGGAAATTACCGCAGAAGCTCACCCTGTCGGGGCTGCCGTCCGACCGGTACTGCTCATCGAAGGCGCGGGCGCTGAATTCATAATCGAACGTTCCCACCCGCATGGTGGTCGAATCGATGTCGTAGCCGCAATCGGTATCCTCCGCCCCCGCGATCGGAAACCAGGGTGTTCTATAACTGGAAATCCCGCCACTGGCCCCGTATCCCCACCTTTCGAATAAGAACTGGTACCGGGGCTGGATCACGGGGTTGGTGTATTGAAGGGAGTCCCGCGGGTCGTCCCATCCCCGATAATAAAGGGTTAGCAGGGAATTATAGGGCAGAGTATCGGGCTGTCCGTCGTTAAAATAGACCATATATTCTTCACCGTTCCAAGTCTTGCAACGCCCGTACGGAATGCGTGTATCCGGCTCGTAATTCACCGTCACCCGGCAGACTCCCTTGCCTCTATCAAGATCATACTCCGAGGCATATCCCGCATTATCCAGGCACCGGGCTATAAAGTAAAAGTCCCCGCTGGGCAGGGCCGATCCGTGGGGATGAGACGGATCATGCCTATTGGGAAAGTAATGAACCGTCCGGTTGATATCGGTGTCCCAGAAAGGCACGCTTTGCAGAGCAAACTGAACCTGGTAATAATAATACGCCTGTATGGAACCGTTTGACGAAAGGCCCTGGTAGGAGATTGAGAAAGGCTCGAACATTCCCACCGTGTCCGGGGAACCGTGAACGTAGGGACGGCTGATTACGCCCCCCGCTCCATCGGAGACAAGGGTGGCGAACTGCATTACCGGCCGTTCCCCCGCTTTTTGGGAAACGCTCAATCCTTCCGACCAGGCTGATTTCTTATCACTTTGAGCAACCGCTCTGGCTCTGGCTTTCACTTGGAAGGGAGTGAGGTACTGCAATATTTCTATTACGAAACAGGAGTCACTTGACCATTCGGTCAGAAACTCAATTTCCCCCGGAATTGTCATTACCGCCATCTGATACTCCACCGCGCCACCGAGGGAACTGACTGCGCCTCCGGTACAGTAACCATCGTTTTCCGGATACCACGCTTCCGGGCCCAGGGGCTTTGACGGGGTGGTTACAAAGCGGCTGTTGACCGTGATCAGGGTATCGCTCGACCAGGGGGAAACCTGCTCGGTCTGCAACTCCGACCTGGCCTGCGCCCGCACCCGGTAGGTGCCGGGGACCGGCCAGCTATGCGTAACGCAGGTCTGACCGCTCCAGGTGGTGGTATCACGTGCTCCAGCGGCGTCGAAATCGAACCGGTACTCGACCGGATCGCCTTCGATGGATACCGCGCCGCCGGTACGGTATTCCCCCGGCTCGTCGGTCTCGATGGGCGAGGGACCGCCGGGACGAAGAGGTTTGGATACGGGTGGTTCGACCACCTCCACCTCCATGCCGTCCGACCAGGGAGAGATCTTGTCTTGATCTTTCCGGCACCGGGCCTGCGCCCTGACCGAGTAGGCGCCGGTAAGGGACCATTCGTGATATGCGCTGTCGGCCGCGCTCCACTCTCCGTAGTCGTGCTCTCCCGAAGCGTCAAAGTCAAACCGGTAGTCCAAGCTGTGGCCGAGGCTGCTTACCGCCCCTCCCGTTTTCAGGGAAACCTCTTCCCCGCAATAGACGGAATCGGGACCGCTGGGGGCGTCCGGTTTGGAGATGGTCTCTTCCACCAGCGGTTCATCTTCGGAGCACGCGGTGAAAAGCAAAACGAACAGCAGCAATATTATAACGGCGAGTTTCATAGTACATTCCCCTCCTATTATCCGGTCGGTTGGACCTCTTCTTTTTTCACCATGCTGCTGGGAAGCTCCAGACGGGTCAGGTGTTTCTTATCGTAGAAGAGCAGGAGAAGCGAAAACACCAGGCCCACGAATCCCAGCGAGGCGAACATCCACTGCATATCGGTATAGTCCTCGCCTCGGAATGTGTCAACAACTTTGAGACAGATTTTTTTCGAATTTAGTGTCTAATTCATTCCTCCTTTCCCTATTCTCCGGTGGA
>JAFGPI010000134.1 GCA_016926065.1 Candidatus Krumholzibacteriota bacterium
GGGGAAGGCAGGAAGCGACTACGACATCTGGGTGATGGACCGGGTGGAGGGAGGCTGGAGTGATCCGCGGCCCCTGGAGGGTCCGGTCAACTCGGAGCAGGACGAGTATTTTCCCTCGGTCACCCGGGGCGGTACGATATATTTCTGCCGCGCCGAGCCGGAGACCAGGATACATTACATTTACCGCTCCCGGCTGGTGGACGGAAGCTATCAAGAGCCGGAGAAGCTGCCCGAAGCGGTAAATTGCGGACGCTCGCAGTTCAATGCCACCATCTCGCCGGATGAGGATTTCATCATCGTTCCCGTCGCCGGCAGGCAGGATGGCGTGGGGGGAGTCGATTACTATATCTGTTTCCGCGATCAGAATGATAACTGGACAGGTCCGGTGAACATGGGGGATAAGATCAACACGCCCGGTTCCCAGGAATACTCGGCCAACCTATCTCCCGACGGCAGGTATCTCTTCTTCATGTCGGTACGGTCGGAAGAGAGGGAGGGCCCCATGACCTATCAAGATATCCTGGAGATGATGGACCGGCCCCGCAACGGCAACTCGAATATCTACTGGATGAGTGCCGGTTTCATTGAAGAGCTGCGGGCTTCGGCCGGGGAGGTAAACGATGACCGGTAGAATAAGGAAGGAAGCGCGTGGATGTTTCGCCCCGGGCCTGCTCTTTATCATCAGCCTGCTGCTGACCCGGACAGTCCTGAGCTTCTCCGGAGGACTTTGCGCCCGCGAGGGGAGCACCGGTCCCAGCGGACCCTACCTGGGGCAGAGGCCTCCCGGGATGACGCCGGAACTCTTCGCGCCGGGGATCGTCAGCAACGGGCTCTTCAACCGCGACCTGGTCGTAAGCGCCGACGGCAGGGAAATCTTCATCGGATTGATCCAGGGCAACCTGGTCACCGTTCTCTGGACCCGGGTCCAGGATGGCCACTGGACGCCGCTGGAGATCGTTCCCTTTGCGCGGGGCGTGGATTACGCCGTCTTCGAGCCGGCCCTCTCACCCGATGGAAAAACGCTGTACTTCCTCACCAATAAGGCCGCGCCGGGGCAGGAGGAGCGGCCCGGTTGGGGGAATCAGAATATATTCGCGGTGGACCGCGAGGGCGGCGAATGGGGCGAACCTTATCCGGCGCCAGAGCCGATCACCAGCGGAGAGAACGAGTACTATCCCTCGATCACCCAGGATGGCACCATATACTTCACCCATCACCAGCGGGGGGAGCCGGCGGCGATCTACCGCTCCCGCCTGGTGATCGGACGCTACATGGCGCCGGAACGGCTGGGGCCTGAGGTGAATTGCGGCCGGGATTCCTATAACGCCTTTATCGCCTACGACGAGAGCTATATTATCACCTGTGCGAACGGGCGCGACGACCTGATCGGCGAGGTGGATTACTACGTAGTTTTCCGCGACCGGAACGATAAATGGAGCGAACCGATGAACATGGGCGAACCGATCAACCTGCCGGGCACCTCGGCCAGCTCTTCCTTCGTCACGCGGGATGGAAAATATTTCTTTTTCAGCTCGGACCGCACCAACGACGAGAAAAATATTCCCGGAGGTAAACTGACCGTGGAGGTGCTGAAGAGGTTGTACGCCGGTCCCCAGAACGGCCTGGCCGATATCTACTGGATCGATGCCGGGGTGATCGAGAGGCTGCGCCCCTGAGCGAGAATCCCGGTCGCTTGACTCCGGGTAGTATGCAAGGGTGAAAGAGTGATCGCATGCGATCCCGCGAAATATTTATTATCGTTTTTCTCTCTTTGATTGCCCTGGCGGATTCCACGCGGGCCTGTACCGCCTTCGTTCTCAAGGATGACAGCACTATAGTATTGGCGAAGAACCTCGATTGGTTCATGGGAGATGGTTTTATCATCATTAATAAACGGGGAATCACCAAAACCGCCTTTTCCATAGAAGACTCGCCAGCCCTGCGGTGGAAATCCCTGTATGGGAGTGTGACCTTCAACCAGCTAGGGAAGGGTTTCCCGCTGGGCGGAATGAACGAAAAAGGCTTGGTCATCGAAGAACTAAATTACAGTCTATCGAGATATCCGCGGACTAGTGACCGGTGCCTGAATGAGATGCAGTGGATTCAGTATCACCTGGATAATTTTCAATCCGTTCAAGAAGTTCTGGAAAACCTGCAAGAGATCACGATTTCTCCCTTGCTTTTCAAGCTGCACTATTTTCTCTGTGATAGATCGGGAGAGGTGGCTATTGTTGAGTTTATCAAGGGAAAGATTAAAAGCTATTCCGGGGAGGAGATCGTCGTTCCGGTTCTGGCCAATAACAGCTATGAGAATTCTCTCAAATATCTTCGTCATCATTTTGGCTTTGGGGGGGATAGGATCGTGTCGGATGGCCCCGAATCTCCGGAGAGGTTCGTAAGAGCGGCTACCGGGATAGGAGAATATGAGGCCGAGCCGGATCGATATGTCGTAAACGGCGCCTTCAAGATACTGGATTCCGTCAGGCAGGATGATACGCGGTGGAGTATCGTCTATGATATCAGCGGCGGGGAAATCAGTTTCAAGACCATGAATATGCCAAGGATCCGTTTAGTAGGGTTGAATAGCTGCAGTTTCGAAGATAAAGAAATGATTTATTACCTGGCAGAAAATGACTCGACAAACTCTGAGTCGCGATTCGAGCGCTACAGCCCTGAAAAAGATATTCAATTGCTGAAAGGAGTATTGGAAAAATTGAACAAGGCGGGGGAAATTTCAGAAACCCTTGCGGAGGAAATCCTGAAACGGCATCCCAGCATCACCGGTGCTGAAAGGTGATGGCTAAAAGTCAGCGGGTAAATTAGTGATTTATTAATATTCAGGGAGGCATGATGAAAAAAAATCACCTTATCGTAGCCGCTTTGTTGGTGCTGCTGGTATCTCCAGCCGGCGATATCCTGTTCGCGCGGGAAAAAAACGATTCCCGGTTCGACCTGGAACTGGAATTGGGTCCGGTATGGCAGAGCCGTAATGACGTGCAGATACCAAATAGTACTGACGGCACCCGATTTTCGCTGGTCGATCTAGTGGGAGAGGGCCCCTACCCGGCGGGCCGCCTCTATTTCTCCTGGAATATCAACCGCCGGCACGGTTTACGGCTTTTATTGGCTCCCCTAATGTATACCGAGCAGGGAGAGTTCCCGGGGCAGGTCAAGTTCGCGGGAGAGACTTTCGCTCCCTCGGTGACGACGGACGCCACCTATAAATTCAACTCCTGGCGCTTGAGCTACCGTTACCTGCTTTTCGATAGATCGCGCTGGCGGGGGTGGATCGGATTCACGGCCAAGATCCGGGACGCGAAGATCGAGCTCGCGCAAAAAGGCAAATCGGCCAAGGAGACCGATATCGGATTCGTGCCCCTGCTACATCTGAGCTTTGACTATGGATTGACCTCGCGCTGGTTTTTTGCCTTCGACCTGGATGCCTTGGCGGGAGGTCCGGGACGGGCGGAGGATCTTTCCCTGAAGCTGCGCTACGAACTAAGTGAGAAGCTGAGTCTCTCGGCGGGGTATCGCACCATCGAAGGAGGCGCGGACGTCGACCGGGTGTACAACTTCGCCTGGATTCACTTTGCCACCGCTTCGATACGGTACCAGTTTTAAGCTCCAAATCTCAGGTTTAGGTTAAGCCTGGGCGAAAATGGAAACCATTTTACATCCTGCTGATAACTACCCGTTACATAGAACATCCCCCTGGTTTGGATATATAGGTAATCCTTCACTTTCTATCGCCATTTTACGGGACTTCCCCCAAAAATTAGCTCCTCACTCGGGCAACCGGAATAATACTAACTGATTAGCTGTAACTGTAAGTGGAAACGATGA
>JAFGPI010000135.1 GCA_016926065.1 Candidatus Krumholzibacteriota bacterium
GGAAAGCCGGCGGCGGTCAGCGTGCTGGAGGCCGGAGGGAAAGATTTGGTAAGGGATGAAGCCCCGCCGGCGGAAAGATACCCGCGGGGAGAGGGGAGCCCGGAAGAGGCCGGCACACAGAGGGGTGATAAGACCGTAGTCCACCGGTTGAGCACGGTGTCGAGATTCCGGGCCGGGGATACGCTGCGGATAGAATGGGCCATAGTGTTCGGTCGATCGCTAGGGAACCTGATGAAGAATGTTCGCCGGGCGAGGGAAACCTATAACGGGGTGATGACGGTGGAAGGCGGGAATTGCCGCTGGATGGTTCCCGCCCGCAAGGCCACCCGGGTGGAGGCTAAGGCCCAATTGGCGCCGATCTGGATTCGCGGGGAGAAACGGCCGGCGATATCGATTATGCTTTCCGAGGATAAAGGGGAAGAGGTGGAATGGCTGAAGCTGGACGGACAGAGGGTGGAATCGTACGAGCTGCAGAGCGGATGGTTGCTGATCCCGGTGGAGACGGATAGGGTGAACCGGGAAGCGGCCTTCACCGTGGAGGGGCAGTTGACGGACGGCACTATATTTACCGCCACCATCGAGGAAGAGGAGCTGTCGGCCTTCACCGGGGATAGCACCCTTTCTCCCCACCGGTTACCGGACGATTGCATTCATCTTTTTCCCAATCCTTTCGTGGGCACCTTGAATATAAAGCTGCACGTCCATGACCTGTCGGCCTTCAGCGCCTACCGGCCCAACGGGCAGCTCTCCGGGACCAGCACCGTTCGCATATACGATGTGAAGGGAAGACTGGTGAGGTCAGTTCTGGAAGAGGATTACCTGCACCCGGGGGATTATTCCATAAGCTGGGACGGAGGGGACGAAAACGGTGTCAAGGTGGCTCCCGGCGTTTATTACTGCAAGTTCCAGATCGGAGATAGATCACTCACGAAAAGGGTAATTCTCCTTAGATAATTATGGGTTTTTTCACCCCCCCGCAAAACGGTCCCCTGGAAAGAGCCCTCCTGGTCGGGATCAAACTGCCCGGCTCCAGCCTGGAGGAGGAAAAAGAGCACCTGAACGAACTGCGCCTGCTGGCCCGCACCGCCGGGGCGGAGGTGGTGGGGCAGGTTATTCAGCAAAAAACCAGGATCGACGGATCGACCTATATCGGACGGGGAAAGATCGAAGAACTGGCGGAACTAATAATCCGCCAGGAGGCCAACCTGGTCATTTTTGACCATGATCTCTCTCCCGCCCAGGCGCGAAACGTGGAAGCGATCCTCAACGTGAACGTTCTCGACCGGACCGAATTAATCCTGGACATCTTCTCCCGCCGGGCCCGCACCCGGCAGGCCCGGATCCAGGTGGAGATAGCGCAGCTCAAGTACGCCCTTCCCCGGCTGAGGAGGTTATGGGAGCACCTCTCCCGGCAGGCCGGAGGAATTGGAACCCGGGGCCCGGGAGAGACGCAGCTGGAGGTCGACCGGAGAAGGGTGAGGGAGAAGATCGGCCATCTGGAAAAGGAGCTGGAGCAGATAGACCGGCAGGTGGGGGAAAGGCGCAAAAAAAGGAAAAGGGCCTTCAGCGTGACGATCGTCGGATATACCAACGCCGGGAAGTCGACCCTGCTCAATCTACTGGCCGGCAGCCGGGTAGAGGAAAGCAACCGTCTTTTTTCCACCCTTGACTCGACCACCCGGCGGGTGCGGATACCGGAAGGCGAAAAGCTGCTCCTCACCGATACCGTCGGATTCATAAGGAAGTTGCCCGCTCATCTGGTGGCCAGTTTCCGAGCCACCCTGCTGGACGTGGAGGAAGCGGACCTGCTGCTCCATCTGGTGGATATAAACTCTCCCTACCGGGATGACCAGATAAGGGTGGTGAACGACGTGCTGGGGGAAGTGCTTGGAAAAAACTCCCGCTCTTCCCGAGCCGATCCGGCGGCGGCTACCCTCCTGGTTTTCAACCAGATCGACCGGGTGGCAGACCAGGTGGTGATAGAGAGGGCCGGGAGGAGCTACCCGGAGGCGGTTTTCGTGAGCGCTTCCACTGGTGAGGGGGTGGAGGCCCTGTGGCGGGCGATTGCGGCGGTTATAGAAAAAGACACCCAGGAGGCCGATATAACGGTGTCGGCCGGGAACGGCCGCATCATCGCCCGGATCGAGGGCCAGGGAAAGGTCTACCACCGGGAGCTCCAGGGCGAAAACATGGTATTCCACGTCCGCCTCAAGAAAGGCGATCTGGGAAGGATCCGGAAGGAGAAAGGCGTAAGCGTGAAACTCCGGTGAGCCGGAATGTTTTACCGCCCTCAAGGAGGGTGAGTTAAAACCCGGGAACCGTCTGTACGACGATTCCCGGGTTTTCAAGTTGAGCGCTAGAATTTGACCTCATCGTTATTCTGTCATCCTCTGCCGGCTAAGGTAATAGCTCTCTACTTTATCAAAGCTCTCGAGGGTAAGAGAGCTGGGCGGAGCCTGAGCTAGAATGATAACCTTGAAATGATACCAGGCCGTTGGCTCCGGGGGCCAAGCGGCGGCGGTGGTTGTAAAAGTAAAGGCGATCGATTCCAGACTGATGCCATAATTGAAAACCAGTATGTTAGAACCAACGACAATGTTTACCGGCATCATAATCCATTTTTTGCCAAGGGTAGATGAAAACGATTCGTTGAGATAGACAATTACGCATCCATGGTCTATAACATTTTGAGTTATCGACAAAAGAGCAAGTTCGTGATACCCTGAGCTTCCAGAGATTCCGGCGTCGGCTCCAGTAAAGTTAATTGCATGGACGGTGAACGTAGCGTCCTCGCCACCCGGCCCCTCCGGGCCGGTTGGACCTTCCGCTCCGGTGGCACCGGCGGGGCCGGTATCGCCCGTGCAGGATGCTAGTACCAAAGCGAAGCAGAGCAAGAGACAAAGAAACAATGGAATAGCAACGTTTTTAAACACTTGGCACCTCCCTGTGGAAAAAAAGCAAGAAATTGAAATAACGGCCTTCCTTCGATTTGCAGCTATAACACCCCGACTTCAGGCTCGTCAATAAATATACTTACAATTTAATTTTCGACTAGCGGAAAAGCTTGGTTGTTGTTCCGGCAGCCGCCCTCCGTGGAATTTTTAGGGGGGCGACAGTACAAAATACAGCCTCATTAATTAGAATCCGCTTTCTTCTATGATCTTTATTTCTCTATCATTCAATCTATATAACTTATAGATGAGCTGATCTATTTCTTGGTCTGTTGAGCTGAGGCGGGATTCAATAGCTGTTTTTTCCTGGGGCACTCTTGTTTTTTGGAGTTTCTGGTTCAATTCAAGCATTTGGTTGGCTAACTCAACAAGCAGTTCACGCTGATTGTTGTCGTGTGCGCCCTTTAAGGAGAAAGCATATATTGGAAAGAACACACTTGGCAGAAGGGCAGATGAAGTTCCGACGAAAAACCGGGGGCGACCCAGGTTAAGAGGCGCACGGCGGCCACCAACATCCACAACGCGATAAAGGCTTTTTGATAATAGCGAACGAAGAAGTCCGGCCAACCTTGGATTAAAATCCGACCGGTTACGAGTCCTACTACTATTCCAGTCAACCGGCAGACGCAATAGGGAGCCACCAGTAGGATCAAGGGATTAAACCGGATCGATCCAGCGAGATCAAAATAGAGTAAACGCAGCCCTGCGCGCATCAATCCGCACCCGGGGCAACTTAAGCCAAGCAACTGTTTAAAGGGGCATAACTGCACATGCGGGATGGTGCTCTCGAACAGACGCCCTGCCACCAGGAGGGCTCCCAGGGAGAGCATAAGGACCAGGATTAAATTATCGTTACTGTTGCGTCGGTAACCGGCGCGCAGCAGTTTCACGGCTTATTCCTTGTTTTCGTCCCGCTCTTCCGCTTCCGCCTGCTCTTCTTCTTTCTTCTGCGGCCCACCCTTTTTAAACACGGCCTCTTTATGGATGGGCGACATCAGCTTGTAGAGTATTTCGGACTTGTACTCGTGCTCGTCTACCTCTTCGTCCTTCTCTACGCCGGTGGCCAGGGCGTGAATATCGATGGCCGCCAGGATCACCAGCGCCAGATAGAGCACGCTGGTGATGAAGGGCAAAAAGAGCGTTTGCATGCCTATCGTTCCCAGAAGCAGCAGTACCACCGCCACTATCAGGAACAGGATAGCCTTTTTTGATTGCCCGATGAGAAAGTATCCGAGAAACCCGAGGCAGCAGAAGTTGGCGATAGCGGCGAGAAAGGGATTGATATTCTTTTTTTCCAGCTTTGCCATTTTACCTCCGATCGAGGGTTGAGGATCGCGCGGACCCGTTCCGCGAACGACGAGCAGCGCCCGGGACACCGGTCAGCGCAAGCCAGCGTTTCCGGGGAAAAGACAATATAGTGTTTATGGCTCGTTTGCAGTATAGCCGTGCAGGACGAACTGTCAAGGACATTTGGGAGTGGAGAATCCCCCGCAAGGCTACTCGATCAATTCGAGATGGCCGTCCTCGATCGTTACCCGGGGGTACTTCTCGGCCAGGGTTTCACGCATCTGGGCGGTGGCCGGGCTGGCGGCCTTGATCTCGTAACTCTTATCCAGCTGAACCACGATGAAACGGGAAAGGATAATGAACATCAAGGGGACCAACAGGGGAATAAAGCGCCGCCATTTGTGCACCGAGATGAGGCGGGAGCAGAATATCGCTCCGGAGGAGATGACGGTGACGAATCCGACCGATACTAGGTAGAGATGCCGGATATTCAGCCAGTCGTTGGGAAATTGAAAGAAGGCGAAGGGCAGCACCATGATGTAGGTCCAGGCGATGAAAAAGCGTATGGCCCAGTTGCCGAAGACGAAACCGAAAAAGGAATAGGAAACCACCGTCAGGGCGATGAGAATCCGGATCTCCGTGGCGAAACGGTAGATGAACCTGACGGCGGGACCGCTCTGGGTGACCAGGTTGGAGGTGTGGATGGGAAAAATCATACGGACCAGGTAGTTAATCATGTTCTTTCCCGCATAAAAGGTGTAATCCATCAACCCGGCATCTTTTGAATAGAGCGGAGGCCGGTAATTGAAAACGGTGGTCTTTACGATCAGGGCGGCCAGGGCGATGATCAGCAGCAGCACGAAACTCAAGCGAAATATCCTTTTGCCGATTTCCCTCTTGAAGAAGAAATTGAAGGCCAGGAAGGCGCCCAGGATGGCGAAACTGGTGCTGCGGGTAAACATGGAGGCCAGAAAGAAAAGAAGGGTCAACAGGTACCTGAAACTGAGGATTTTCCCCTCACCCAGCAGCTCGTTTTTAAAATAAAATATCATGGTGAAGAGGGTCAAGGAGGTGATAATAAGGTCTTCCGCCCCGGACATGATCATCACCGATTTGCCGTAGCTGCCCACGGTGCAGGCGAACAGGAGGCCGGAAAGAAGGGCCACGGAACGGTCGCGGAGTATGGAATGGACCAAAATATATACCAGGAAAGAATTTAGACCGTGGATGATTATGTTAAACAGGAAATATCCCCGGGAGTCGAAAAAGAAACGTTTGAATAAGAGGTAATGAATGCTGTAAACCAGAGGTTGAAACTTGAAGGGAGCCGTGCTGTTGAAAACCTGGGACAGGTCCTCGCTCATCTGCAGGCTGCTGTCGAGCGAAACGAAATCGTACTCGTTCCAGAAACCATTATCCACGGCCAGACCGAAGAAGATGTAACTTACCAGCAGAAAGGCAACTAGTATGAGAATGTTTTTAACACTCAAAAAAACTCCCTTACTATCGCTGGAGGCCCGCGGAAAGTGATTATAGCATTTTCGTGACCGGGATGGGAATACTCTATTTCAAGGAAAGTGAAAGATTATGAAAAAACTTTGCTATCTGGCCGGAGTGTGGGAGGAGGAAGGGGAGCTTTTCGAGGTACGATCGCCTTTTGACGGGGAAGTCGTGGGAACGGCCCTGCGGCCGGGGAAGGCTTTGGTGGAAAGAGCGGTCGCGCGGGCGGGGGAGGCATTCGAGACCGGCAGGAAGATGCCGGTTTTCGAAAAGGCCGGGATATTGGAAAAGGCGGCCCGGGAGATCGCGGCCCGGGAAGACGAGCTGGCCCGGCTCATCGTGCAGGAATCGGGGAAGCCGATGGTTTACGCCCGGGGGGAGGCGCGGCGGGCGGTACTCACCTTCACCGAGGCGGCCCAGGAATGCAGCCGTCTCTACGGGGAGCTTTTACCGCTCGATATTTCTCCGGCCGCCCGGGGGCGGGTGGGGATAACCAGTTATTTTCCGGTAGGCCCGGTACTGGCCATCACCCCGTTTAATTTCCCCTTGAACCTGGTAGCCCACAAGGTGGCCCCGGCCATCGCCGCCGGATGCCCCCTGATTTTGAAACCCTCCAGCGAGACGCCGTTGACCGCCCTTTACCTGGCCGATATCCTCGACCGGTGCGGATTGCCCCCCGGGATGTTGAGCGTTTTACCCATGACCGGAAAGGAAGCCGGGGAACTGGCCCGGAGGGAGGAGATCAAGAAGGTCACCTTTACCGGCAGCGCCGCGGTGGGCTGGGATCTGAAAAAAACGGCCTGGGACAAAAAAGTGACCCTGGAACTGGGGGGAAACGCGGCGGTGGTGCTGCATGAGGATTGGGATGACATGGAGGGGGCGGTGGAGCGGATCGTGACCGGGGGATATGCCTATTCGGGGCAGGTGTGCATATCGGTGCAGAGGATATTCGTGCACCGGAGCCTGGAGGCCCGTTTTCGGGAGATCTTTATCCCCCGGGTCGCGGGACTGAAAAGGGGTGATCCCCTCGAGGAAGAAACCCGTCTCGGTCCCATGATCAACGAAGGGGAGGCCCGGCGGGTGGAAAGCTGGGTCAACGAGGCCGTAAAGGGGGGCGCCCGGGTCGAGACCGGGGGGGTGCGGGAAGGAGCTTACTACGCCTCCACCGTTATCAGCGGGGCCCGGTCCGGAATGAAGGTGCTGGAGGAGGAAATCTTCGGCCCGGTAACGGTTCTGGGGGAGTATGAGGACTTCAGCGAGGCCCTGAGGAGGGTGAACGATTCAAAGTTCGGCCTGCAGGCCGGCGTCTACACCCGGGATGTGCGCCGGATCAGGCAGGCCTTCGCGGAACTGGAGGTGGGCGGCGTGGTGGCCGGGGATGTTCCCACCTTCCGGGTGGACCGCATGCCCTACGGAGGGGTCAAACGGTCCGGCGCGGGCCGGGAGGGATTAAGATACTCGATCCGGGAAATGTGCGAGCCCCGGTTGCTGGTTCTGGCCTGAGCGCGGGGCGACGCCCGGGAGCGGCCGGGACCGGGCGCCGGAGGGAAACGAGGGCACGCCGGCGCGGGTGGAACCGGCCCGTAACGGTTCGGCCGGGGAGGAGCCCCGGAACCCGCCGCGCATCTCCGAACCGGGACTTCCCCCAAAAATTAGCTCCTCACTCGGGCAACCGGAATAATACTAACTGATTAGCTGTAACTGTAAGTGGAAACGATGA
>JAFGPI010000136.1 GCA_016926065.1 Candidatus Krumholzibacteriota bacterium
GGCCGATATGCTGGTGCGGGCCTTTCAGAAAACTCACGGCGCCCCGGTTATTTTAACCCGTAGCTCAAACAATTACGGACCCTACCAGCATCCGGAAAAATTCATTCCCCTCTTTATCACCAACGCCTTGGAGGGCCGCTCGATGCCCCTCTACGGCGACGGGAAGAATGTACGCGACTGGATCTACGTGGAGGATAATTGCCGGGCGATCGAACTGGTGGGCCGGAAAGGCGAAATCGGAGAGATCTACAATATCGGGGCGGGGGAGGAAAAACCCAACCGCTTCATAGCCGAGCGGATCGTGGCCCTCACCGGGGCCGATACCGCTCTGCTGGTGCTGGTAACCGACCGTCCCGGCCATGACCGGCGTTACGCAGTGGATACGCGGAAGATCCGCCGCCTGGGATGGAAAAAGAAAACCGATTTCGCGACCGGTCTGAAAAAAACGGTCAACTGGTACCGCCGCCACGAAGCCTGGTGGCGTCCGGTAAAGGAAGGCACCTTCAAGAAGTATTACCGGGATATGTACCAAAAACGGCTGGAAAGCCCGCTGCGGGGAAAGGGGAAAAAATGAAGGCGGCTCTGGTGGTGGGGGCCCGCCCCAATTTCATGAAAGTATCTCCCCTGATGAGGGAGTTGCGGCGGAGGGGAAAGGCCGAGACCCTGCTTGTCCACACCGGTCAACATTACGACGAAAATATGTCCAAGATCTTTTTCCAGGATCTTCAACTCCCCGAGCCGGATATATACCTGGGGGTGGGTTCGGGTTCGCACGCCGAGCAGACCGCCAAGGTGATGGTGGCTTTCGCGATCATTATGGAGAAACAGCGTCCCGATCTGATCATAGTGGTGGGGGACGTTAACTCCACCCTTTCCTGTTCGCTGGTGGGCGCCAAAATGCGCATTCCGGTGGCCCACGTGGAGGCGGGATTGCGCTCTTTTGACCTGGATATGCCCGAGGAGATCAACCGCATGGTAACCGACATACTGTCCCGCTTCTGCTTTACCACCTCACCCGAGGCGGAAGTGAATCTGAAAAGGGAAGGAGTGGGAGAGGATAGGATCTTCTTCGTGGGGAATATCATGATCGATTCCCTCTTGTACTATCTGGAGAAAACCGAGAGATCCACCATCCTGGAGGAACTCGGGCTCACCCCGGGTAATTATATTTTGGTAACCCTTCACCGCCCCTCCAACGTGGACGATCCGGACGAGTTGAGGGCCCTTTTCGAGGTGCTGAATTCCCTGGCTACCCGGCTGCCGGTGGTTTTTCCGGTGCATCCGCGCACCCGCAAGATGATCGATTCGGCGGTTCCCCCGATCGTGTCCGCGGCGGATTTCCGCCTGATCGAACCGGTCGGGTACCTCGATTTTATCAAAGCCATGCGTCATTCCCGGATGGTGATCACGGACTCGGGAGGTATCCAGGAGGAGACGACGGTCCTGGGCATTCCCTGTTTAACCGTCCGCAATAATACCGAACGCCCCATTACGGTAGAAATGGGAACCAATGTTCTGGTGGGGACGGATCCCCGGGAGGTGGAGCGGGAAGCCTCCCGCATACTCCAAAGCGATCCGGGCAAACATGACGTACCGCCGCTCTGGGACGGTAAAACAGCGGGGCGTATTGCGGATATTCTGGAGAGATATTTCTCCTGATATTTCGATGAAATCAAAAGTGGAACTCAACGGTTCTCTGGCTGCCGGGTATCTGTGGACATTCGGCTCGACCGCCCTTCCCTTGATCAGCGCTTTTACCGTATCCTTGATAGTGGCCCGCTGCCTGGGCCCCCGGGTGGTAGGTCTGATAAACTGGACCATGGCGCTGGCCACCATATTCCTGATCCCGGCGAAATTCGGGGTGGAGGGCGCCGCTTCCCGGTTGATTACCGAATACCAGGTTTCCTCTCCCCGCCGAATCCGCGAGTTGATAGTTTCCAGTGTGGTCATGAGAACGGTTTTTACCGTTCCCACTGCCGCCCTGGCCGTGTTCTTCGCCGCCCCCCTGGCCTCTTTTTTCCGGGAAGAAGCCCTGGTTCCCCTGTTCCGGATAGGGGGCTTACTGATCTTCGCGGTCAGCTTCAACGAGCTATCTTCATTTCTCATTCTGGGCTTGAACCGATTCCGGTTGCTGTTTCTGGTACGCTCGTCAATGCTGGTGATCAGGGTGGGATTGGTATTATGGGCGGTGTATTATTCCCTGGGCGCCTCAGGAGTTATCGGCGCCTATATAATCGCGCTGCTGATTCCCGCCCTGGTGATTTTTCTCATCCTGTTAAGGATCAAACCGGAAGGGGAGGGGCCGCCGCCGGGGACGGCCGGCTTTTCCCCGCCGGTTTGGAAACGGTTGCTGGGGCTGAGCGCTCCCCTGGCCGTCAGTGGCGCCTCGGTCACCGTTTACTCATTGCTCGATAAATTGATGTTGGGATATTTCGGGGGAGCCGCGGAGGTAGGAATCTACTCCATGGCCCGGAATCTTCTCGAAACCAGTCTCTTTCCCACCTTTGCCCTGGTAATGACCCTGCGCCCGGCTTTGGCCGGGGCCTGGACGGCGGGAAAACGGCAACGCTGCAGCGATCTGATAAACCGTTCCCTCATCAACTCCCTTATCTACTCCGCCTGCGTGGTGGTGGTTTTCATCTGCCTGGCCCAGCCCCTGGTCAGGGGCCTATTCACGGAAAAATTCCTGGCCTCCGCCGACCTGCTGATCCTGTTCTCGCCCCTTATCTTGATGCGCTGCCTGGGATCGGTCATCCTGCCCTCCCTGATCGCCGGGGAAAAGGCGGGAACCTATGCCAAGCTGACCCTGGTGGGGGCCATCCTTAATTTTGTATTAAACTTGCTTTTTATTCCCCGGTGGAAGGCGGTGGGAGCGGTGGTGGCCACTTTGCTGGCGTATCTGCCCATTGAGATACTGGGGCTTCGGTCGGTGGCGCTTTTATTCCCCGGCTGGTGGAGGAAAGGCGATTTTACCCGGGCGATAAAGACCTTTGCCCTGGGTGTCTTGACCGTGTTTTTCTACCTCAGGTTTGCGCCGGAACCGCGGAACCTGCCGTTTACTTTTTTACACGCCTTCCTGCTGACCGGCTTTTTCCTGGCCGGGTCGATTCTTACCCGGACCCTTTCCCGGGCCCAGATGAGGGAATTGGCCAGGCCCTTCCGGAGAGCGAGAAAGACCCGGTGAGGGGCCGGTTTTCCGGCCTCCGACTTTTAATCGAGGGAGACCAGATAAATTCTAACATTTTTTTAACTCTTGCTTGACATTGTAATATTAATAGATAATCCTTGGGATATGGTGTGAAAAAGGAGTAGCGTTGACATCAACAGGTTTTGTTGTTCCGCTGGTTCTTTCATTTGTTCTCGGTTTGGTTTTTACGCCCCTGGCCATAGGGATAGCGGTACGTTGGAAGATCTGCGAGAAACCGAATGGCAGAACGAGTAGGGAAATAGCTCATATCGGCGGCGCGGCGATGATCGCGGCTATTCTGTTCGCGCTCATAACCGCCTTTCTCTTCTACATTCCCCAATCTCCCCTCAACCGGGTTTTTCTGCCGGTTTTTATCGCCAGCGGATTCATCATTTTCTTGCTGGGCATCATCGACGATCTGCGCAGCCTGCATTACCTGTACAAGTTGTTTTTTCAGATTTCAGTATCGATTTTCATCGCCGCCTGTGGAACCGGATTGCTCAACCACTTCGGTTTGATAGAAATTTCCTTGCCCTTGATGTTCGTTTCCGTGGCCGCGGTGAGTATATGGATGTTGGTGGTGACTACTTCATTCAATCTTATCGACGGTATAGACGGCCTGGCCTCCGGGATCGCCCTGATTGCCTCCGCGGCTTTTATCCTCACCGGATATATTTTTGATTTACCTATAGTTATCGCGCTTTCCGCGGCTGTTTTCGGCGCCGTCCTGGCTTTTCTGCGCTATAATTTTCCTCCCGCGAAGATCTTCATGGGGGACTCGGGATCTTTGTTCCTGGGATTGATGTTTGGTTTGATATCGCTTCTCACCCTGATTTCAGGACGGGAAATCTTCCTTAAGATTGTGGGAAGCGTTTTTATCCTGGGCATCCCCCTGCTGGACACGGTACTGGCGTTTCTGCGCCGCATCATCATGGGCCGCCCTTTGTTCGAAGCGGATCACCTGCATTTGCATCATATATATCTGTACCGTTTCGGTTCGATGCGGAAGGTCGATTATTTCCTGTGGAGCATTTCCATCCTTTTCGCGCTACTGGGAGTGTTGACAATGAAAGGAAACCTTTCCGCCATGGCCGCGGGAGCGGTGATGGAATTCGCGATCCTCGCCGTCGCTCTGCGGGAGATGGTTAATTTACGGATACCGGAGGAGAAGGCCGAGGAGATTTTAGGGGGTTACGGAGTCGCCCGGTCCCGCATAGTGGTGCATAAAGACTAATCTCACTCTATCAATAATCAGCGCGGTATGGGAGCACCTGTTCACTCCCCGGGTGGTGCTCCGGACGCGGAAACTTCCCCCGCACACCATTACGGCTGCCCCGGTTCCCGGACTGATCTGAGGTGCGTCCCGTCCCCCGCCAGGCAAGCCGCCAAGAGAACGGCCTGCCTGGCGGGGGACGGGACGGGGATATTTATAGCGGTCCGGGAGAAAAGAAGCATAGCTTTCCGGGACTTCCCCCAAAAATTAGCTCCTCACTCGGGCAACCGGAATAATACTAACTGATTAGCTGTAACTGTAAGTGGAAACGATGA
>JAFGPI010000011.1 GCA_016926065.1 Candidatus Krumholzibacteriota bacterium
CGGCAGGGAAGCAGGCGTTATCAGCATCAGCATCCAGCCCACCGCCGCGGCCCGGATAAGCGGCGGAAGCCGCCCCGGAACCGGGTGCAACCGTCCCGCCGGGGGGAGGATGCTTTTTCTCCTTGGGTTTACGATATTCATCTGCCGTTTCCTCTCTAGCGTTTCACCCATTTGATGGCGTCCGCGATGACGAAGCGGGCCTGGGTTTGGTTGGTTATCTCGATCCGGGCCGTTCCCTCTGAAATATAGAAGGAACCTAGATAATTCCAACCGTCCTCGGCCGTATTCAGATCGAGATCGGTCTCTTCGGTTCCATCATCGTGATAAATGATAAAACTGTTATGGCCGAAATCGGATTCCTGGTTCCGGCGGCCCCAGGGGGAGCGGATCTTGCTCACGTAACAGTAGACGTCGTAATATCCGCTTTCTCTTATCTCGGCGTTCCAGGCGGCCTTCCGGTCGCCTTTCCCCTTGGAGGTGTAATGGGCGGAACGCGCGTATTTCCCGTAGAATTTCGAATTGGTGGTGGGCAGCCAGGTTCCGGTGCTCGACCAGAAGGTAAGGCCCACATATTTTTGATCCCGGGAGGGGGAGAATTTGGGCAGCAGCCTTTTCAGCAGGCTCCGGGAGGAGGCCTTCTTGAATTCAAAGCCGGCGTCTTCGTTGTCGACCACTATATCCCCCGGCTCCAGGAGGCGCACCGGGTCCTCCCGGATCCGTTCCCCGTCAAAGGGAAGAGCTTTTTTATTTAACTCGAACTCGGAGAAATTGGTGGATATAACGGAGGGGATATTTTTGGATACCAGGGTGTTTATGGAAACGGAACCGGGTTGAAAATCGAGCACGAATCCCAGTTCCTTGTTCTCACCCGCTCCCAGGTAGACGAGTTTTTCGAAATTCTCCTCCTCGGCCTCGGCGAACATCCTCCGGAATCTTCCTCCCCCGCGCCGGCCCTGCCGGCCGATGGTTATCTTTACCATGCCCTCGCAGGATTCCGGATTGGAGAGCCGGAATTTCACCTGATATCGCTCCCGGTCGCCGTCCAGCACCTTGAAGGCCTCGAAATTTCCGGTCAGGAACCCGGGAAGATCCTTGCTCTGGTACCAGTTTTCTATATAGGGGCTGAAATCAAAATCGAACTCCTGCCGCAATTTTTCCACGAATTCCTCGCCGGAGGTTATGCGGAAGCGGTGGGTCTCCACCAGCGCGGCCAGGAAGGCGTTGAATCTATCCGATCCCAAACGGTTTTCCAGGAGCTGAAAGAGGAAATACCCCTTGGTCTTGAGAACAAAATGAGCCAGGTCCCGCTGCTCCGGATCGGCCAGGATCTGGGGCAGGATTTTCTCCTCCAGGGCCAGGTTGACCCTTTCTTCCGGGGTCAGCCCCACGGTGAAGCGCATGAAGTCGGGCGAGGGATTCTGCAGCCGCTCGGCGTAAAAGGACTCGAAGGCCATGTTCAGAACAGGCCACTGGTCCGACTCCAGGTAGTGGGCGAAGGAGAGGAAATTGGGGAAAATATTGTAGCTGGTACTGGTGGCGAAGGGATTTTCGCTCCAGGGAGAGGCGGAACCGAAATCCTCGGTCAGGGTGGAGGAGAGGAAAATGTTAAACATGTTGCATTGATTCTCCCGGGGAGAGATCTCCTCGTTGGTTCTCTGGTTGCGCCGCTGCATGCGGCGGGCCATCCGCTTGAAATCGACCCCCCGCAGGGGAAGGCCCTTTTCCGGGAGCAGGACCATTTCCGGTTGGACGGTTTCCTGGCTTACCGACCACAGGTGCCGGTAGCTGTGGAAATTTATCGGCACCTCCACCAGGGAGAGGCGGGGGTAAAGGTAGCTGAGTCCCAGCTTGTTTTCGAAATCCTGGCGGGAGTCCCTGATCAACGCTCCCAGGGTGTCGCCGATTTCATCGAAATGCGGGGAGAAAAAATCATGACCTTCCCTGATGAATATGTTGTATTCCACCGAATCGACGGATGTGGATAACCGTTCATACCGTCCGATCACCAGTGACAGGGACGGCAGGGGAAACTCGGAGGCAAACCGAAAATGGCCCTCCCGCGGATTGTCCATCCGCCCCTGAGAGATCACGGTCAGCCCGGGGGAGGTTTTGACCTCTAGGGAAAAATCGATAAAATCCTGCCGTCTGATCTCCGGGTGCCGGGAGTTGAATCCCGCTCCCGCTTGGGGAAACCACCCCGATTCCGGAGTCAGCAAGAGATAATCCGGTCCGATGAAAAAGTACTCTTTCTGAACATTAAACATCTCCGCGTTGTCCACCCGGTAAGCCTGTCTGCGGACCGATTCCAGAATGTCGGCGTAGCAGGCCTGTTTCTCCGGCGATCCCCGGTAGGCAAGGGTGAAGGAATCGACCGCGCCGGGGGAGAGGGGCCGTTCCGGTTCGCGGTAGAGGAGGTGCAGGTCCCGGGAGTATTCCATGCGGCCGTCTGCGCGGACCACCCCGGTAACCTGCAATCCGGGATTGAGCCTGAAAATATACCGTTCCAGCGCCCGGGGCGTGTCATTGCGCACCCGCCAGGCGGCCTGGACCCGGAGGAGGGATCGTTCATGCTCCAACTTGATATCGCAGCGGAGGGGGGTGACGGACGGTTCCCCGGCCAGCTCGTCACTGAGGGAGATTATCCGTTTTCTCAGGTCGCTCCCGCCGGTGGCCGACCGCACGTAGAGGAAGCCCAGGGCGACACCGGCGGCCAGAAACAAAAAGGCCAGGACCCGCGCCGTGAGGGTCATCGATTTCGACTGGGGCAGTCTTTTCAGCAACACTATGGTGAAACAGATAAAGGCTAATCCCAGCAGCAGGTATATTCCGCGGTGGGTCAGCAGGGAGAGGGGATCGGCGAATCCTATAAAATCGGAATACATCAGGGGGACGTTGAAGGCTATGTAATCGAATAGGAAATAGAATTTCCGCGAGAAGTAAAAGACGGTGGCGCCGATGTAACCGAGCAGGATGATGAAGGTCACCGCCTGGTTGCGGATGGTGACCATGAAAAAAAACGCCAGTCCCAGGATGAAGACCAGGGTGGGAAGGCTGATAAGCAGGGGATAGTAGAGGTAGGCGCGGAAGACCACCTCGCTCTGGGCGACGAAGACGTTGAAAATCAAGGACATCAACAGCACGGCGACGTTCAGGATGCCGAAAACCAGAAGGATCCCGGCTGTTTTTCCGGTGACGTAATCGGCGTTGGTGAGCGACCGCATGTAGACCACTTCGGTGGTGTCGAGTTTCTTGTCCCGTTTGAGGAAATCGGAGGCCAGGAAAATGGCTATGATGGCCTGCACCGTGTTCAGAAAGAGGATGTTGACGTAAGGAACCGTGGAGGGATTTCCGCGGAATCCCCAGGGCGCGTTGGAAATGCCGGAGAGCAATCCAAAATTGACGAAACCGAGGAGAACGATGGCGATGATGGAGAATATTCTGAAGAACCAGCTGCGCAGCAGGGTCTTCATCTCGATCCGTGCCACGGCCCAGATATTATACAAAGAGATCATGATTTTGACCTTTCGTGGGAGTTTCCTTCCCCGGGGAAAGGGGCGCGATCCATGCTTGCCGGCGGACGATTAATTATTTTCGCCAAGGTAATGCTCCATGTAGTAGACATATGCGTGTTCCAGATCGGGATCGACCGCCTGGGCCGAGAAGCCGTCGAGCTTATCGCCCACCACATGAACCTCCCAGCCGTCGGCGGAGGGTACGGTCGATATTACCGAAAATTTATCTTTGATTTCTTCCAGCTCGCTGTCCACGGCTTCTATCCTCCAGGTGTGCCCCCGGGCCTTTTCCACCAGCTCGTCCGGGGAACCCTTGAATACCACCCGGCCCTGGTTGAGAAGGGCCATATTATGGCAGGTGCTCGATATGTCTCCCACGATATGGGTGGAGAGAAGGATGGTCACTTCCCCCTGTCCCAGGTCGGCTATGAGATTGCGGAATCTGATCCTCTCCTCGGGATCCAGGCCGGTGGTCGGTTCGTCGACCACGATGATCTTCGGATTTCCGATCAGGGCCTGCGCGATACCGAGCCTTCTTTTCATCCCCCCGGAGAGTTTGTTGGCCAGGCGGTCCCGGACGTCAAACAGGCCGACCTGTTCGAGCATCTCGTCGACCGCTTTTTTCCGGGTGCGGGGATTGCGGAGACCGGCCAGGCTGGCCACGTAATCGAGAAACTCCCAGGTCTTGAGCTTGGAAAAGAACCGGAACTCCTGGGGGAGGTATCCGAGCATCGACCGGATCTCCCTCCGGTCGCGCTGGATATCGAGATCCCCGACCAGGATATGGCCCGAGGTAGGCTTCATCAGGGTAACCAGGATGCGCATCAGGGTGGTTTTACCGGCGCCGTTGGGCCCCAGCAGACCGAACATCCCGCTGCCGATTTCCAGATCGCAGTTTTCCAGGGCCCGGTTGCCGTTTTTATAAATCTTACTTAATCCCGTTATTTTTATCTGCATTTCGATCCTTTTACGGGTGAAAACCGGATAAAAAAAATACGGATTTAAAGCACCTATTGTTACAGTCCGGTAAAATCCGTATCGGTTACAGGAAGCCGAAATAAAAGGTGCCGTACGGAGCCGAATTCTATTATAGAAGAAAGACTTTTTTCAATAGAAAAGGGCAACCGACGGCCGGATAAAAGCCGGGACGGCGCCACTTTTCTATTTTTCGTAAGATATATCGAAATAATTTGACATTGTATAAGCCTTTGGCTATTGTATTCTTGCATTATAAAGTTGGTGCCAAAAAGCTGGTTTTATCCGGATGCCGACCGTCTGTAAGCGGACAAAAACAGGAGGATTCCATTGAAAGGCCGAGTTCTGATTATCGATGACGAAGCTGAAATCCGTAGAAATCTCACCGTGGGGCTCAAGCAGGAAGGCTACAGCCCGGTGGCCTGCCCGGACGGCATCTCCGCTATTCATGAGTTGAACAACGCCAGAAGTGAGGGAATCGCTTACGATTATCTAATCACCGATATATTCATGCCCGATATCGACGGATTGAAGATACTCAAGGTGATCAAGAGCCGCTACCCGGAACTGCCGGTATTGATTATAACCGGCTTCGGCGATGTAAGCCTTCAGACCACGGCTCTTTCCGAACACAATACCGGGTATCTCGACAAGCCGTTCGAGATCCCCGACCTGGTCCAGGCCCTGGAGGAGCTTTCGGCCGGGTCGACCGCCGAGGAAGGAGCGGTCCCCGCCCTGGAAACTCCCGCCGAGGGCATCCGGGAATCAGTGAGCGCTTATCTTACGGTCAAGATCACCGATCCGGACCGCAGCATGCCGATCTACAAAGCCCTGCTGGCCATGAAGGGGATCCAGTCGTGCGACGCGGTGCGGGGAGATGTCGATATTATAATTCTGGCCAAGGCCTCCTCGGAGGAGGAAATCAAGGCTATTTTCGACCGGGTGGCGGGGCTGGAGGGACTGGAAGTCCTCTCCCAATCGCGGGTGGAGCGGCCCCAGCTGGACCGGGACGTGGGTGAGTTCATCAAGATATATTCCGATATAATAAAGCGCCCCGCCGAGACCACCCCCGGCAAGCAGCCGGGCATGATGAGCTACATCATCGTGGACATCGATAAGGAAGCGATACAGCAGATATTCACCACCGTCTTTTTCATCGATGAAGTGGTTTTCTGTGACGTGATAGAGGACGGCACCAAGCTGGTGGGTATGGTGATGGGCCAAAGCGGCATGGGAAGCGCTCCGCGCATCGTGGAGAAACTCAACCAGATCGATGGGGTGCTGCGGGTGCGCGAGGCCAAGATCGTCAAGCTGGAAGAATGATGCCGGTAGCAGACCGAAGGGGTGATGGAAACGGCTGACAGGAAAGAAAATTTCGGATACCGCCTGTGGCGCTACGACGGAGCGCCGGGGGAGTTGATCCCCCTGCTGCAATCGGCTCAGGATTATTTCGGATATATTCCCCGCCGGGCCATCAACTACATTTCGGGGGTGACCGGGATACCCGAATCGGAGATATTCGGGGTGATCACCTTCTACAGCCAGTTCCGGCTGCAACCGATGGGCAAGTACATGATCCGCGCCTGCGCCGGCACCGCCTGCCACGTATCGGGGTCCAAGATGATCATCGAGACCATTCAGGACGAGCTGGGAATAGAGGTAAACGGTACCACGGAAGACGGATTGTTCACCCTGTTGACGGTGGCCTGTATCGGATGCTGTTCCCTGGCCCCGGTGGTAATGATAAATGACGAGACTCACGGCCAGTTGACGCCGGCTTCCCTGCGCAAGCTTTTAAGAAAGTATAAACGCCGGGAGGCCGCTGCGACGGCCTAGAAATTCCCGCCGGGATCCGCCGGGAGGGAAAGAGTTTGACAGGATCTAAAACCAATCAATCAGTAAACGTCTTGGAGTTTTCCGATGAAAAAAGTAATTGTGGGGATGGGTACCTGTGGTCTTTCGGCGGGAGCCCAGCAGACCTACGACCGGTTGAACGAACTGCTTCAGGCCCGTCCGGGGACTTTTGAGCTGACCAGTACCGGTTGTATCGGCATGTGTTACCAGGAGCCGCTGGTGGAGATCCGCGAGGGCGGCCGGCGGATCATTTACCGGAAGGTAACGGCCGATCTGGTCGACGGCGTGATCAAGAAACATATCCTGGATGATACTCCCACCCCCGAGCACATTGCCCTGACCATCAACGCCGCCGGCGAGCTGCAAGGTCCCGAATCGGATTTTCACCGTCTCCAGCAGCGAATTGTCCTGCGGCACTGCGGAACCCTCGATCCCGAATCGATCGACGAGTATGTGACGGCGGGGGGGTACCAGGCAGTGCGCCGGGCCCTGCTGGAAATGCGGCCGGAGGAGATCATCGCAGTGATCAAGGAATCGGGTTTGAGAGGACGCGGGGGCGCGGGATTTCCGACCGGATTGAAGTGGTCATTCGCGGCCCAGAATAAAGGGGACCGGAAATACGTGGTGTGCAACGCCGACGAAGGAGATCCGGGGGCCTTCATGGACCGGTCGGTCCTGGAGGGAGATCCCCACGCGGTGCTGGAAGGAATGATAATCTGCGCAAAGGCCATCGGCGCGGACTTCGGCTATATATACTGCCGGGCGGAGTATCCGCTGGCCATCAAGAGACTCAATATCGCCATCCAGGCCGCCCGGGATAAAGGCTATCTGGGCAGGAATATCCTGGATAGCGGATTCGATTTCGACATCAAGATAAAGCAGGGGGCCGGGGCCTTTGTCTGCGGGGAGGAAACGGCCCTCTTCGCCTCCATCGAGGGCCAGCGGGGGATGCCCCGGATCAGGCCGCCTTTTCCCGCGGAGAAGGGATTGTGGCAAAAACCGACCAATAATAACAACGTGGAAACCTACGCCAACGTTCCCTGGATCATCCTGAACGGAGCGGAGGCGTACGCCGCTTTCGGGACGGAAAAGAGCAAGGGAACCAAGGTGTTCGCCCTGGCCGGAAAGGTGGCCCATGGCGGTCTGGCCGAAGTGCCTATGGGAACCACCATCAACGATTTGGTATTCAAGATCGGGGGGGGGATAAAGGAAGGCAAAAAGTTCAAGGCCGTGCAGATGGGCGGGCCTTCCGGAGGTTGCATCCCCGCCGAACTGGGAGAGACCCCGGTCGATTTCGAATCGATTCCCGCCACCGGAGCGATCATGGGATCCGGCGGCATGGTGGTGCTGGATGAAACCACCTGCATGGTGGAGATGGCCCGGTTTTTCCTGGAATTCACCCAGAACGAATCATGCGGAAAGTGCACCTTCTGCCGTATCGGAACCTTGCGGATGCTGGAAATCCTCACCCGCATCACTCGCGGTGAGGGCGAGGAGAACGACATCGAGAAGCTGGCCGAGCTGGGAGAGAAAATAAAGGAAAACAGCCTCTGCGGGCTGGGACAGACGGCCCCCAATCCGGTACTATCCACCATCCGCTATTACCGGAAGGAGTACGAGGCGCACATCTTCGATAATAGCTGTCCGGCGGGGAGCTGCTCCGCTTTGGTGGATTTCCACATCGATGCCCAGAAGTGCACCGGCTGCACGCTCTGCGCCAAGAACTGCCCGGTGGACGCTATCTCCGGAGAGGCGAAGAAGGTTCACGTGATCGATAACTCCCTATGCGTTAAATGCGGAAAATGCGTGACCAGCTGTAATTTCGATGCCGTGTACAAGCGTTGAGGAGCCCCATGAAGAAAATAAAATTAAAGATAAACGGGCAACAGATAGAGACCGCCGCCGGAAAAACCATTCTGGAAGTGGTGAGGGAGAAAGGACTGGACGATATCCCCACCCTGTGCCACTCCGATGAGCTGGAGCCCTACGGGTCCTGTTTCCTCTGCGTGGTGGAGGTGAAGGGCCGCTGGAACCTGGTGCCGGCCTGCGCCACCCGGGTAACCGAAGGCATGGAAGTGGAAACCCGTAATCCGCGGATCATGGAGTCCCGGAAGACGGCGCTGGAGCTCCTGCTGTCCAACCACTACGCCGATTGCGTCTCACCCTGCATGGAAGGGTGCCCCGCCGGAGTCGACGCCCAGGGATACATCGCCCTATCGGCAATGGGTAATTATCGTCAAGCGGTGGATCTCATCCGGGAGGCAAATCCACTGCCGGCCGTGTGTGGAAGGGTGTGCGTGAGGAAATGCGAAGTGGTCTGCCGGAGAACGGATGTCGACGAACCGGTCGGAATCAACGCCATCAAGCGTTTCGTCACCGACGCCCCGGGAGTGTACCAGGGCGAGCCGGAGAGAGAAAAACCGTCCGGTAAGACGGTGGGTATCGTGGGCGCCGGTCCCGCCGGGCTGACCGCCGCCTGGTTCCTGGGCCGGAGAGGCCATAAACCGGTTATATACGAATCGATGCCCCGGTCCGGGGGGATGCTCAGATACGGAATACCGGTGTACCGTTTGCCCGATGAGGTCATCGACGCGGAAGTCGATTATATATGCAGGGCGGGAGCGGAAATCAGATACAACATCCGGGTGGGAAAGGATGTGACTCTGGACGAGCTTATGGACAGGCATGACGCCGTTTTCATCGGTACCGGCGCCTGGACCGGTAAGCCGATGCGGGTAAAGGGCGAGTTCGAGACCGAGGGAGTGGTATCCGGTACCGATTTCCTGCAGGAGAAAACCGATCGCAAGGAGCCTCTTTCCGGAGTAGTGGTGGTGGTGGGAGGCGGGAACACGGCCATGGACGTGGCCCGGACATCCTGGAGGCTGGGAGCGGACAAGGTGATCATTCTCTACCGCCGGACCAAGGCTGAGATGCCGGCCGACGACATGGAGATAGAGGACGCCCTCGAGGAAGGCATCGAAATCATGGAATTGGCCGCGCCGGTCGGTATAAACGCGGAAAAGGGAAGGTTGAAGTCGCTGCGCTGCATCAGGATGAAACTGGGCGAGCCGGATGAATCGGGACGCCGCCGCCCGGTTCCGCTGGAAGGATCGGAATTCGATCTGCCCTGCCAGCTGGCGGTGGCCGCCATCGGACAGAATCCGGTGCTGGACGGGTTGCTCTCCCGGGGAGAGGAAAGTATCGAGATAACCAAATGGAACACCATCGTAACCGACGGCGAGACGATGAAAACCAACCTGCAGGGGCTTTTTGCCGGAGGGGATAACGCCAATGACGGACCGACGGTGGTGATTGACGCCATCAGCGACGGCCAGAAGGCCGCCCGCACCATCGACGCTTACCTGCGGGGAATGGAACAGCCCCCCCGGCCGTTTACCGTGAGCAAGCAGTTCTGGGGTAAACCGGGCCAGGCGGAGCTGGGAGATATTCCGGAAAGTCCACGGCACGAAGTCCACCTGATCGAAGTGGAATCGAGGCAGGGGAATTTCGATGAGGTCGCTTCCGGATTCGATTACGAAGATAACGTGCACGAATGCGACCGCTGCCTTTCCTGCGGTTGTGTCCGCTATCGCGACTGCTCCCTGCGGCTCTACGCCGAGGAGTACGGGGTGGACATGGAGAAGTTCAAAGGTTACGCGCGCAAGCACAAGGTCGATGACCGGCATCCGCATATCGTCTACGATCCAAATAAATGCGTGCTTTGCGGCAGATGCATACGCACCTGCGCCCGGGTGCTGCCTCTTTCGGCCATCGGCCTGGTGGGCAGGGGATTCCGTACCGAGATGAGACCGGCCATGAACGATCCGCTGGTGGAAACCAGTTGTGTCAGCTGTGGCAACTGCGTGGACGCCTGCCCCACCGCCGCCCTGACCGTGAAGTATCCCTTCCCCGGGCGGGCGGCTTTATTCACCGAGGATGTGGCCACCACCTGCGGATTCTGTTCCGTGGCTTGCCCCATCACGGTCAAGAAATTCAGCGAGGACCGTTACTATATCGGTCCTTCCGGCCAGCCGGGGGACTATCTCTGCCGCTTCGGCAGATTCGGACATGAACTGTTTATCAAGCGGAACCGCATCCTGGAACCGGTGATACGGGAGGGCAATGAACGCCGGGAGGTCACCCTGGCCGAAGCGCGGGGGGCGGTGACGGACGGTTTGAAAAGGATCGCCGGGAAATACGGTCCCGACAGGATCGCCGTCTTCGTATCCCCCGAGTTGACCAACGAGGAGCTTTATCTGGCCGGCCGGATAGCCCGGGAAGGACTGGGCACCAGCAACGTGGCTTCCCTTTCCCTCCTGGGAACCGGGGGGGAGGCCGGCGTTCTCGACCGCTCCTTCGGTTTCACCGCTTCGACCTCCGACCGCAAATCTCTGGGGGAGGCCGATCTGATTATATGCAACAACACCTCGATGGAGTCAGATCACCTGATCCTGGCGATAGAAGTCATAGAGGCGGTCAGGCGGGGGGCCAAACTGGTGGTATCCAATTCCACCCTGGACGCCACCGATCAGCAGTTATCGGCCGCCGCCATGGATCCGATGCGGGGGCGGGGTTCGATTCTGTGGAACGGAATCCTGCAGCTCCTCCTGGACGAGGGATATTTCCCCTCCTCCCTGCTGGAGAAGATCGAGGGCGCCGCCGGATTTCTATCCGGCAGGGATTTTCCCCTGGATAAGGTATCGGCCCTCTCCGGGATCGATCCCGAGATCATCCAAAAGACGGCCCGCCTGATCGCTGAAGCCCGGAAGATCGTCTTCGTGCACAGCCCGGACCGTCCTCAGGATCAGGCCCGGGGGGATATGGAAACTCTGGCCAACTTTATAGTGCTGCTAAAAGCCAAGGGGGTGGAAGCCGAATTGCTTCTCCCCCGCACCCTGGCCAACAGCGCCTCCCTGGAGATCATGGGAGCCGATCCCGGTTTCTCCGCGGGCCGGGTGCCGGTGGAGGGGAGCTTTCCGGGGGCCACCAGTCACGCGGAATTGCGGGCGCTGCTGGGCGAGGGGAAGGTGCTGGGCGCGCTGGTTATCGGCGAGGACCCCATGGCCTGGCGGCAAACCGAAGCCTGGCTGCAAAATGTCGAATTCCTGGCCGCCATGGACTGGACCGAAACCGAGACTACCCGTTTCGCCGATGTGGTTCTTCCTGCCTCCACCTATCTGGAAACGGCCGGGACGCGGAATAATTTCGAAGGCAGGCTGGTAGATTTCAAGCGGGCCATCAATCCCCCGGCCGGATACTCCGGCAGGGAGGTATTACTGGGTATCCTGAAGGAATTCGGTTTGGAAGCGGCCGCCGATACCACCGCCGAGATAGACGATATCCTGCGCGGGACATTGGGGAAGATGCTGCCGATTTACTCCCATCGCTGGGGGAAAAGGGAAACCCCTTTCAAATTGAGACTGGTTCCGGTAGAGGTGTCGACTCAAACCGTTTCCATAATGCCTCCGCTTACTCATGGCGAGAAATACAAGAGGGAAATAAGGGAAATCGGCACGGCGCGGTTCAAGGTTAGAGATTAACCCGGCCGGAGGGGGGACCGCCGAGCAATAAAAAGAGAGAGGCTGGAAAGTGCTTGCCCGCAAGAATCTATACAACTTCCTGGAAGGAAATTTTGACTACCTGCTGGTAGTCGACAAGAATCACAAGATATTCCATCAGAGCCCTTTCTTCGAGCGGGATTGCCTGCCGGAAAAACAAAGCTGCCTGGGGAAAACCCTGGCCGAGATCCTGCTGCCTTTTTCCTACGACACGTTCAGCGAGGCCATGCAACTGGCCAAGTCCGGAACCCGGGGCATAGCAGTGTGGAGCCCGCAGGCCGGTCCGGACATTTCCATTCCCCTGAAAGCGGGATATGCCGGAACGGACAGCGAGGAGATCTATATTTTCTTCGGAAACCGGTTGCAGGGGCTCAGCTCCCGGGATGAATCGGATAAGGATGAGAGGATCAAGGAGCTGGCCTGCCTCTATAGCGTGGCGGAGTTCATCGAAGTATCGCGGTCGATAAGCGAGTTCTTCAGCAACCTCCCCCGGCTGCTGAGCCAGGGTATGCGTTATCCCGAGGAAGTGGTCGTCTATTCCGTGTACCAGGGTATCGAGTACGGTCAAAAACCATCCCAGGACAGTTGTATCTCGGTGAAGTTGGTGGTGGCGAAGAAGGAAAAGGGGGAGATCCAGGTCGGTTACCACGGCGATAAATACGAGTTGTGCCCCGAGGAACAGAAGATGCTGGACGAGATCGGAAGGATGCTCAACCTGGCCCTGGAACGCAAGGAACTGCGCGCCAAAATGGCGCTGATGCAGGATGAGGAAAAGGCTTTCAACGAACGGTTGGAGGAGTTGAAGAAGGAGATTTCCTCCCGCACCGCAGAGATGGAGGAGCAAAAAAAGAACCTCGGCATTGTCAATTCGTACCTGGACCGGGTGAAGGGGGGATGGGAAGAAGCCAAGGGTCGGCTGGAGACGATGTTCGACGCCATTCCCGATGAGGTAGTGCTGATAGATAAGAACTGGAAGATAGTCATGACCAACCGCGAGGGAGTGCAGCAGGGGGAAGAGTGTTACCGGGTCTTTTTTAACCGGGAAAAACCCTGCCAGGACTGCCGCCTGGCCCGCATCCTCCGGGATAAAACGCCCCTCACCATGACCATGAAAAAGGACGACAAGTATTTCCAGGTACATGCCCTTCCCGTCTATAACCAGCAGCACGAAGTGGACGGTATCCTGGAGTTCTACCGGGATGTCACCCTGGAAAAAACCTACGACCAGCAGCTGCAGCAGGCCGACAAGCTGGCCTCCCTGGGCCAGTTGGTGAGCGGTATCGGCCACGAGATAAATAATCCCAATCAGTTCATCCGGGGGAATATCAAGATCGTCAAGCAGTCGCTGGAGGATATGCTTCCTATCGTCGACAGCTATTACGAGAGCCACAAGGATCTGAAGATCGCCCGGCTGGATTACGAGTTCCTGCGGGAGCATATAATGACGCTGGTCGACGACATGTCACACGGCTCCGAGAGGATAAAGGGCATCGTGGAGGGACTGCGGACTTTCGCCCGCAAGGACGAGGGGCTGCTGGTCGATACCGTGGATCTAAACACCCTGATTCAGGCCAGCACCCGGCTGGTGCACAACGAAGTGCAGAAACACGCCGACATCGCCCTCGACCTGGCCGACGATATTCCCACCTTTATGGGTAACTCCCAGAAAATCGAGCAGGTTCTCATCAATCTTATAGTAAATGCCAGCCAGGCCATGCCGGAAGGTGCCAAGGGATTGATCACTATTCGTACCAGGGTCGAGGACGGCGATCTTTTTACGGAGATCGAGGATAACGGCATGGGAATGAGCCAGAGCTTGCTCAAACAGATATTCGATCCCTTCTTCACCACCAAGAGGGCCAAGGGGGGCACGGGCTTGGGATTGGCCATAGCCTACCGCATCATCGAGGAACATGGAGGAAATATATCGGTGTCCAGCAATCCCGGCAAGGGCACCATCTTTACCATCAGGATCCCGGTCCGGCCGGAAGCCGCCGGCGGACCCAGAGGGGAATAATGAAAAAGATTCTGGTAGTGGATGACGATACCGCCGTAACCAATTATCTCCTGGTCTTCCTGATGCAGTCGGGAATATTTGAACCGACGGTGCTGAACGATTCGGGAAAGGTTATCGATCTGATCTCCGGCGACGCGTTTGATATCATCCTCTTGGATATGGATATGCCCGTGGTAAGCGGAATGGATATCCTCAATGCCATGCACGAAAAGGATATTCAAACGCCGGTGGTGGTGCTGACCGGAGTGAGCGACGTCGATCTGGCGGTCAAGGCCATGAAACTGGGGGCCTTCGATTACCTGATCAAACCGGTGGACGACGATAAATTGCTGGAAGTGCTCGACAACGCCCTGGAGCACAGCGTGTTGAACAAGACGATCGGAGAGCTTCCCAGCAGCCTGAGCCGCGATGATCTTACCCATTCGGACGCCTTCGCCCTGTTTCAAACCCAGGATCCGGGCATGATCAGGCTTTTCCATCAAGCCGAGAACATAGCCTCCAGCGACCTGAGTATCTTTATCTGGGGGGAAAGCGGAACCGGCAAGGAGGCGCTGGCGCGCGCCATACACCGGGCCAGCCCCCGTCTGGAAGGTCCCTTCGTGGCGCTGGAAGCGGACAGCCAGAACGCGGAGAGATTCTCGGCCTTCTTTTTCGGGCAGGCGCCCGACTACAGCGGTCATCGCGCAGAGGCCAAAGGATTGCTGGAAGAGGCTGACCAGGGAACGATTTTCCTGAACAGCGTCGACGCCCTCACCCTGCCCATGCAGGTGCGTCTTAAGAGGGTCATCCAGCGGGGGGAATATTACCGGGAAAGTTCGGCCCGGGTCAGAAAAATCGATGTGAGGATGATCGTCTCCTCCACTCTGGACCTGACGCAGCCGCAGTACCGGGATAAATTCTCCCAGGATCTTCTCTATCATCTGATGATCAATTCCATCCGCATACCGCCCCTGCGGGAAAGGATCGGCGATCTGCCGCTTCTCTCGGAGCAGTTTCTGAGGGAGGAAATGGAAAAATGCGATAAAGAGATCACCGGTTTTTCGGACGAATTCATGGAGTTCCTGCGGCAATATTCTTTCCCCGATAATGTCCGTGAATTACAAACCATTATCGCCGGAGCGGTGGCCAAGGCGGAAACGGAAGTGATTACCGCGGAATCGTTGCCGCGCTATATCATCGAGGGCAAGGAACCTGTCAGAATAGTGGACAGCCGCTTCGTGGCCCGTAAGCTGGAGGACGTAATCCGGGAGCATATACAGAAGACCCTGCGGGAGTGCGGGGGGGATAAAGATCTAGCCGCGGAAGTGCTGGGCGTGACCAGGGACCAATTGGAAGGCTACTGAGTATTTGTTGCTGTCCCGATCACTTCTTTCTTGATCCATAGCGCAGGAAGAGGTCCATCGCCCTCATGGCCCGGTCGATCTTTCTGAAGACCGGTATCCCGGCCTCTTCCATCATGCTCACGGCCGGATCGAAGATCGCTCCTTCGTTCATCGATACCACCATCGGTTTGTTCGTTTGCCGGAAAAGACGTATCAGCATATTAGGATGGGAGTGCTCCCGGTGTATATCTTCCCGGTGCCCGGGGCCTGGGGGCAGGTTTTCCTGGGTGGAAGTGGAGGCCACGTTGGATATGACCGCGCAGTCGGTGTTCTCGTCTTCCAGGATGGCCCGCACGCATTGGGCGTACTGGGCCGTGGTGATGGCGGGGGTTGCGTCCACCGGATTATGGACGTCGATGATTCCGGCGGGCAGGGAGCGGTTGAGCTTTTCCATGGTGGTGGCGGAGAAATCGGCCAGCTCCATCGAGTAGAGCCGGTCGGCCGCGATCGAGCATTCGAATCCGGCGTCGCTGGATATGCCCACCCGGCGGCCGGTTATCCGTTTCCCCTCCAGCAGGGTCATCACCTTCACGGCATCCTCGCATTCCTCCAGATCATCGGTGACGCATATCCCCGCCTCGGACAGGAGGCGGAACAGGATATCGTAATCTCCCGCCATGGCCGCGGTGTGAGAGGCCACCGCCGCCGCCCCCGCGGCGGTGCGTCCGGCTTTATACAGCACTATCCTTTTACCCGCCTCGATCACCTCCCGGGCGGTGCGCAGGAAGCGGGCCCCGTCACCCGGTTTGAATCCCTCGGCATATACGCAGAAAAGGTCGATATCCGCATCCTGGCGGAGGTTGATGAGGTGGTCGGTGAGGGTAAGATCGATCTGGTTACCCACCGTGATCATATATTTGGGATTAAGAATTTTGGCCTGGCTGCTGAGCAGGGTGACCAGCCAGGCGCCGCTCTGGCTGATCACGGCGCAATTCTGGCCGAATTTTCCAGTGAAGGAAAGTTTGTATTCGGGCACGAAGAAGGTGTTATAGCCTCCCGGTTTGGATACTATTCCCATGCAATTGGGACCGTTCACCACCGTTCCCCCGCCGGGAAGTCCGCGTCCCTTGACGATCGCTTCGGCCAGCCGACGGGAGAGTTTCTCTCCGCTCTTGATCTCCCTGAAACCGCCGGAGATCAGTAAAATCGATTCCGCCATCTCGCCGAGAATGATCTCTTCCAGCAGTTTAACCGATTCTTCGCCGGCCGGTATGGTGAAAACCACCATGTCCACCGGGTGGGGCAGACCGGCGAGGGAACTGAAGGCCCGGCATCCCTCTATTTCGGTTTCGCGGGGATGGAGCAGGAATATGTTTTCCCTCGGTATGGCCTCCCGGGAGAGGATATTCTTCAGGATCACCCTTCCCATGTTCATCTTGTTGCCGGAGGCTCCTATGATAAGGACGCTTTCCGGTTCCAGCAGGTGATCGATTTTGGACTGGGGAGGCGCGGCCGCTTGTATCTTACTCCGCGAGATCGTCATCAATCCGTCCAGCGCGACCAGTTCTACCCGGGAGGTGATCTGCAAAGGATTTATTTCCAGCTCTTCGATGGTGAGGGTGGTGGCTTCCGCAGTGCGGGAAAAGATTTCGGCCAGGTAGGCGAATTTCTCCAGCACCTCCAGGAGGATGCCGGTGTCCACCAGGGGATCCGGGCTGATCCGGGTTTTACCGGCGAGAATCGGGAAAAACATGGTCTTTTCAAGCGCTTCCAGGTTTTCATCGGCTCGGAGCGCGCGTCCGGCGGGACGTATGAAGAGGGCCTTTTCATTTTTCAGGCTGCTGCGGTAGATTTCGGTTCCCAGGCCGCCCAGGCCCAGAACCACTACCGGACCGAAAGCCTGATCCTGCCGCAGGGAGAGCAGCAATTGGTGGGGAATGCCTTCAACGATCGGCAGTTGCTCGGCGATCATCATACCGGCCAGGGATATACCCAGCCGTTTCCCGGTATCCTGGAAGGAGCGGAAAACCTGGCGCAGACCGTCCCGGTGGTAATCGATAAAGCGTATCCCCCCCTGCTCGCTGCGGTGAACCATCTGTTCCGATATTAACTTGCAAACTACCCGATCTGCGGGGATGGAGGCCAGGTCGAAGCGGTCGATTTCTTCTTCCCGGGTGAAAAAAGCGAAGGCGGGAGTCTTCAGTCCGCACCGTCCCAGCAATTCATAGATCTCGTGCTCGTACAATCTGGTTCTTCCCCCGTCCAGTACCGCCAGGAGTTTTGTCTCGATATCCCGGATGGTGGAATCGTCAAGAGCCCGCTTTTTCATCAGTTTCCTCCGTCAGGTCCAGGCAGGGAGCGCTTTTTTGCACCAATCTGGCATGTTTTGAGCAATACAGGGCGATGAAGGTGTGGCAGGCGCCGTCCAGATGTTCTTTCCGCGGGAAAGAGGCGAAGGGACAGCCGGGATCACACCAGAGTTGTTTCCATTGCTTATTCATCGATCCGCGGGCCTTTTTCAGACCGGGGGGCTATGGTTTTATTTCATTTAACAATAAACGGAAATTATTATATTAGAACCGGTCCCGGTTGTCGATTATAATAATGCCCGTTTTTGTTTTTTTCGCCGGGGACGCGGGATCCGGTAGACGGGATCGACCATGATAGCCGAACAACACGTTAACAAGGAGATAAAGGCCCAAAAGCAGGTCGTGGCCCGTTTGAAGAGGGAGGTTTTCGGCGTCGACAAGACGTATAAATCCAAGTATATCAGGGATTTCAATTCCGAATTCTCCAGTTATCACCGCTCCTGCACCTTCCCCGATATCATCCGCCGCGCCCGCGCCAGTGATATAGTGTATTTTGGAGATTACCATCCACTCCGGGCCAGCCAGGATTGGGTCCTGTACCTGATAAAGGAGCTCCACCGGGGGGGATCACGGGTCATCCTGGCCCTGGAAATGCTGTATGAATACCAGCAGGAATACCTGGAACTGTGGATGAACGGTAAGATGGGCGAGGATGAATTTCTGAATAAGGTAGATTACCGCTCGGAATGGGGATTCAGCTGGCCCAGCTACCGGCGCATCTTCAAATTGGCCAAGGATCCCTTCGTGCCGATATTCGGAATCGACTCCGATCCCCGCGACCAGCTGGAGCTTATCCGCTCCCGGGACAAGATGATCGCCCGCCGGATCGCGACCATCCGCGGCTTTTTCCCCCATCACGTGATTTTGACGGTAATCGGGGAATCGCACCTGGCGTCCAACCATCTGCCCCGAGAGGTTCGAAAACTCTGCGGCAGCGACCTGAAGGAAATGGTACTGGTGCAGAATATCGATGAACTCTACTGGAAACTCATGCTACGGGGAGCCGAAAACACCGAGGCGGTACAGGTAGATAAGAACCGCTACTGCATTTTCACTTCCTCTCCCATCATTAAATACCAATCCTACCGGGATATCATCGAGGAATGGCGCGAAGGAGGCGATTCCGATCCCCTCGCCTCCTCCATGCAGGAGATGATGGATAACGTCCTGCTCTTCCTGTTCGGAAAAAGATCCACCCTGAAGGTAACGGTCAACGGGGATTGGCGGGAGCCGGTCGGGTCGGTTTTGCCGGAAATCGAATACCACAAGACCTACAGTTCCTTTTTATCCTACCTGCGGTCCCGGAAGGTGTCACGCCTGGGGCTGATGGCGGTCCAGGAGCGTCTGAAAAGGAACAAGATGTACTACCTTCCGGCCCTCAATCTATTTCTGGTCACGGAATTGGATCTCCGGAGGGCGGCGCGGGAGATATCCCGGTTCGTGGTTTACGCGATCCGGGACGAGGTGGGAATCAGGAACCGGAAGGAACGGTCCCTGGATAACCGTTTCTACGCCTCCGTATTCGAAGAGGCCCTATCTATTCTGGGAGCCAAGATAATCAATCCGACGCTTAATCCGGTGGCGGAGAATCCGCTCCTGGGTTGCATCGATCCCCGGGGGGTGGTTAGATACCCCCTGCCGGGATTGTCCATGCGGGAGACGCGACACATCTGCGCCCGGTTGAAGTACCATTTCCGCCGGGAAAGGAAAAGCCGGGACGGGCTGAGAATCACCCACAAGCTGCTGCGCATATTCAAGATGAATATAAAGAAGAGGCTTTACCTGATCAACGTCCTGGGAAGCACCCTGGGAGAGGCGATCTATCTGCGCTACCATGAGGGCCGGGTGAGCCGGGAGGAAATCCTCTCCCTTTTCCGCGAGACTTTCCAGGAGCCCGGGGTCGGCAAGCACCTCTATATCCAATGGGTCAGGAAGACTTCTCCGTACAGGGCCCGGTGGGGTGGCCGGAACGAATCCTGATCCGGTGCGCCCGGGGCTGAAGATTCCCCCTTTTATTTAATTTTATTTGAATTTTTTCAGGTTAGAGGGCAAAATTGCCTCCATCCGGTCCTCGACCGTCGAAAAAGGATTGGCAAAGGAGATTATCATGGAAGATGCCCGGGATATAATAGAACAGACCGTCCTGGTGCAACTGAATAGCTACGAGGGATTGGAGTTCACCGGGATAAGCGGCAAGGGACCGTTTTTCTGCCGGGTGGTGGCGGTGGACGAAGTGGGGATGTGGGTAGAGAACAAAAACTTCGTCACCACCGAGATAAGGGACTCGGGGGGGAAGCCGATCCCCGAGGACAAGCGCAAAACGGAAATAAATACCGTCAATATCCTTCTTCCCTGGAGAAATGTTGCCGCGGTGGTGAAGTTTCCCGATTCCGATCCTCAGTCCCTGGGTCAAGAGATACTGGGAGAGGGGGACGGGGGCAAGGGTCACATAGGTTTTATCAAGTAAAGGTTGGGACCCTGGGAGCGTAAGGTAGAACCCGGCGCGGGGGCGAGGAGCACATATATATAATGATAACGTCCAAACGGAATGTTTCAGGTTACAGATTCAAGCAGCGCTTTCAGCGGTTGCGGCCGGGATATTTTATCATCATCAGTTTTTGCGCGGCGGCGTTGCTGGGGGCGGTGCTCCTTTCCCTGCCCCCGGCCTCGACCGGAGCGCCCCTGGCCCCGGTCGACGCTTTGTTCACCTCCACCTCGGCCATTTGCGTGACCGGCTTGATCGTGGTTGACACCGGCAGCCAGTTCACTCTCTTCGGGAAGATTGTTATTCTCACGCTCATCCAACTGGGGGGGCTGGGAGTGATGACCTTTTCGGTGTTTTTGTTTCTATTCCTGGGCAAGGGATTGGGAACGCGCCAGCGATGGATCATCACGGAGAGTTTCACCCCCGCGCCCATACGCGAGATCAGCCGGCTGATAAAATCGATATTTATCTACACCTTTACGGCCGAGGCCCTGGGCATGGTGTTGCTCTTTCTCTTCTGGCGTAAAGACATGGGCCTGTCCTCAGCTTTCTTTCACAGCCTCTTTCACGCGGTATCGGCCTTCTGCAACGCCGGATTTTCTTTTTTCAGCTCCAGCTTTATCCATTACCGCGCCCGGCCCCTGCTCAACCTGACCATTATGCTGCTGATCGTCTCCGGCGGCCTGGGCTTCCCGGTGGTCTACGAATTTATTCTGCGGGCCCGGTACCGCCGCCGGCACCGGCGGGTGCAACTTTCCCTGCACAGCAGGATGGTTCTATGGACCACCCTGGTGCTTATCCTCAGTGGGGCGGTACTGATATTCATATTCGAAAATGGAGCGGCTCTGGAAGGGGCCCCGGCCGGGGAAAGGATTTTCGCTTCCTTCTTCCAGTCGGTGACGTCGCGAACGGCGGGTTTCAATACCCTGAATATTTCCGCGCTGGGCCCGGCCACGCTATTTATGATAGTGCTGCTGATGTTCGTGGGGGCCAGCCCCGGGTCCTGCGGAGGAGGCGTCAAGACCACCTCCCTGGCGGTTCTTTTCGCCGTCCTGAGAAACAAGTTCCGCAGCCGGGACACGGTGAGTTTGTTCAACCGCACCCTGCCCCAGGAAACCGTTACCCGCGCGCTTTCAGTCTTGATCCTGGCTATCTTGACCGTAACCGCCGGGTTGATTCTACTCCTGATCACCCAGATGGGATCGGCCAAGGGGGGAAACGAATACTTCCTGGCCTATCTTTTCGAGACCGTTTCCGCTTTCGCCACGGTGGGACTTTCCATGGGAATAACATCCACGCTGACCGCGGGGGGAAAGCTGATTTTAATAATCCTCATGCTGTTGGGACGGGTGGGGCTGCTGACCGTGGCCTACGTATTCACCCGCCGCGCTCCGGGGATGGATTACCGGTATGCCGAGGAAAAGGTAATGATCGGATAGTAACCCCGCGCCGAAGGGGCGGGAAAGGAAGAAAAATGGCGAAAAAATACGCGATAATCGGATTGGGGAATTTCGGCTTTTACGTGACCCGGACCCTGTTCGAGGAAGGACATGACGTTTTGGCCCTGGACCGGAGCCCGGAAAGGGTGCAGCAGATCCGCCCCTATTGTTCGCAGGCGATATCGGGAGACGCCACCCAGAAGGAGATGCTGACCGCCCTGGGAATAGAGGAGATGGATGCCGTGGTGGTGAGCATGGGAGGAAACGCCAACGCCACCACCCTGGTCACGCTGTACCTGCGGGAGTTGAACGTGAAAAGGATCGTGGTCAAGGCGAACAACGACGATCACGGAAAGATACTGAATCGGGTGGGGGCCACCGACGTCATCTTTCCGGAGAAGGATATGGCCATCAAGGTGGCCAGGAGCCTGTCCACACCGGATGTCCTCGACTACCTCCCCATGTCGGGCACCTATATTATCGCCGAGATCGCTCCCATCGAGGGATTCGTGGGCAAGAGCCTGGCCGAGCTCGAGCTCCGCTCCAAATATAATATCAACGTTATCGGGATCAAGGAGCTGATTCCGGAGAATTTTGTGCTTGTTCCCCAAGCCAGTTTTGTTATAAAGGACAGTGACGCGCTGCTGGTGCTGGGGCGGCGGGAAGATATTACCCGGATCCAGGGGTTGAAAAAAGATTGATGCGAAGCGGACGGATACGGTAGCCGGGGAATTCAGCGCCGGTAAATGACGCTTCACCGACGAGGAGGAGGAAGGATGAAAAGGCTTATCACGGTTTTCCTGTCGATAGTAGTTTTGACGGTGTTACCGGCCGGGGAGCTGCGGGCCGGCGCGGCGGTAAGGGTGAACGGCGGATTCAGCCATGTAGGATACGGCGATTTTAACGATTTCGCCGATAAGATAAACGAAAAATTCATGGGTTTTACGAAGTTGAACAATATCTATTGGATTCCGGAGATCAGCGCGGAGATTCTCTATCCCCTGGTTCCCACCCTGAACATCGGCCTGGGGGCGGGAATGATAGCGGGGAGCGCCGATCTGTCCTTCAAGGCGGGGAGCGCGGCCTACGAATTCGACCATACCCTGAGATCATACCCCTTTACCCTCAATGCCTTTTTTAAACCGTCGGTGCCCTTGATCAGTATCCGGCCTTACCTTTACGGCGGCCTGGGCCTCTACTATACCAGCCTGAACTTCGATATAGAAATATCCGGCATGGGCCAGGACCGGAGCATGCACGCCGAGTTCACCAAGTTCGGGATGGGCGTCCAGGGGGGAGGGGGCCTGGAATTTTCCATCGTGCCCGCGGTGGTGCTGGACCTGGGAGTGA
>JAFGPI010000137.1 GCA_016926065.1 Candidatus Krumholzibacteriota bacterium
AATTCTCTGTGGCCGGGGCAGTCATCCCGGCAGGATAGGTTCCTCCAGACGGAGTAGCCGCCCCGGGCAAAGAAGCATCCCCGGCCGTCGAAGAGGCGGGCATTTCACCGGCCGTTATACAGGCCAGCAGGCAGATCACGATCAACAATCCTGGGATTCCATCCTTCATCGTAATAACTCACCTTTATGGAACCAGCGGTTCCCGGTTAATCTTTATATTTAGGAGAGAGGAATCCGGTTCCGATTTCTTTTATTCGGTCCGCAGCACCTCGGCCGGATTCATCCGGGCGGCTTTCCATAAATTATAACTGATCGCCGCCAGGGCCACCATCATCGCCGCCGCTACCGGCAACAAAAAATAGAGGGGAGTGATCTTTAACTGGTAGGAGAATTTGTCAAGCCAACGGTCCATGGCCCAGTATCCCGCGGGGCAGGCGATGATACCGGAGATCAATATCAACATCAGGAACTCCCGGCCCACCGCCGAGGAGATCGAAAAGAGGGAAGCGCCGTGAACCTTGCGGATGCATAGTTCCCGGGCTCTTTTCTCCACCACCAGGGCGGACAGGGCAAAAAGACCGAGGCAGGCGATGATAACAGCCAGGAGGGACGAATAGCCCAGGATGGCGTTCCACCTTTCCTCACCGGAGTAGAGCCGGTCAAATTCTTCTCCCAGAAAGCTATATTCGAAGGGTAGTTCGGGGGCGATCCTTTTCCAGCTTTTCTCCAAGAATGCCAGGGCCGGCAGGGCCTCTCCCGGCCGGAACTGAACGTACACCGACCGGTAGGGCTCAGCTTGCAGGAGGTGAAAGAACAACGGTTCGATTTCATACAACATGGACGAGAGGTGAAAATCCTTTACCACTCCTATCACCATCGAGGGAGGACGGCCCGAGAAAAATTGGATTTCCTGCCCCAGCGGATTAGCCCAGCCCATTCTCCGGGCCAGGGTTTGATTTATGATTATCCCCCTCTCCCTATCCGAGGGAAATTCGGGGGAGAAGTCCCTTCCCTCCACTATCTCTATTCCGACGGCTTGCAGGTATTTATCGTCGATCCCGATATGCCTGAACGAGCGGGGCGCCCGGCCCGGTTCATGCATGGTGATACTCTTGGAATATCCCAGAAAGGGGGCGTCGGTGCCTGCCGCGGCGATCACCAACGGGGACCCGGAGATCTCGTTCTGAAACAGTTTATACAACCTGCCTCCATCCTCTCCGCTGAGCGAAACCGAGATCAAGGATTCATCCCGGAAACCCAGATCCCTGTCCTTGCAGTAATCGATCTGCCGGAACATGACCAGGGTGCCGATGATCAGGATGATGGATAGGGAAAACTGGACCACGATGAGAAAACGGGTAATGGCATTGATCCCTCCGAAACGGATGCGGCTTCTCAGTATGTCCGCCGGGTCGAGCCGGGAAAGGTAAAGGGCGGGATAGGCGCCGGCGAGCAGTCCGGTAACCAGGCTGATCCCCAGCAGCAGGGCCAGCATTTCCGGTTGACCCGCCATCCGGAACATGATTTCCTTGCCGGCCAAGGAGTTGAACCGGGGCAGGATTATTTCCGCGAGGACCAATCCGGCGCCCAGGGCGGCCAGGCTCAGCAGCACTCCTTCCAGCAGAAACTGCCAGGCCAACTGACCCTTTCTGGCCCCGATAGCCTTGCGCATACCCACTTCCCTGGATCTGCCCGCCAACCGGGCCAGGGACAGGTTGGTGAAATTAAGGCAGGCGATGAGCAGAACCAGGACCGCCAGGCTGGCCAGCACGTAAGAATTTGCCGGATCGCTGACCTTCGCTCCCAGGTGCTTGAAGGACACGTCCAAATGCAGGGATCGTAGCGGGAGCAACTCATATCGGAATATTTCGGTTCTTTCCCTACCGGCCAGGCAGGCGTTGATCTTATCGTTAACCGCCGGGAGATCCAGTCTTTCACCGGCCAGCAGGTAGGTGACCGCGTCGGTGTACTCCCATGATTCCAGGTATCCCCCGCCCATCAGGTCGGTGGTCCTCCGGAAGGGAAGCAGAAAACTGAAAGTGATACTGGAATTGGCCGGAATATCCCTTGCCACCCCGGTGACGATGAAGGGGGTAAACTCGCTCCCCAGCTTTATCGAAAGAACCTCTCCCCGGGGGTCCCGGTCCCCGAAATAGCGGCGGGCGGTCGCTTCCGTAATCACCACCGCATCGATCCTTTCCAGCACCTGCCGGGGATCTCCGGCCGTCAGGGGGAAAGAGAATATTTCGAAGAAGGAGGGATCGACAAAGGTCAGGAATTCATTCACCGGCTTGTTTCCATCGATCACGATGCCGCCGGATTCCAGGATCCTGGTGTAATTATCGATCTCCGGCAGCTCCTCCCGCAGGAGGGGAGCCACCGGAATCTTGGCTCCTGAGGTTATCTCCTGCCCCTGGTAGTTCAGTTTGTAGACGGCGCTGTATATCCGCTCAGCGTTGAGATGAAACGTATCGTAGGAAAATTCGTCGTTTATATAGAGAAAGATCAGGATGCAGCATGTCAATCCCAGGGACAACCCGATCACGTTGATCAATGTGTAGCCCTTATTCCGGGAGATATTGCGCAGGGCGGTTTTCAGGTAGTGCCGGAACATAATATCCCTTCAGGTAATGCCGGACCGGGGTCGACCAAATCGATACCGCAAGAGCACCTAAACCAACTTTTTCCCCGTGACATCCTCGGTCACTATACTGCCGTCGAAGAGATGGATCAGTCGCCGGCTGTACTCCGCGTAGGTGGGCGAATGCGTCACCATGACTATGGTGGTGCCGTTCTCGTTCAATTCGGTAAGGGAATTCATCACCTCGTCGCCGTGGGTCGAATCCAGGTTTCCGGTCGGCTCGTCGGCCAGGATCAGCCGCGGTTTGGATATGACCGCCCGGGCCACCGCCACCCGCTGCTGCTGCCCCCCCGAGAGCTGTTGCGGAAAATGATTCTTGCGGGGAACCAGGTTGAATTGCTCCAGGACCTCCAGCACCCTTTCCCGGCGCTGAGAGGACGAAACCCCCTGGTAGAGCAGGGGAAGCTCCACGTTCTCGTGTATGGTCAACTCGTCGATGAGGTTGAAACTCTGAAAGACGAAACCGATATTGTTCTTGCGCAGCTGGGAACGCTGCCGCTCGGAATACCCCGACACATCCTTCCCCAGGAGGAAATAATTTCCCCCGGAGGGATTGTCCAGCAATCCCAGTATATTGAGCAGCGTCGATTTGCCGCAGCCGGAGGGGCCCATGATGGCCACGAATTCGCCCTCGTTGATTTCTATGCTCACCTGGTTCAAGGCGGTGGTTTCTATCTCTTCCGTCCGGAATATCTTGGTCAGATTCTCAGTCCTGATCATCCTTGTCCTCCTCACTCTGCCCGGTGGAAACGCCCAATCGCTCCGTTCCCCCGCTTAACGTTTCAGAATTAATTGATCCGCTTCTCCATAGTTATCGTACGAAGACGTTATCACCTTCTCTCCCGGTTCCAGCCCGTCCAAAATCTCGTAGTAAAGGGTGTTCTCCCGGCCGATGTGAATGGGCCGTTTGAGGGCATTCCTTCCCGATTCATCCAGCACATAGACCCACCTCCCTCCCGTTTTTTGATAGAATCCTCCGGTGGGAAGCAGCAAAGCTTCGGCCAGGTCGCCCAGTTCCAGCCGTACACGCAGGGTCTGTCCCCGGCGTATGCCCTCCGGTTCATCGCCTGTGAACTGCATATCGACCTCGAAACGGCCGTTCAGCACCTCGGGATAAACCTTGTCGATGCTCAGCCGGTATTTCTCCCCCGAGAAGATGAAGGTTCCGACCTGTCCCCGGTTTATGCGGGCGATATAATGCTCGTCGACCGAGACCCTCACCATGAAACCGTCCAAGATATCGATCTGGCCGAGGCGTTCCCCCCGGGCCTTCGATTCACCGACTTCGGCGTTGAGGGAGGTCAGGTGACCCGACACCGGGGCCTTGAGAACCAGGTTCTCCATGTTCTGCTTGACGATTCTCAGGTTGGATTCCATTCTCGCCAGGTCGTCCTCCAGCCGGTCGATCTGTGTTTCCCGGAAGATCGAGTCCTGGCGGTGGCTTTCCAGGGCCAGCTCCAGGCTCTTTAATAAATATTCGTACTCGTCCCGTGATTCTTCCAACTCGCGGGTGGAAATAAGATCATTTTCGGCCAGTTCGGCATTGCTGTCCCAGATCCGTTTTTGCCTCTTGATGGAGTGATTTATCTCCAGCAGCTGCCGGCGTATCTCCAGGCTGTTCCGCTCCATGCTGAGCCGGGTATCCCGCAGGGAGTTGCTCTGGCGGACCAGCTCCGCTTCCCGGTACATCACATCCATCAGGAGGTTGGTGTTGACCAGCTTGATTATCTTATCCCCCTGGTTGACGAAGGACCCGGCCTCCAGGTAGACGGTGTCCACCCGCCCCCCTTCGATGGCGTCCAGATAATGAGTTCTGATCGGAATAACCGTACCGGTGACCGGAATAAATTCCTGGAACTCACCCCTTTCCACGGTGGAAACGGTCAGCCGCTCGGCCGAAACGTTCAGCTTCGAGTTCCTGTTTCCGAAGATCAGCCCGTACAGGATCAGGATCGCCACCAGGCCCGATCCGGCTATATATAAGATCTTCTTAACCGTCCACTTCTTCTTTTCGATCTTTCTGTCCAAGCCGTTTCTCTCCCCGGATATTTATCAATCCCAATTTTTTATAGATCCGGTAGATCCCGTTATAGCTCCCGTAGATCCCGCTATAGATGATCCCGGTTTAGACCTATCCCGCTAGGAAAGCATATCAAACTCCGTGCCCAAACATATTTTGTTGTAATATAATAGCTTAACTTTCTGGTCCGGGATTTTGGTGTCCGCCAACGGATCAATCGGTGTCCGTTATCGGACACCGCGCGCTGGAATGAAACGCCATCTAAAAAACGGGCGGTTTCATGAGCACCCGCCCAGGGTGGAGAAAAGCTTTTCCGCCTGAGCGAAGGCAAATACGTCGGTTTCATGAGCACCCGGGGTGGAAAATTTTCGTTCCTTAATAATTATTTCTTCAATCTCGCCTTGCCGGTTCCGGTTTTTATATAAATATGGGGATCATCCCCAGATTTGGTAAAAGATTTTCGCTCATACAGATCGTCACCCTGATAGTACTCTTCCTCATGATCGAATTTCTCGGGAGAGATTATCTTCCCCCGGCGGGCATCGGCGGAAAACTCGAAATAACCCCGCAGCGGATTGCCCATGAAGTTCAGGGTGGCACTGCCCGTTCCGGAGCTTACCGTCAGATCGAAATCGGTCCCCCGGGGGAGCTTGACCTCCACGTCTCCGGTTCCGGAATTAAAATCGCACTCCCCCTCTACCGTTATCCCGTGGACATCGACGTCCCCGGTCCCCGAGCTGGCGGCGAACGATCCGGTCGACTCCTGTATCTCGACATCCCCGGTACCGGAATTTGCATCCATATCGCCCTTCAAGCCCTGGATCTCCACGTTACCGGTTCCCGAGCTGACCTCCAGCCGGCCCTCGCAGTCCAGCAGATAGACATCTCCGGTGCCGGTACTCAGGTCCAGGTCCCCCTTTATAGCCTCCAGGGTGATATTTCCGGTTCCGGTCTCGACCTCCAACTCCAGCGAAAGCTTCTCCACTTCCAGGCTGCCGGTGGCCGATTTATATCGCACCTCGGTGTGCGAGGGAACGGTGATAATCCAGTGCGAATCTCCACCGGAATCGTTATCGTACACCTTTTCCTGGATTATCAACTTCCCGCCGCTATCCTGGAACTTGGCCTCGAACTCGTCCGGATCGAAATCATGTACCACCTCCACGTGAATCCGATCGTCCGGACTCCGTTTAATGGTGCACCCTCCGATGACAGTCTTTATCCTGACCGTTTTTTTCGCGTCGAACGATTTGCTGATCTGCTTTTCCCCGTATTCGATCCGGAATTTTTTAGCGGCCCAAAGCTCGCTTCCCGCCAGCGAGCAAACCAGCAGCACCAGCAGCAGAATCGTGTTCGCCTTTTTCATGCTTATACCCCCCTCTTCTGGTTAATAAATTTATAATCAATATACGTGAATATGACTTAAGATGTTTCGACACACTGCAGACCATATAGTCGGATTGTCCGCTGGCGGACACTTTTGCCTTGCCTTTTATACCACTAGCGCTATAATACCTATCCAGTATGAGTAAAATACCGAAATCCGGAAATATCCTGGTCGTCGATGATGATGAAGATGTCCTATTCGCCGCGCGTCTTTTCCTGAAGAACCATTTCGCCCTGGTGCAAACCGAATCGAATCCGGAAAAGATACCCGCTCTGCTCAAGGGTGAATCCTTCGACGTGGTCCTGCTCGATATGAATTTCACCGCGGACGTCACCAGCGGGCAGGAGGGATTTCACTGGTTGAACCGCATCCTTCAAATTTCCCCCGCGGCCAGCGTCATCCTTGTCACCGCCTACGCCGATTACGATATGGCCGTGCGGGCGATCAAGGAAGGGGCCGCCGATTTTATCGTCAAACCCTGGAAAAACGAAAAGCTGCTGACCACGGTATCCTCGGCCCTTACCCTCAGCCGCTTCCGGCACGAGGCCCACGACCTGCGGGAACGGCAGAAACAGCTGAGCGATGATCTGGATCAACCCTATCAAGACTTCATCGGGGATTCTCCGGCCATGCAAAGGGTCTTCACCATGATCGCAAAGGTGGCCCGGACGGACGCCAACGTGCTGATAACGGGAGAGAATGGAACCGGTAAGGAACTGGTAGCCCGGGCGGTGCACCGAGGCTCTTCCCGGGCGGACGAGGCCTTCATCCGGGTGGATATGGGTTCGCTGAGCGGAACCCTGTTCGAAAGTGAGCTGTTCGGACACGTCAAGGGGGCCTTTACCGACGCCAGGGAGAACCGGCCCGGCCGCTTCGAATTGGCTTCCGGGGGAACCCTTTTCCTCGATGAGATAAGCAATCTCCCCCTGGACCTCCAGGCCAAGATCCTTTCCGCCCTGCAGAACCGCCGGGTCACCCGGGTGGGTTCGAATACCAGCCGCCAGATCGATATCCGGCTCATCTGCGCCACCAACCGGTACCTGGCGGAACTGGTGGAAGGCGGTGAATTCCGGCAGGACCTGCTCTACCGGATCAACACGGTGGAGATCGCCCTGCCCCCGCTGCGCGAGCGCGGTGGGGATATGGTGCTGCTGGCCGATCACTTTCTGGCCGTTTACGCGAAGAAATACCGCAAGCCGATCACGCGCGTCAGCGCCCCCACGTTGAAAAAGCTGGAAAGGTACCATTGGCCGGGAAACGTAAGGGAACTCCAACACGCCGTGGAGCGCGCCGTGATTATGAGCGATTCCAGCACCCTGCAACCGGACGATTTCCTCTTTTCCGTCACCTCGCCAGACAGGGGCGAACCGGCTCTCGATAATTACAATCTCGAGGAAGTCGAAAAAGCGGTCATCCGAAAGGTCCTGGCCCGGTGCGGGGGCAACATCAGCCTCACCGCCCGGCAGCTGGGCCTGAGCCGCGCCGCCCTTTACCGCAGGCTGGAACGTTATGGCCTGTAGGAAAGGTTCGCTCCGGGGGAGAAATTATGATCTTGGGGAAAAGTGCGCTTTTCGGGAAACGTCATGATCCATAGGAATTTCACCGCCAACTGTGTTTTCAGGATCATCCTGCTCGCGCTGACCATGCTGGTCTTTATCTATCTGCTGCTGGCCAGCTCGGTACGGGCGACGGTGGTTTTATGCGGCCTGGCCATTATCTACCAGGCCTATTCCCTGATCAGATACGTGCACAAAACCAACCGCGATCTCACCCGGTTCCTGCGTTCCATCGAGTATTCCGACTTCTCGCAGACCTTCAGCAGCGAATTGAAGGGATCCTCCTTCGACGAGCTTAGTAAAGCCTTCACCCTGGTATTGAATCGGTTCCGGGAAATCAGCCTGGAAAAGGAGGAACACTACCGTTACCTGCAAACGGTGGTGCAGCACGTCGGCGTCGGCATTATCGCCTACCGGAAAAACGGCGAGGTGGAGCTCTTCAATGCCGCCGCCAAGAAGATGCTGGACCTGCCGGCCCTCAAGAATATCGGCCGGCTGGAATCGGTCTGCCCCCCGCTGGCCGCCAGGCTCCGCTCCATCGAGCCGGGGCAGAGGGAGCTGATCACCGTATCGATCCACGATGAGCTGCTGCAGCTTTCGATATACGCCACCGAATTGAGGCAGCGCCGCCAGGCGCTGACCCTGGTTTCGCTGCAGAACATCAGTAACGAACTTAACCAAAAGGAAATGGACGCCTGGCAGAACTTGATCCGGGTACTCACGCACGAGATCAAGAACTCCCTCACCCCTATCGCCTCACTCGCCTCCAGCGTGGAAGAGCTGGTTCTACCGGTAGAGCCGCCGGAGGGAGCAGCCTTATCAAAGAAGGAATCCGGCCTTGAGGCTAAGCCCATCTCCGCGTCGGAGTCCGGCCTGGAGGTGGAATCAGCTCCTGAAGCGGAGTCGTCCCCGGAAACGGAGTCCGTCTCGGAGGCAAAATCCCGGGATATCCGAGACGCCTTGCATACGATACAGAAACGCAGCCACGGCCTCCTGCAATTCGTGGACACATACCGCAACCTGACCCATATCCCCAAACCCGATTACCGGGTTTTCGCCGTGCGGGAACTCTTCGGCCGGATGGAAAGGATGGCCCGGCCCCATATCGAAGGCAAGACGGTATCCCTGGCGACCTCGATAGAACCGGAGTCGTTGACCCTGACCGCGGATGAGCAGTTGATCGAGCAGGTGCTGATCAATATTATTTTGAACGCCATCCAGGCGCTCGAGGGGCGGGCGGGCGGCAGGATCGGCGTCGAGGCCCGGATAGAAGAGCGCGGACGCGCCATCATCCGCATCATCGACAACGGGCCCGGCATCGTGCCTGAAGCGCTGGAAAAGGTATTCATCCCCTTCTACAGCACCAAGCAGGGAGGCTCAGGGATAGGCCTCAGCCTATCCCGGCAGATCATGCGGATGCACCGGGGAGACCTGCTGGTGCAATCGGAACCGGATGTCAGCACTGTCTTCACCATGCGGTTTTGAAGCTATTAGACCCTAAAACATTTATACTCAGAAATACGGTTGAATCAGAGGTAAGTCTTGGAATAGGCAATCGGCTTTGAAGGAGATGGGATCACTCCGAAGCCCCGTCTATTGCAAGTAAAAGTGGAAGATTTTTTACCGCCGACGTCGGCGGTAAATTATCTGCCAATTTTACTTTCCGCAGCTTGGCTTTTTCCTGCCGGATGATGGCGTTCGAGGTATCCGCTTTGAATTCCCGGAATTCACTTCCTATAAATTTCCTCCGCCTCGATTATCCTTCCCTCTCCCCGGTAGATCCGGTTCGATACGGAGCAGGGGCCGCTGAACCTGAATAATATCGGTTGTCCGAACCAGCCCCGGACGACCGCGTCGTATTCGCAGGCGGAGGCTCCGTCCACGGTTCCGACGAAGATGTCCTGCATTCCCGGCGTAATCGGAAAAAACATTGAATGATGCTGGCAGGCTCCATCGGGATTGGAAAAACCGTGGGATCCCGTGTTATACCTTAGCACCATCCTGACGCAGGTATCTTCACAATCAAGATCCAAGGCCAGGCTTATGCTGGTAGAACGCTCCGGGACCGGGAAATCCTGGAGTTCGAATCCGGCTTCAGCGGCCTGGCTGCCGTCGAGCAACCATCCTCCGGCACAGTTGTTCCAGGGGGGACTGTCGTAAGATACACGCTGCAGCACCACCGCCGGCGGGGAGATCAGGAAATTGGACTCCCAGTCGAAGGTGGTGGCCGAGGTCGGCTTAAGGGAGAAAAAGGCCGTCTCGCCGACACCCACGCCGACGCATTCCATCGTTCCGCATACCGAGCCGAGATCGATAGAGCAGTTCAGCGGCTGCGGGGCGGACGGCTCGAACTCCACCACCACGGTCCACGCCTCACCGGGCTCCAAGACGTAGGGTCCCCCGCCCGAGAGGATGGTGAAGTCGGGACAGCTCTCCGAGATAACGCCGAAGACGGGCTGGGTGTTGTCTGGATCGGCCGTAATGGTAAAGCTGTCCTGGACGGAGAGGCCGATGCATATTGTTCCGAATTCCAGGGTATCCGGTTCGAGCAGGCAGCGGGCGCAGATTACCGCCGAGCCGGTGCAGAGCACGTCGCCGCAGGCGGAGCCGGTATGCACCACGCAACTGTCGGATTCGCCGGAGGATGGTTTGTACCTGAGGGTGACCTCCCAGGCCTTTCCCGGAGAGATGCTGAAGGGCCCCTCTCCGGCCACGATCAGGAAATCCTCGCAGGTGGCGGAGATCTCCCCGGAGACCGGCTTGTCGTTGGAGGAGGGCGCGATGACGTTGAAGCTTCTCTCCGTGGAGTCGCCCACGCATAGCATTCCGAACGACAATTCCCGCGTTCCCAGGATGCACTCCTTCTGGTCCGGTTCGGGAGCGGTGGTTTCATCCTCGCAGGAGAATACTATCAAGGCCGCCAGGGCCATAACCACGAAGGAGAAGATCAATCTTTTCATGGCGGTAACCCCCTTAATTGGTTGAACATAATATCCGTAAGAGTGATTTTCTTAGTAACCGCAATTAAATTAAGAATAGCACGAATAGGGGGATCCAAACAACCATTTTGACAAAACTGCCCTTAAAGTCATATGGAGTAGAAACCACTTAGAATAGAATCTCGGACACCTGGTGAACTGATCTTCCGGCCCTAGAAAAATATGGGATTAGTTAACATAATATCACTCCCACCATTGGGAGTGTAAAATTCCCTATTTTTTAAATTAGTTAACATAATATCACTCTCAGCGCTGATAGTGGGAAATTCCCCAATTTTTAGAAAAACGATAGTACAGGAATGTAATAAACTATCTCTTAATCCGAACATTGCTGGGGATAGATAAAAACTCTCCGCGCTGATAAAAATCCCGCGTCCCAGCAGGGGAGATACAGAAAATTCAAATAATTTGGGTGCAGTAGCAATCAAACTCAAAACGGAATAGATGTCGATCCCGATCCAAAATAAATCCCGGCTCAATCGGAAAGGAGCCGGGAATATCTTGCCAATTGGAACTTTTCTCGAATCGGAGCCGGGATACCCAATCGAAACAGTTAGGTCAACATCATTTTAATAAAGCTAAAGTATACATCATATTTATAGTTATTTTGCTTTTGCCCATAAAATCCGAGATTCGAGCAATAGCTAGATCACCCATGACTTCAACTTTTTTTAATAGATCCGAATAATTAGAAAAATATTGCTCGGCATTAAACGATTTCTCCTGTATCACGTTTAATTTTCTTGCCGCTTCCCAACTTCGACTAGCTTTTTCACTTTCTAGAACATACCACGCCCATTGAGAATTGGGATGATGATCAATGACCAATATATTCGGAGCCAGGCTCTGAGCGCGTTTCAACGCCTTTCCAGGATCTGACATTTCGTGAAGACAAAACTCGAAAAACACTACATCTGCTTCAGCTGAGATCGATAGTATATCGGCAACTTTAATATTGAACTTATTTGAAAGACCTTTTTCTCG
>JAFGPI010000012.1 GCA_016926065.1 Candidatus Krumholzibacteriota bacterium
CCCAATGGTCCTCTTCCTCGTTCGCCAGGGAGGCGGCTATCCCCCCCTGGGCGGCGCCGCTGTGGGAACGGGTGGGAAAGACCTTGCTGATCACGGCCACGTCGAATTCTCCGGAAGCCTCGACGGCGGCTCTCAGTCCAGCCAGGCCGGCCCCTACAATAACCACGTCGTGACGATGCACACTGTGTATCTCCACACCCTCAACGTCATGAATGGTCTTAGGATCTATACCAGTCATAATCCATCAGCCTCCGTACTGGAAAGTGATCATGGTGAGAGTTCCGAAAATCGTAAATCCCAGCGCAATCAGGGAAATAACGCTGTAGATGAGCAGCCGGGCCCACCCTTTATGGATATAGTCGCCCAGCACGATCCACAGGCCGAATAAACCGTGGAACAGGGCCAGGACCAGGAACGAGATATTGATCGTCTTCCACAGGGGGGTGGCCACCCGCTCGGCGATGGCCGCGTAACTAATCTCGGTCCGGATCAAGACATGCAGATTTATCACGTGAATCAAAAGGATCACGGCCAGGGCCACTCCCGATATACGCTGGAAAAGCCAGGGGAGAGCGCCTCCTGATCTAACCGTTTCGTTGTATCTCATCAGCCCCTCCTTCCTAAGCCGATCCCAGCATACCGTAGCGCATCACCATGACCGCTCCGAATGAAAACCAGGTGGCCAGCCAGATGATCACCGCCAGTACATACAGCATCTTCTGCTTCTCGACGAGTATGCCGGCATCTATCAAGACAATCCTCAGACCGTTGAAGAGATGATAGAGGATGACTCCCACCAGCCCCACTTCCAGGAATTGGAAGAGGGAACTGCCGAAAAACTCCATGATCCCATCGAAAGATTTTTCCCCGCCTGACAGGTGGCCGATCACCCAGATGTGCAGGAGCAGGTAGAAGATCAGACCCAGACCGGACAGGCGATGAAGTATCCATGCAAACGTCCCCATATGGATACGGTAACGCTTGAACACCCTCATCGGGTTTCCTCCCAGATTAAAGAAAACGGGGCGGGGCCCCCCAGGCGAAGGTCCCGCTTCAACTCGCCGCGGACAAATCCAAACGGAGAGGACTATAGCATAGATGAATCCTTCCGTCAAATACCTGTTTGGAGGATAATCGACTCCGCTTTTCCCGGCCGGGGGGAGCGCCCCCGGCTCCCGGTTCGGCTGCCGGGGCGGGCCTCCCGCCCCGGCCATTCCTTTATGCACTTGAACCGGCCGCGGTAACGGTACTACAATACGCGGGTATGTCATTTGGATCGGATCGTCCGGGACCAGGGAGCGCCCGGGGGAAGAGAAAGACGCATGCCGGGCCTGAGCCTCATTTTTGATCAAAATAGAGACCTGGAAAACGAGAAGGGACCGATCCTCCAGGCCCTGGAAGAGGTGTGCTTTATCCCCGGGTACAGGAAGGAGCTCCTGCACCGGGGAAAAAGCATGTGGGCCGCCTTTACCGGATATGCCGGCTATCCCCTGACGGTTATCCGCGCCGGCCGGCACGATATCTTTTTGGAAGGCAGGATATACGGTCCCGGCGGGAATTACCTGCGGAGGGAACTGTCCCTCCTGGCGGAGAAGATCTTCACCGCCGGCGACGGCTTCCGGTCCGGGCTCGCCCGCCACCTCCTCGGCACCGACGGAGATTACCTCGTACTCTTTATCGATAACGAGGCGGGAGAGGCTGCCGTCCTCAACGACGCTCTGGGCAGGCTGCCCCTCTACTACTATCACCGGGAGGGACGGTTTATGCTCTCCCGCGAGCAACGTTTTATCACCCGCCTGATCCCGGATCCCCGGATGGAGCGAAGGGCCCTCGCCCAATACCTTCTTCTCGGTTATCCCCTGGGGGATAATACCCTGCTGCGGGACATCCACCGGTTGAAACCGGCCTCCCTGATCCGGATCAGGCCGGGGGGGCCCCACCCCGCGCCCCAAAACATCCACCGCTTCAACTTCGAGGAAAAGCAGCCGGAGGGGCAGAAGCGCCGGGAAATCACCGCCCAGCTGATCGAGATTTTCGGCGACTCCTGCCGCCGGCGGACCGAGGTAGGAGTAAAGAACATAGTGACCCTGAGCGGTGGGCTCGATTCCCGGACGGTGGCGGCCGGACTGCGGCGCGGCGGGATCCCCTTCCGTGCCCTCACCTTTATCGATCAGGAGAGAACCGCCGCCCGGGACGCGGAAGTGGCCGAGCGGCTGGCGCGCGTGCTGGAGATAGATTGGGAACTGATCCCGCTGCGGCCGGCCTCGGGGCAGGACGCCCTGGACCTGCTGCGGATGAAGTGCGGCATGAATTACCTGGCCATGGGCTTTGCCTTCCAATTTTTCCGCCGGCTGGAATCGCTGGGCGGATCCGCGGTCCGGTGTTTCTTCGGGGAGGGTGGGGACAAGGTCCTTCCCGATTTGAGGCCCCACGCCAGGCTCCGGGATTGCGGGGAGCTGGCCCGTTACCTGATCGGCGAGAACCAAATCATGCCCCTGGATACCGTTTCCGCCCTGACCGCGGTGCCGTCCGGAGAGATCATCTCGGAGCTGGCCGGACTGCTGGAGGGATATCCGGAGAAGAGCATGAGCGGGAAATACGTCGATTTCCTGATCACCGAACGGTCGATCAAATACCTATTCGAGGGTGAGGATCGCAACCGTTACTACAACTGGACCGCTTCCCCCTTCTACTCGATCCATTTTTTCACCCGGGCCATGTCCTGCCCGGACCGGTTGAAATCGAGGCACCGCCTCTACCGTGATTTTCTGCTGGCGCTTTCTCCCCGCCTTTCCGCGGTCGATTACGCCAATTGGAAGGTGCCGATCTCATCCCCCCGCTATCTGCTCTATTTCCTGGCCCGCGATCTCTATTACCGCCTGCCCGCGTCGATGAAACAAATTATCAAGCGCCGGCATAAGCGGACCGTCGATCAAACGAACCTCTATCCACCGGGCTCCAACGCCCGGAGATGCTTTCAGACCCAGCTGGAGGGCTGTACGTCCCTCGGCCGTTACCTGTCACCGGAAGCGATAGAGACCCACCTGCCGGGATTGAACAAATTCGCCTTCGATCATCTCTTCACGGCGGTATCCCTGCTGGAGGAGCTGGAGGGAGGGAAGAGCACTCTCCAGGATTACCGGGACGACGACCTGCTGTAAAGGGACCGCGCGCGGACTGGGGGAGCCCGGATATATCGACGCAATCCATCCCCCTTAAGAGGACCGGACGCCCGCATCGCGCAAGAGGGCCGGGGAAACCGTTCAACTTTTTCTCGACCGGTCCCGGCTTTTATTCAGGGTCTCTCGGAGCTTTCCTTCCAACTCCAGGGGAAGCGGTTTTCCCTGGGGGCGTTTCACTCCGGCTCCCTCCCGGCGTTCGGTGGGGACCGCGGGCCGGTAGGGCTCTATCTGCAAGAGATAGTGTAGGATCACCAGGGCCGCCTCCTTGTCCGGTATCATTCCCCGGCCGCCGGTGTCGGGATCGAGCTGGGAAAAGGGAGGGATCGGCGAGCCGACGCAGGAAGGGCATCCCTGCTGGCAGGGACAGGAGGAGATAAGCTCCAGGGCCGCCTGCATAATCTCTTCCAGCAGGTCGTAAGCCTTGAGGGCGAAGCCCAGCCCCCCCGGATACTTGTCGTACAGGTAAACGGCGGGGCTTCCGGTGGATCGGGAATTGACCGTGGTTCCGATATCCAGCGGATCGCACATCACGAAAAGGGGCACCACCTCGCGCAGCACGTTGGAGAGCCCCAGCAGCCCCTCACCGGGAACCCGGCCCCACTTGCGCACCAGGGCCAGCACCTCGGGCGGTGGAACCAGCCACATACCCGCCGTCTCCAGCACCTGGGGAGGCAGATCGCACTTGCCGTACCCGATCGAATCCCGGCTGCCGAATTTTATCTTCCGGAACATGAAGGTCAGATCGGTGACCGAAACGTCTCCGAAGGCCAGGTCGCTGACCCTCCAGCGCCCGTTTTTTTCCTCCCGGTCGACCTTGACCTGGGTCTCGGTGATCGACTGGGTATAATAATCGACGTTGGTTTTCTCTATAAAGGCGATCTTCTTCTCGATGTCGAGATCCCTCACGAAATAGGTTTCGGCCTCGTGCAGGTAGATGGCCTGGGGGTGGACCTGCTGGAAGGCGCTGGCCTCGTCTATGGTGCCGATTGTCTTGTTACCGTCCGATTCATTGATGATGGTGTAGATATGGGGGGAGATATTCCTCAGGTTCACCGCGGCGCTGGGATAACCGTATCCCCTCCAGTACCATTTGCCCTTGACGAAATTGAGCTCCCGCTCCTCTTCCAGCAGCTGGGCGATGGCCGGCGCGTACTCGCCCATCCCCGCCACCTCCTCCGCCCCCAGGGGTAATTCAAAGGCGGCCGCCCGCATCTGCCCCAGCAGAACGTGCGGATTGCCCGGATCGATAATGGCGTTCTCCGGCGATTTCCCGAAGAAATAATCTGGATGCTTGACCAGGTACTGGTCCAGGGGGGAATTATAGGGGATAAAGAATACCAGCGACTCCTCGCTCCCTCTTCCCGCCCGGCCGGCCTGTTGCCAGGTGGAGGCAATGGATCCCGGGTATCCGACTATGAGGGAGGCGTGCAGGGCCCCCACGTCGATTCCCAACTCCAGGGCGTTGGTGCTGATCACCGCCTTCAATTCCCCGTTAAAAAGCTTTTTTTCGATCTCCCTTCTTTCCTCGGGCAGATATCCTCCCCGGTAGGGATGGACCAGGTCGCTCAGGGAAGCGCGCCGCTCTCCCAGCTTCTCCCGCGTATAGCGGGTTATCACCTCGCTTACCACCCGGGCCCGGACGAAGGCGATGGTCTGCACATCATCCAGAATCAGCCTGGTCACCAGGTCGGCCGCCTCTATATTCGGACTGCGGCGCTCCAGGCCGGTGCTATCCAGGGCCGGGGGATTCCACATCAGAAACTGCTTGCGTCCCCGCGGAGATCCGTCCCGGGTGACGGTCTTCACCTTCCGCCCCAGCAGCTTGGCGGCGTGCTCCCCCGGGTTGGCGATGGTGGCCGAGGAGGCGGCCAGCGTCGGGCGGGAGCCGTAATGATCGCAGATCCTCAGCAAGCGGCCGATCACGTTGGCCACGTGGGAGCCGAAGATCCCCCGGTAGGCGTGAATCTCGTCCACCACGATAAATTCCAGGCGGGAAAAGAAGGGAGACCACTTGGCGTGGTTGGGCAGTATTCCCGAATGCAGCATGTCGGGATTGGTGAGAAGCACGTTCGCCTCCTCCCGCAGGGAGCGGCGCAGCGGACCGGGGGTATCCCCGTCGTAGGTGCCCGCCTTGAAGACGATACCGCCCTCTTCCCCGTATCGCTTCAACACCCGCAGTTGATCCTGCGCCAGGGCCTTGGTGGGAAAAAGGTAGAGGGAACGGCTCCGCGGATCCTTGATTATACTTTCCAGCACCGGAATATTGTAGCAGAGGGTCTTGCCGCTGGCCGTCGAGGTGACCACCACCACGCCGCGTCCCCGGCGCAGGGATTCGATGGCTTCCACCTGGTGGGTATAGAGCTTTTCGATCCCAGTTTTTTTAAGGACCGACCGGAGCTTGGCGGGCAGGGGATTTTTCAGCTCCTTGAATCGGGCCGGGCGCGTGCTTATGGAGTGCCTATGCACGATCTGGTCTTTGAAGAAGTTGTCCGCTTGAACTTTATTCAGGAACTTTTTTACGTCCACGGCCACTCCCCCGAGGGTCAGGTTTGAATTTCCAAGGATAGATACTTTATCACCAATTCCAGCATGGATAACAGATCCAAGCGGTTGTGATGAATCACCCGGGCCATTTCCCCCGCCCCCCCGTTCCTGACGTAATCGTGGTAGGCCCGGGGGATCCGGGAGCCCGGAATGTCACCGCTCCGTTTTCTGCCCAGCAGATGAATCTCCAGGGTTTGAAGCTTGTGATTGGGCGTCCTCCCGCCCAGCAGTCCGCGGGACAGGGGCAACAGGTCTATGTGCCGGCCGGAATAATCCAGGTTGAATCCGGCGAAAGACATCCTCTCGCGGATGAAGGGAAGATCGAAACGCGCCCCGTTGAAGGTCACCAGCGCTTTGTACCGGGACAGAAATTGATTCAGGAAGGAGAGTATGAATTCCTCCTCCGTATAGTCGCGGGCAAAAAGTTGATCGCTCATGAGGCGTCCGCCGCGCAGATACATGAGCCCCACCAGAAAGAGGGGCGTATTGCTCAATCCGGTAGTCTCGATGTCGAGATAGCAAACCTCCGCCGGGAGTATTTCCCGTAACGCCCCCAAATCCTCCAGCCCCTTCACTCCCGTATCGAAGGGCGCGGAAAGGATTTCCAGGTATTCATCCAGAACCTCCGCGGCCCGTTCCCAGATCTCCCCCGCTTCGACCAGGATACGGTAGAATTCTCCCCTCCCGCATGAAAAAGGCGCTCCCGGAACCAGGATCTCCAGCGGCCCGCCCCCTTCCCTTACCGTCCCTTCCATATCGGGAACGACCTCCTGGAATATATCGCCCCCCATCAACGGGGGCAGGGGATGATCCGGTCCGGGAGGGGAATATCCCTGGGGGCCGGGAAAGGATTCCCGGGACCTGAAGGTGAGTTCCGCTTTTCTTTTCAGGGCTTCCAGTTCGTTCCTCAAATTGATCTTCTTTTCCTTCACGCTCCCCCACCCCTCGATTCCGGGAAAAAGACGGTGGTCGTCCTCGGCTCGCGCTGCGCTGGTCCTACCCGCGGCGCGGTGCCCAAGGATAACCGAAACGGCCCAATTATTCAAGAACAGCCGAGGGGTGGGAGAAGCTCCGGCGGAGGATCACATTTACTTTAATCATTATTCATAATATTTTAATTTATAATTAAAA
>JAFGPI010000138.1 GCA_016926065.1 Candidatus Krumholzibacteriota bacterium
CCATCGTGGCGGAAAAACAGATCGCGGCTTGATCTGACAGACACCGCCCAGGCGGGGTACCTGTCCGATCAAGTCTTGACTTTTACAGCTTTGGCCAGGAGAGATCGGCGATCAATGCCACTCTCTTCGCCCGGTATCTGAACCGGGAACTTCAGAACTGTGGTACCGATTTATCTCGAACGGTCCGTCAGACAGATAACGGCTCAGAATATATTAATCATGTACATGCTAAGGATCCTAGCCCGTACACTTTAGCCGTTGAGGATATAGACGGCCAAATCCACAATACCATCCCCGCCGGCGCCCACACCTTCCAGTCTGACGTCGAAACTGCCCATAATCTGGTAGAGGTAGAGTTCTATGAACTGGAAAACTTCAAAGATATCGGTGATTTCATGAAAAAAGCTTACGCCTACCAGATCTTCTTCAATCTCTTCCGGCCCAACTCCTACAAAGAAAACAAAACTCCCTGGCAGCTGGCTAAAGAGAAGCAACCAGACCTATCACAAAGAATCGCTCTGATCCCTCCCGTCTACCTGGAGGATCTTATGAACAAAGAACTTGAATTATCTGCCACGGGGGGTCACGATGTCCCTTCCGTTCCCTGGCCCATTCCCGAAGGCCTCTTGACTTCTCCACCCGTAAAATGGTAGAATTAATATGAAAACTTGAGGAACACACCACCCGCCGTAAGCGCGGGTACAAAGCACAAGGAGGTGTTTCGCGGGTTTTTTTTTATGCCCTGGTTTTCTCTAGCTCAATCGGCATCTCGCGCTTCAACAACCTGAGGAGTTGAGCCATGAAAAGATTCATGCTACCGCTTATTCTCTTGACCATCCTTTCCCTTATCGCCCTTCACGGCTGCGACGGGGATCAAACCACGAACGTTCAGGTCAGTCCCTCCGGATCGGGCTCCGACCCGGCGGACCCGGGCGGCACTGTCGGCACCGAAACCGACACGGTATATATCTACGACTGTCCCCCCGATACGGTCTATCTCGGCGGCACCCCCGATTGTCCCGATTGCCCGGACTGCCCCGACTGTCCCGACTGCCCTCCCTGCGACACCAATCCCTACGAAGGAATATTCTACATCACCTCCATGCAGGGGGCCCAGGTGGCCGAATCGTGCGAATACTCGTTCGTTTCGACCAATTACCAGATGGTCACCATCGAGCAAGATATGATCTGCTTTGCCGGCTGGATGGTGGACTGGGACGAGGCCAGCCACAGCGGCGGGAACGAATGGAACGACTATTCCGAGGCCGACGGGATATTTTACGATTACACCATAAATTTCTCCATTTCGTTCTCCGGCACCGACCGCCTCACGGCCACCTTGACCTATCATATCGAGGCCGGCTATGTCGGTTACACCGCTTCCTATATCTGCGATGATCAGTTCTACGTGGAAGCGGAAAGAACCACCCTGACCGAGGCTTCGGCCCGCATGGGCCTGAGTAAACGGGCCCTGCCCCGGCCCGAAGTGCTGGAACTGCCTCCTCCCTCCGCCGACCGCTAGAGCGCGGCGGACGGCCCCAGAGCCCCGATTCTTCCGCGGGGGAGCGAACAAGCGGTCCCGCTCCCCCGCGGCGGTCCGGATAAGGGCCGCCCCGGTGATCACGGCGGCACCGGCATTCAGCCCGGCCGGCCGGAACCCGGAAGTCGCCTGCCGGCTGGCGGAGTAAAATCGCCGGCAGCGGCGGCACAGCTGCTCCCTTTCTAGCTTTTCACATTTTCACCTGTAAACCGGATCATTTTCTTTATATATTTATCATGTTAGTCCCGGAAGATTGGATCTATCCATGAAATGCGTTATTGGATCGATATTGACGTTGGCGCTTCTATCCGCAGCCCTGGCCGGCTGCAATGAGAATCCCGTCCTGCGGCCGGAAGAGGAGCCGCCCATCCTTTCCCAACCGTACGTGTTTATCGATATCCCGGCGCCGGGGGCCAGCATCCCCAATTACTCCAAGGTGGTGCGTTTCGGCTGGAGGAGCGAAGGGAAAAATCCGACCCGGGACATCCGCTACCTCTGGACCCAGTCGATTGACACCCTGGGGCAATACAACTCGTCCTTCGATTTCATTAAGGATCTGAATGCAAATCCCTGGCGGTACGGGGACCGCTGGTCCCGCTGGTACACCCTGACCGCTCCCGGTGATTCCGGCCTCTGCACCATCATCGGTGACGATGAGGAGCTGGTGGTGGGCCGTTACCATTTCTTCGCCGTGCAGTCGAGGGATTACCGGGGAGCCGTGACCGACACCTTTACCAAGAACGTGAACGTCCGCCATTTCCAGGTTTATTCGGTCACCGGCCCTTACCTGCGGGTGTTGGATCCCCTGTTGGCGTCATTCCGCTTCGTGGGCACCAACCTCAATCCCGAGGTCCGCAAGGTGGCTCCGGGGACTCCCCTGAATTTCCACTGGGCGGCCGACCTGAGCGCTTACAGCGGAACCCTGGCCGGGTACCGGTACGGCTGGGATATCGAGGACCCGGACCGGTGGGACGCGCCCTACCGGCCCGAAATCACCGCCATCGCGCAAACCATGTTCTTCTCCGGTTCGCACACCCTCTATATCGAGGCCTCCGACCTGGGCGGCAACCTGGCCCGGGGAAGGATAACGGTGGAGGTGGTACCCTTTCCCCTGGACCGAAACCTACTGTGGGTCGATGATTTCTACGCCACCAACGCGCCGAATCCCACCTATTCCTATCCCCCCGAATACGAGCACGACGATTTCTGGATAGATATCTGCTCCCGGGCGGAAGGATTCGATCCCGTCCGGGACGTTTACGACTGCTTTCAATACTACAGCCCTCCGGAAATCGATCATATGGGAAGATACAAGAATATCATCTGGACCTATTCCCAGGGCAATAACGATTACTGGAGCAAGATCGTCCACTTCATACCGGAAAGCACCATCCTCCAGGGATCATCCGACGTGACCTCCAACCTCATTTCCATCTACCTGCGCCGGGGAGGGCATATCTGGACCCTGGGGCGCTCCGATGCGGACGGGGGATTGGCCTCGGTCCTGGAGGCCTCCGCCATGATCTTCCCCCTCAACCTGAAATGCGAAATCACGGGGCCCTCCGGCGGCTGCGACGGCGATCGCAGCGGCACCTCCAGCATGGCGTACGACAACTACTGCGTCACCATGATCGACAAGGTCTCCGGCCGGTTCCGCACGGACTCCGGCATGCCCCTGCGGTACGTCAATCATTACGACGTGATGAGATACGCTTACCGGGACGATGCCGACGCTATGACCGGCGCGCACGCCGATATACCGCCCCGGCTCGATTTGTGGGAAGAAGTCACCGCTCCGGGGCGCTTCTTCAATTTCGATCTCACCAGCGTGCCGGGAGGATTTACCTACGTGGAGGTGTACGATCCGGAGTACTGGATGGACCGGCGTCTGGTTGCATCCCGGACCTGTTTTCATCCCCTCTACCGGATGCGGTCGGCCGCCGAAAATTCGGCGCTCGATCACTCCGTGATAGCCATCTGGGTGACGAGTTTCGAGGATGTCGTGCCGGAGGTGAGCTCCGGCGCGGCGGTGGCCGCGCCCAGTTTCCATTTCGGGTTCCCCCTCTGGTTTTTCCGCCGCGAAACGGCCGACAGCCTGGCCGATTTCATCTTCAACCAGTGGGGGATATCCGGCGCCGGCGGTTGATGGAACCGGCCGGAATCCGGCGGCGGTGGGGGCTCGCCGGCGGGCAGGAGGAAGTTCGCCGGCTCCGGCGGTCAATCGAAACGGCCGGAAGGGAAAAGCATAAGGCATGAAGACGAGCAGATATTCAAGATTATTGTCGTTTCGAGCGGCCCTGCCGCCGGGCTTGCCGGCTCTGTCGTTCCTGGCGGGACTACCGGTTCCGATCTTCCTAGCGGCCCTGCTGGGCCTGGTGATAATCGCCGGCTGCGGGGAAAAGTCCCCCCTGGAGCCGGCGGAGGGGCCGATTCCGGCCAGGATAGCGCCCCGCGTGAAGGTGATACCGGAAAACGACAGCCTCTCCCTGAACGGCTTCGACGGCTCGTTCTTGATGATGAACGATCCTCATCAAAGCTCCGCTATCGGGGAGGGAGACCTGGTCGTCGGAACCGGCGGCGGCGGATATATCCGCAAGGTGATCTCGGCCTCCCGGCAGGGTCCCCTCCTGTGCCTGGAAACGGTCCCCGGATACCTGACCGACGCGGTGGAATCGGGGCGGATCGATACCGTCCTGGAGATCGGCCTGGCTTCGACCGGGGCGGCGGAATATGCCGTAGGCGGCAGGGCCGGGGAAATCGCCTCCGCCGTCCGGACCGACGCGCTCTACCGGCCGGACCGGCTGTGGACGGCCCCGGGAGTATCCCTGGCCGGCGGCCGCCTGGATCTGTCCGGATTTATCATCTACCGGAACGAAATCCCGGTCTCTCCGGCCGAAATATCCGTGAGCGAGGGCTACGTGGATTTCACGCCGGTGCTGGAAAGCGGCTTCACCATCATCTCCTATTTCATACACGAGGTGCACGCCATCGCCGAGGGAACCCTGGATCTGAACTTCGCCGTGCGGAGCGATCTGCCGGAGGAAACCGATATCGCGGGGGAATTGCCGGTGGCCTCGGTGGAAAAAACCATAATTCAATATATCGGCAGGGTGCCCGTGGTGGAAAAGGCGACCCTGAGCTTTATCCTCAAATACCAGGTGGAGGGCGTTTTCTCCGGAGATTGCCGCTCCGCCATATCCCACAGCACCGATTACCGGATCGGCTCCCGGTACTACTACGGCGCCTGGTCCGATGAAAGGACCGCGCTCAGCTCCTACCACTCCCATTCCTTCGAATGTGAAGACTACGCCAGTTGCCGGATGGAGATCCGGGTGATACCGCGCCTGGATATCTCCTTCTACTCCGTCCCCGCCTTCCGCATAGAGATCCAACCCTACCTGGGCTACCAGGCCGAAACCCAGACTCCTCCCTTCTGGGCCTGGGAGCTCTCCGGGGGGACGCTGGCCGACTGCATCTTCGATCCGGGAATCATCGGCTCTCAGCCGGGCGGGCGCGCCGCCTCCCTGGTCGAAAACCGCCTGCTGCTCGAGGCGGGACCTTACGCCACCGATCACTACATATTCGTGCTGGCCTGGGGCAGCGTGGGATACGGCGACTACAACTTCGAATACCCCCGGGGAATAGCGCTGGACGGCGATGAAAACGTCTACGTCACGGACAACTGGAATCACCGGGTGCAGATATTCGACGCCGACAGCACCTTCATAACGGCCTGGGGAACCAAGGGAAGCGGACCGGGGCAATTCCAATTCCCCGCCGATATCGCCTCCGACGCCGCGGGGAATATCTACGTGGTGGATAACGGAAACCACCGCATCCAGAAATTTCTGCCGGACGGCACCCTGCTCCTCTCCTGGGGCAGCAAGGGCGGCGGAGCGGGACAGTTCGAATCGCCCGAAGGTATCGCCCTGAACCAGGCCGGAGAGATCCTGGTCACCGACAGCTATCTGCACCGGGTGCAGAAGTTCGCCCCGGACAGCACCTTCATCGATTCCTGGGGAAGCCTGGGAACCGGTCCCGGCCAATTCAACAGTCCCATGGGAATAGTCGTCGACCCGGCGGGCTATATCTACATCTCCGAGTGCTACAATCACCGGGTGCAGAAATTCTCCCCGGAGGGAGACTGCCAATTCGAATGGGGAGGAAGCGGCACCGGCCCGGGGAAGTTCAACTGCCCCTTCGATCTGGCCATCGATCCGGACAATAATATAGTGGTCACCGATTACGGAAACCACCGGGTGCAGGTATTCGATTCCGCCGGGGACTTTATCGCCACCCTGGGATCCCCCGGCATCTCCGAGGGAGAGTTCGTTCATCCGGTAGGATTGGTCTCCTCCCCCTCCGGCAACCTCTACGTGGTCGATAGCGGGAACCGCCGGGTGCAGAAATTCAAAAAAAAACCGCAATAGAGGGCGCTTCCGGAATCCTTGATCCTCAGAGGATATTTCCCGCTATCCATAATTCTTGATCGCCGCAGCATATTATGGTATAATTTTTTCCACTAAACGGCCTTGGGGTAACATGTTGTATCAGTAGAAAAATTCATCCCGCTTCACACCCTTGGTCTTGCCATTTCTCTACTTCGATGATCCGGCTCATCCGGACAACATTTCAGGCCGGCACCCCAACCTGGAGGTTCACGCATGTCAAAATGCAAACGCCTACTGGGACTGTTCTTGGCTCTATCGGTGATCTACCTGCTTGCCGCCGGATTCCTGAGCGGCTCGCCCAGCTTCCCCAACGAAAAAACGATCGCCCAGGACGTCAAGATGGTCCTCAATCTTTACAGCTTCGGCCCCCCGGACACGGTCATTCTGCGGGGACCCTCCGACATCGAATTCAGCGATCCCTATCCCGATCCCGAGGGGCATCACGTCATCGATACCGAGATCATCTCCCTCAACCTCAAAGGCACCGACATAATAATCCGCAAGCAGGAGGGCCCGATATCGCTGGGCAGCACCCGCAGCATCGAGCCCGGAATCGATTTCCCGGCGGAGAGTTTCTTCGATGTCTTTTTCGAGGTCGAGCTTCCCTACCATTTCCCCGGGGATACCCTGATAAACTACGTGCCGCTGCACCTGACCGGCGTCGTCAATCAGTATCCCCCCTATTTCGAGACCTACCTGTACCCCCTGGGCAGCCCCCCCATCCTGCTGTACAGCAAGAGCGGAATAGCTGTGGGAGAGCTTCTCTCCTGGGAGGAGTATATCCTTCCCTACTACCCGCCCCGGGCCGATATCCAGGTTCCCACCGCTTACCGGTCGAACGTGGCCGTGGTCTCCCCCAGCGGACTGATCGAGATCTCCGCCGCCCTTTCCGGGGGAGCAGAGCTGGAACCTCCCCTCTTCGCCGAGTTCAGCTACCGGCACTGCGGCGAAACGGTGCCCTTCATGCCCTTCTATGTCGATTATGACGGCGGGGGACTACGGGCTTCGACCATCTATCCCCAGGGAGAGGGCGACGGCTGGTGCGCCTACTTCGATCCCGGATCGGAGCCCTTCGAGGGCCAGTGCGTGCAGTTCGAGGTAGCCTTTCACGTGCCCCCCTACGGAATCTGGCGGGACACCGTAGACGTTTTCGTAGATCCCACTCCGCCCATACCGAAATTCGTGGATTTCGACCGGGATTCGGTCGGGGTATACCACATCGATTCCTTTTTTGATATCTGCTACCAACTGGAAGACGAATTGCCCGCACCCGGTACCGGAAGAGCCCAGGTCTTCCCTCTGGTCCAGTCGTTTTCCCGCGAGCTTACCCCGGTCAATCAGCTGGGCCTGGGTACCGCTTTCGATTCGGTGAGCTGCGGTATAACGGCGGCCGCCTGCTGCCTGAAGTACATGGCCGACAACGGGCACGAGGAGCTGGACAATCCGGAAGGGGACGAGAGCAAGCCCGAGCAGTCCGGGGAAGATATAGCCAAGGAACTCCAGGGGCCCAGCGGCACCGACGCCACCGGCACCACCGGCACGGGATTGGTGAACGGAATAAAAAGTTACCTCAAGGGACATGGGGCGGAAGGTTGGGATGTCAGCCAGCACCCCGTTAATGACGAAGCGGGCCTGGGGGAGATGTTCCGCGAGATGGAATCGGATAGCGAGGATGTGATCGTGCTGCTGAAGGACACCGTAACTACCGGCGAAGGAGCCGGGGACACCCTCGGCCACTTTGTAACCCTGGGCTCGCGGGAGCAGGAACAGGTATCCGAGGACAGCACGGTGCAGCGAATCGATTTCATGAATCCCTGGGGCGGGGGAAGCACCGCCGACAACAAGTATGATGTGGGAGAGAACTCGAACGGAGAGCCGACCACCGAGGGATTCGACCTCGACGGGGGGGCTGGCGCCAGCGCCCGAGTGGCCGGATACGTCAAGGTATCCCCCCCGGATGGAGGCGGAGGCGGGGGCGGCTCCCGCAGCTCGCGTCCCCGCGACGGGTCCCCTTCCAGTCCGGGATGGATACCGATAGACATGGGTATCTGCCACGGACACGGCGTGGTGGACACCCTGCATTGGGATACGCACGGATTCGCCAGCGGACTATACCTACTGGAAGTGATAACAATTGACGACCAGGGACACGAATGCCGGGACCTGCGCTTGTGCTTCATCCCCACCATGGGCACCGGAACCGATCCGGATACTCCGGGATTCAAAACCGGCCTGATCAATCTCTATCCGAATCCCTTCAATCCCTCCACCAATATCGTCTTCGCCCTGGAGAAGGATGGCCCGGTCACCATGGCCATCTACGATATCGCCGGAAGGCGGGTGCGGATGCTGATGGCGGGCAAGAGATGGACCGCCGGTAGCCACACCATCTCCTGGGACGGGAAAAACGACAGGGGCGCTCAGCTGGCCAGCGGGGTGTACTTCTGCCGTTTCCAGGCGGAGGGACAGGCATCGGCCTTGAAGATGATCCTTTTAAGGTAGAACGACGCTCCCCGTTTGAGGGACCTGAGATATGAAAAGACCCGGCCGCCGCGGTTTCGCGAGAACCTGGCGGCCGGGTCTTTCTACAGCCTCAATTCATCAAAGACCGTTACGCTTTTGATCGTACCATTGCGTAGGTATTTCTCCAGCACTTCCACGTCCCGGGCCAGGCCCACCAGGTCCTCCGGCTTATCTTCAATAATAGATTCCACTTGCGCTTCGAGAACGGCGTTTTCCAGGAGATAATCGACGACATTCACCAGGAACCGGACCTCGATTGCATAGGCGGAGGCGATCTCCCTGAGGATATCACCGTACCTCTCACCCACTTCCTCCAGGGGCTCCAACCTCCCCGGCCCGGTCGTCAGGAACCGTTCCTTGAATTCGTTTATCACCCCGGTGGCTCCGTTAAAAGAGATCTTGTTCATGCCCTCTCCCCCGTTATCTCCTTTATCGATAATCTATTCAGGCATTCCTATCTTGATAATCGGCCCCGGCAGATCCCTCTGGGATACATGGTTGTAAAGCCTGTTCAGCGAGCCCAGTATCTCGTAGATCGCCTTGGTCGAAACCGGATCGGAAAGGACGATCTCCAGCCTGCTGATGCTGGTGGAGACGAAGCTGTTATCGATATAGGTGCCCTGGGTATCCTCGAATTCAAATAGCGGCTCTTCATCCCCCAGGTCTATCAACCCATGGGCGAAATCCATCAAGGTATTAAGCCACAGATAGTTGTAAACACATTCCGAATTTTTCAAATCGGCCCGGTAGAATATGGCCTCCTCGAAGTTGGCGCCGGTCAGGTCGGCGTTCTTCAGATTGGCACCCATTAGGTTCGTTTTGCGCAGGCTGGCGCCGGACAGCCAGCTATCCTGCAGATTGGCTTCCATCAGATCGGCCCCCGATAGGTCGGCGTTTTCCAGGTTGGCTCCCCTCAGATCGACCCCCGCCAACAGGGCCCCGCGCAGGTCGGTATCCTTGAAATTCACGTGGGAAAGCTTTCTGATCTTGATGTTGGTCTCTGACAGGTCGGGCTTGATGGCGGGATTCTCCTGGCGCCATTTATTCCAGGCGCTTACTCCCTGTTGAAGAACCTTCTTGTGCGCGGCATCTGCCATGAGAGAGGGAGCCTCCGTTCTTTACTACCGCCGGAATATACATTTAAGAGGCCACGTGGAAATCTTCCGCCCCGCCCTTAAATATATAACACCGCCGCGGAACGGTGATACCTATATTTAATTACGCAACCAAAACCGGTCCGGTTCCCTAAAATAATGGACCAGACCCGAAAATTATGCAAATCCGAATTGCCCCTTTCCCCCCCCGGAAAGGGTCGCCGGGTATCCGGCGGCGTTGAAAAATATTGCGATATTTGAAACAAAATTGAGTATATTATGGTAAAATGTATGTATATAAAGGCCGTAGTTGCCGGAGTCGATCCGTGCAGCAAATCCGCGGGCGGTGGAACAGCATGGTATTAGGGCTTCCTCGACAGATACGCAAAGGAAGTATTCTAACCTTTCTCCTGATAGTCTTAACCTGTGGTTTGACAAGGGCTCAAGAGCGTTCAACCCCTCTGGGGGGAAAGCCGCCCGATCCCCGTAAATCCCCCACCGTGAACGGCGACTTCGTACATAATGTCGGAAATCTTCAGATGAACGTGACCAATTGGGGGATCTTCGGTTCCATGCCTAAAAGCGAATATCCGATGGCGGAGGTCCCCTCCGCGCAATATCCCGCCAGTTCGGGGGTGGAATACCTCTATGCCGCCGGACTCTGGGTGGGAGCGGTGAAGAACGGCATACCCTCGGTCTCCACCGGATACCCGGAAACCGAGTTCCGCCCCCCCCAGGGCGCCCTCTACACGATCTACAGCAGCCAGGAGGGGGACCTGCGGGGCGACCGTTTTCCCGGCCCCGCCGACGATGACGGCGATGGGCGGTACGACGAGGATTGGCTCAACGGCCTGGACGACGACGGCGACGGCTACGTGGACGAGGATTTCGCCGCCTCCGGCAAGCAGATGTTCTCCTGCTGGTTTACCGACGACCAGGAATCCTGCTCGCTTCTCTGGCCCGAGCACAGGCCGTTGAACGTGCACATACGCCAGGAAAGCTACCAGTGGGGGGAGGACCTTTACGACGACTTCGTGGGAGTGCGCTACCTGATCACCAACCAAGGAAGAGAATACCTCTCCAGCGTCTACCTGGGAATCTACGCCGATCTGGACGCCGGGCCCCGGACACTGGGATCGTATTATATGGACGACCAGGTCGGTTACTGGGAAGGCGTCTGGTGCGCTCCCAAGGGAGAGGCGGAAATACCGGTGAGACTATACGTGGCATACGTCTATGACCATGATGGAGACGACGGCAGGACTCCGGGATACTTCGGGATCGCCGTCCTGGGCCACACCACCTCCCTGCAGGACAACCTGGCACCGCCCTTTCCCCTCACCAGCGTGGTCACCTTCAGAACCTTCCGGGGCCTGCAACCCTACGAGAGCGGCGGTGACGCCACCAACGATTACGAGCGCTACGACGCCATCTCCACCTATGCGAGGGAACCGAACACCGACACCCCCGGGGATTACCGGATCCTGATCAGCATCGGCTCTTTTCCCCTGCTGCCCCCCCACGGATCGATCGAAATGCACCTGGCCTATGTCGGCGGAACGGGCCTGGAAGAGATGCTGGATAACGCCGCCGCCGCCACCATCGCCTATCAGGGCTGCTACTATAACCTGGATGGGGATGACAGCACCGGGATAGACGGAAGGGAATCCCCCATGGTGGGGCGCCTGGCCGATTGGGATCCAGATCCCTGCGACGGCATAGATGAAAAATACGATGTTCCCAAACTCGAGATCTGCTGGAGCAACATGGATTGTTACCTGGAGCAGTGGGCCATGGATTACAACGGGTGTTACAAAAACCTGGATGCCGATCCCTCCTACTACCAGACCGGAGTGGACGGAAAGGAAGCTCCCCTGCGGTGGGTCACCGGCTCCGCCCCCACTCCCCCCCACATGCGGGTGGTATCGAGCGAGGAGGGAATCGTGGTGCTGTGGGATGATCTCAGCGAGACCACTCCCGACGCCATGACCCTGGCTTACGATTTCGAGGGATACGAGATCTGGAGGGCGGATAACTGGCACCGGCCCCTCGGCACCAGCAAATCCAACGGCCCGAACCATGAGCTCTGGAGCTTCCTGGAGACGCGGGACCTGATTAACGGTATCTCCCCCGACCGGGATTTCAAGAAACCGGTGAAAGAGGGGGGATGGGAGTACACTCCGCTACAGCACCTGTGGCGGCGGGATGAAACGATAAAATTGTTCGAGCAGGCATTGGTCTATTTTCCCCGGGATACCGTCCCCTGTCCCCCCGGCCTTACCGACGAGGAGTGCGACACCCTGGAGGCGATCGCCCGCTTGAATCTGAATTTCGAGGGAGGAAAGCGTTACTACCGGTACCTGGATGGGACCGCCAAGAAAGGCCTGCCCTACTTCTATTCCGTGGTCCCCTATGATCACGTGATAATAGACGGCGTGCCCGCCTATTCCGGACGGCATAACAGCCCCTCCTCCAATTTCAAATATATCGAATCCAACTCGGAGGCCCAGAACGCCACGAGTTTTCAAGAGAAAGAAGTGTACGTGGTCCCCAATCCGGCCACCCTCGAGTCGATGGAACCCTGGAGGCTGGGACCCTGCAATGAAGATCCTTCCGGGTACAAGATAGAATTTCGCAACCTTCCCCGCTGCTGGAGCACCATCCGGATTTTCACCGTATCCGGGGACCTGGTGATCACGCTTGCCCACGACGGAAGGCAGGGGGACGGAACCGAATCCTGGAACCTGATTAGCCGCAACGGGCAGGATATAGGCAGCGGCGTCTATCTGTTCTGCGTGAATCCGCAAGACCAGGCGTTCCCCCGGACGGTGGGTAAATTCGTGGTGATACGTTGAGGTGACTACCATGGCCGGCGCCCTTAAATACGCTCCTTCCGCGAAATGCCCCGGCCGGGCGGGGGTAAGAGCCGGGGAGATCCTGGTCGCCTGTTTACTGGCGGCCGCCTTCCTGCTGTCCGGGTGCTCCAACGACATTTTTACCGGCCAGCAGCCCCCCAACCAGATTCCCAATGTCTATCTCACCAACGGCCCCATCGAAGGGGAAACCACCAAGTACAGGGTGCATTTTTTCTGGATCGGCGACGATCCAGACGGAACCGTCCTTTATTATGAATACGTGATGATCGACGGGGACCCGATCGGGTTCAATCCTGATGATACCACCGGCACCGATAAATGGACCCGAACAGTCCTCACGGACAAAATGTTCACCGCCTCGGCGGACGAGTACGACAGCACCGTCGTGATCAATAATAATCTTTACACCAAATTCCAGAAGACCCATACCCTTTTCGTCAGGGCGGTGGATGACCGGGGCGGCGTTTCGAAAACCGAATATCGATCGTTCAACGCCTGGACCTTCGCCCCCGCCGTATTTATCACCTATCCGGTCCCCCCCACGCCCGCGGGCAGCACCCAGATGCTGAGCCTGATCACCACCTTCAAATGGTACGGTAAAGATCCCATTAATTCTCCCTGGAATTACCAGGCGGTGGACTCCATCCGTTACCTGTACACCACCTACAACTACACCTCCCTGCGCATGCTTAACGAGTCGCCGGAGCTGTTCGAGCCCCTCTGGTCGCCCTGGTACTCGTACGAATGCGAGGGAGATTCGGGCAAAACGACCGTAATCGGAGACGACGAGGTCCTCTCTCCCGGTATCACACACATGTTCGTGGTGCAGGCGAAGGACGAGGCGGGAGCGGTATCGGCCATTTTCGACGCGGGCACCAACGTGCGGGTTTTCCTGCCCCAGGTACCCACCGGGCCCCTTTTGAGGATAAAGGATCCCTACCTGGGAATCTTTTCCTTTATCGGCACCAACCTCAACCGCCAGGTGGTCGATATTCCGCCGGGATTCGAGTTGAATTTCAGCTGGACCGGGGATGCCAGCGGGTACGGTGCCACCGTGGCCTACTACCGGTACGGCTGGGACGTTGAGGATGTCAACGAGCCGAAAGCCTGGAGTGTATCCCCCAGCCCCTATATTCTATCCGCTCCGTCTTATATCTTCTATTCCGGCATCCACACTTTATACGTCGAATCGGTCGACGTTCTGGGAACCGTTACCCTGGGCATACTGGAGTTGCGCGTAATCCCCGCCTTGATGGCCAGGGATCTGCTATGGGTGGATGACTTTCCCTCCTCCAACTTCTCCCAGGAGGTCTTCGCCTTCCCCACCGAGGAGGAGCACGACGACTTCTGGGAGGCGATATGCGTACAGGCGCCGACTTTCGTTCCCTCCCGGGACATTTACGACGTCAACGATAACGGTCATGCCGCCCCTACCATCCGGCACCTGTGGAAATACAAAAACGTCATCTGGACCTACAGTACGGCGATTAATCAATTTTCCGGCAGTATCTGGAACAGCGTGGTGCTCTTTACTCCCGATTATTTGGTCAATCCATCCTCTCCCCGGACGATCAATTTTCTGAGCTACTACATGGCCTGCGGAGGTCATCTCTGGACCCTGGGAGATTCCCGTAGAAACGGCGGGCTGGCCGCGGTGGTGCCGCCCTGGTCCCAGCAGTTCCCCCTCTATGTCAAGCGGCAGGCCTACCCGGATACGGTGGGCGCCCAGACCATGGCCTATTACGACTACTGCGTCAACATATTGGATAAGATGGAAGGGATTTTCCGCGTGGGGCCGGAATATCCCCGCCGGGATATCGAGCGGGACGCCATGGCCTACGGATACCTGGACCGCCAGGATCCGATCACGGCCCAGTGCCCCGATTTTCCCAAGAAACTCGTGCTGTGGGATCAGGTCACCCTTCCCGGACGTTTCTTCGATCCCCAGGTGCGGGGATTCTTCTACGCCGAATGTTACGATCCGGCGTACTGGATGGAATACAACAATCTCTCCAGCCAGTCCTGCTTTCACCCCATCTACCGGATGCGGGCGCGCAATTCAAGATCCTGTCTGGATCACACGGTGGTGGCGTTCTGGACCACCAAGTACGCCGACGTGCTGGCCGAGTCGGAGGGCGCCGTGGCCGCTCCCAGCATTCAATTCGGATTACCCCTGTGGTTCTTCAACCGCGCGCAGGTGGACTCCATTTCCACGGCCATTTTCAAGATGTGGAACATCTATTAGTATCCACGCCC
>JAFGPI010000139.1 GCA_016926065.1 Candidatus Krumholzibacteriota bacterium
CGGCCAGGTCGAGAGCGGCCTGGATACCGGCGATGCCCCCCCCGATAACCAAAGTGCGGGGATTGATCGGCACCTCCCGCTTGGTCAGGGCTTCCAGCAACGCCGCCCGGCTCACCGCGCCCGATATCAGGCCCTTGGCTTTTTCCGTGGTCAGTAGGGTATCCACATGCACCCAGGAGCATTGCTCCCGGATATTGGCCATGGTGAAGAGATAGGGATTGAGCCCCCCTCTTTCACAAGCCGAGCGGAAAGTATTCTCATGCATCAGGGGTGAGCAGGAAGCGACCACTACCCGGTCCAGCAATCCGTCTTCAATATCCTTCTGGATCAAAGCCTGCCCGGGATCCGAACACATGAATTTGTAATCCCTGACCAGGGCGACGTTCTCCAGGCCCCTGGTAAAGTCCACCACCTCGTCGATGTTTACCTTACCGGCGATATTGGTTCCACAATGGCAGATGTACACACCTATCCGTACAGACATCTCACGCTCCCTCAATGATACTCTTGTTCTGACCTGATATTTTTACCGCCAACCGGTTCAATCCCAGATCACGCGCCGGCATTCCCAGAGCCAGACCGATCAACTGGGTGAAGTACATGACAGGCAGATTGAATTTTGTTTTAAACATATTATTTACTTTGAACTGGTACACATCCAGGTTCATCTGGCAGAGGGGGCAAAGGGTGATGATGCAGTGGGCACCGCTTCTTTCCGCCTCCGCCAGAATCGTCCGGCACAGCTTCAGAGCCAGCTTTTCCTCCGTGCCCATCAACGAAGCTCCACAACATTTGGTTTTCATCGAATACTCGACGCTGGTCGCTCCCAGCGCTTCGATCAAGCGGTCCATGCTCTCCGGCTCGTCCGGATCGTCGAATCCCTCTTCCGGACGGACGATCTGGCAACCGTAGAAGGGCGCCACCTTCAGGCCCGTTAATTTTTTCTTCACCAGGGTGGATATCTTTTCCACGCCCACGTCGTTAACCACCACATCCAGAATATGACGGACCTTTATATTGCCGCTATAACTGAGTCCGCCGGCCTCCAGGGCCTGTCCCAATTTTTTCCGCATATCCGGATAATCGGCGAAATAATGATTGGTCTTGTTGAGGACCAGGTAGCAGGCGCTGCAGGGAGTGACCACATCCCGGTGAAATCTTTCCGCCAGGGCCAGGTTCCGGGCCGAGATAGCGAAACTCATCAATTCCTTGACGGACATATAGGCCGTGGCTCCGCAGCAATTCCAGTCCTCCAGCTCCTCCAGCTCCAGGCCCAGGGCGGGGGCGATGGAATCTATGGATTCCTGGTACAGATTGGCTGTCGCCTTGACGGAACAGCCGGGATAGTAAGTGTATTTCATTTAGATCCCCCCGAGCTCGTCGACTTTTTTCAGTATCTTTCTCAACTGCTCAATATTCTTGATCTTGTGAGGAAATAGGGGCAGGCGGCCGTTGGTGAACAGCTTCATTCCCTGGGGAACGAAGTTAAGGGCGTTGAAGAGCTCAGCTTGCACGATGTAACGGGTCATCAGTTCGGTTTCATGGTTTCGCCCGTATTTATTCACCAACCTTACGAAGTTCTTCGAAAGGATCGAAGCTTTTCTCCCTCTTTTGGCCTTTCCTTCCTTGATGGCCAACCTTTTCAGGGCGTACATGACATCGGTTATCTTAATTTCCTTGGGACAACGGACACTGCAGGAATAGCAGGAGGAACATAACCAGATGGTGTTCGATTCCAGTACTTCATTCCGGAATCCCGCCCGGATCAGTGAGAATATCTTCCGGGGAGCATGATCCATCACCGCTCCCTGAGGACAGGATCCGCTGCAGGTCCCGCACTGGATACATTTTTTGATTTCCTGTCCGCCGGGTAGGGAATAGATTTCATCCAGGAAATCGTGATCGAGAGTTGCTTCGTAAACTACTTCTTTATCAAGCATTTATCAATTTACCTCTCCGATTTAACGGGCCCTTGACCAGTACCGGACAACTAATATAAGATAAGATCTGCACTATACCATAAATTGGCTTAAAGTCAATAGAAAGTCAACCACAATATTTCCATATCTTGGTATTTTTTCACTATATCTACCGCGATTTTCATACCCATTCCCCGGGCTCTGTATCACCGGTGTTGATTTTACCGGCTTTTCTCTACAATTTTAATATTCTCAAGATTATTAATGTATTTTATGTAAAAAATACCTATTATAGAATATATTTTGGCCTGTTCTAACGCATGAAAGGAATATAGATATGAAAATTACGCGGATTTTGTTCCTGCTCGCGCTAATACTTCACAACGGCCTTCTATTTACCTCCTGCGGAGATCCCGCGGTCAGATACTATAACCTGGGCCTGGAAGCTGCGGAACGGGATGACCTGGACGGGGCCATCGAAAATTGGCTTCTCGCCCTTAAACGCGGACCGGGGGACGCGGAAACCCATTACAACCTGGGATTGGCTTATCTTAAAAAAGGAATGTACAAGGACGCCGAAAAACACTTTCTCAAAGCCGCCGCCTTCAATCCCGAGGATCACGAAATCCAATGGGGATTGGGCAAGGCTTATGAAATGAGAAATGAACTGGTGAAAGCCAAAAAAGCCTATGAATACTCGATCAGCATCCGGGGGATTTATTATCCCCCCTACCTCGGCCTGGCCTCCTGCGCCCTGAAGCAGGATCAAAGCCGAACCGCGGAAAAATACGCCACCCAAGCCTTGAGGCTGGACACGAGAAACCTGGAAGGAAATCTTTTGCTGGCCGAAGCCTATTTCCGCCAGAGTAATTATCAAGAAGCATACGCGCAGCTACTGTCGATTCGCAGTTATTACAGCGATAATCCCGATCTGTTGCTGCTTTTGGGTAAGGTCATGAGCGCCCGGCTGATGCACAAGGACGCTCTGGCCACCCTGAAAGCGGCCCGGGCGGTGGGGGTTTCGAACGTGGAGCTTTTTCTGTACCTGGGGAAATCATCCTTCGCCCTTCAGTACTACGATGAGGCCCGCGAATACTTCAAGTTATCGATATTCAAGAATCCGAACGAGATAGAGGCCCGGATCGGTCTGGCGGAAACCTATTACGAACTGGACGAATTGGATAAATCCCTGGATTCCTGGAGGAGGGCCGGAGAGATCGATTCCTCGAATCCGCTCATTGATCTGGGCATCAGCAAGATCCACCTGAGAAAGTATCAATTCGAGGAGGCCCTTCCCTTGCTTGAAGCTCTGGCCGTAAATCCCGACGCTCCCGCCCGCACCCTTTACTATCTGGGCCACACCAGAATGAGGCTGGGTCAAAAAACCGAGGCGAAAAGGGCCTTCGAGACATTCATCAAGCAATGGAAGGGCGATCCCCAACTGATTGAAGAAGTCAAGGAACTAATGATCACCCTGTAAAGGATTATCCGGATCGGCCGGGGAATAAAGAAAACCGGGATTAAAATATATTACCACGAAAATGCCGGCCAGGATAAATCCCCCCCCAATAATTTCCGCCCTTAAGGGAGCCTGTCCCAGTATTAAGAAAGCCAGAATAGTGGTGCCCGCCGGCTCCCCCAGGATCAGGGTGGTGACGGAGGTGGCTTTCATGTTCTTCAGCGCCCAGTTGAACAATGAATGACCGGAAACCTGGCAGACCAGGGCCATCAGGAAACAATACAAATAGCTGCCGGTCGACAGGCCTGAAAAACTGTTACCGGAAAGGGGAACGGTCAACGCCAGTATCAGAGCCGCCGTGGTGTACACGGGAAAGATATAGGTGATAAGGGATAGTTTTTTTCGCAACCTGCTTCCCACTAAAAAGTATCCCGCCGCCGCCACCGCCCCGGCAATGGCCAGCAGATCCCCTTTCCCGCTATTTCCCGACACCAGCATATTATTCCCTCCCATGATAATCCCCCCCACCACGGCCAAAGCCATCCCCACCCAGAAACTCCGGGATACCTTTTCCCGGAATATCGAGATGGTGTAGATAGCGACGAAGAGAGGACTGGCGGTCACGAACACGATGCTGCTGGTTATCCCGGTAAAGGAAAGGGAAGTTATCCAGGAGAGAAAGTGCAGGGCCAGGAGTACTCCGGAAAAGAGAAGAAGTCTTAATTCCCGCGGATTTAGAGCGGCTAATTCCCGGCGGAAAGAAGGGAAAAAGAAAATCCCCGGCAAGAGGATGAGGGATGAAAAAATCATCCTCAGGGCGGCCACCAGAGGAGCCGGGGCCCCGGCCAATTTAATGAAGATGGCGGCGAAAGAAATCGATACGATTCCCAGCATCAGGGCGGGATAAGTCTTTAGCCTATTCGATTTCAAGGTGGCTGCCTCCGGGGATGAATTCCTGTCTTCAGCTGAATCTTATTGAAGAATTATCGATGTTCAAGTAGATTTTAGTTCAATAAATATTTTACGTCCGCTGGTCCGCCGCGGTAAGAAGGACCGCAGGGAACCGGATTCCAGGGGTGGGGACCCGGACCGCCGCGAACCGGATTGATTCCTGGTTGACGGAGGGGACGCTGAACGAACGGCCCGCTGGTGATCGGCCCCGGGAGTAAGAGGCAAATGCCGGAACCAACCAAAGACAAATCGAACTGGGAAAAAAGGCTGCTGGGGGACGAATGGCTCGATTGGAACGATGAAAACACCGATGCATCAATCCAGGAGGGAAAACGGACATTTCTCATCTTGTCCCTGATCATAATAGCGGGGTTTATCCTCCTCGCTCTACTGTTCTGGTACCTCATCCTGCCCCGGATCGCTTCTTTTGGATACGCCTGGACGGTCACTATATCGGGGATCCTGATCCTGCTGGCCGTTTTTCTTATCCTCTGGTACATTCTCCTGTTCATAACCGTAATTTCCGGAAAACAATATCTGATCGTCTGTCTCACCCAGAGAAACCGTTTACTATTCGCGCTCCTTCCCCTGGCCGCCCGGTTGGCTTCCTCCCTGGGTATCTCCCGGGACCGCTTGAGCCACTCCTTCATAATGGTGTCCAATACCCTGGTCAAGCCCGGTAACGGGCCGGGACCGGTGCTAGTGCTCTTTCCCCGCTGCCTGAAAAAAGAAATCAAGGAAAAGGCCAAGGAGATCAGTTCCTCCTTTCCCCAAGTAATTACCAACACCGCTCCCGGAGGAGGGGTGGCCCGCCGGATAATTCGGGAAACCTCCCCGCGGGCGATTATCGCCATAGCCTGCGAAAGGGATCTGATCAGCGGAATACAGGATGTCGCTCCCCGGATACCCGTGATCGGAATACCGAACAACCGGCCGGAAGGGCCCTGTAAAGACACGGAGATAGATCTGGAGAGTCTTTCCTCCGCCTTAAAACTCTTCTGCGCCACCGGGCCCCGGCCTCCTCTGGCATAGTTATTGATATAATCATATTTCTAGGCATAAATCATCATTACTTCAGCTGAAAAACATCCCTTATTGGACTCTATCAGGGAGAAAAACATGGCTGTATATGAAAGAACCATAACCGCTTACGGATTGACCAGAGAAATGGCCCGGACCCTGCGCAATCGAATCAGGGGATTAATATTATTCAGCTCGCTGACCGTAGCTCTGGCATTTGGATTATCCTTCTATTACGCGTTGGTTTCCAGCAAATCGGCGATCTCCAGCCAATTTCCGGAATTGGCCTTCCTGGTAAATCAGCTAAAAAGCGCCTTGGTCATGAATACGTTCGGATTCGCGGCCGTAATAATAATTTCCTTTTACGTGCTGACCCTGCTTATAACCACCCGCATATTCCGTCCTCTCGGCCACATTCAGAAGGGAATCATCGATCTGGCCGGGAACCGGATTCCTGATCTACCCCCGGAACCGGAAAGCGGCCCTTTCTCCGATTTTGAAGCTTCGTACCGGAATTTGGTTTCGGTCCTGGCCGACCGGGACAGACGGGATACCGAAACCTTAAGCGGCTGCCTGGAAAAATTATCGGCCGTTCCGGGATTCAAGGAGGTAAAGCAAAGCCTGGAGGAGCTCCGGGAGACCAGGCAGCTCCGGCTCGGTTCGATTCCTCCCCGCAAGAGCGCTGAATCACCGACCGCCGGGGAGACCGAGGAAAATCCAGTTTTCATGCAACCGGGTTAGCCCCCGCCGGACGCCGGCGTTTTATTCCCGGCAGGAAGATTCCAGCAGCTGAGAAATCTCCACCAGGAGGTTTCCCGTATTAAAGGGTTTTGACATTAAGAGTTCGGCCTCTATCTCCTCCTCGATATCCATCCCCTCGAAATCCCGGGCCGAGAGAATGATTACCGGAATGGCCGAGAACCGCTTATCCTTTTTCAATATATTGCATACCTTGTAGCCGTCCACCAGGGGAAGCATCAGATCGAGAATGATCAAATCGAATCCTTCTCTTTCGACGAGATCCAGCGCTTCCTGGCCGTCAAAGGCGGTGACCACTTCGTAACCGGCATGTTCCAGCGTAAACTGTAATATTTTTGCAAGATGCACTTCGTCATCCACGATGAGGATCTTATCCGGCATGTTTCTCCTCTTATAAAATCATCAGATAACCCTGTTTCAACCTCATCCGGGCAAGGGATCCGGGCTTGTTCTCTTTCTCTTGAAAATAGCATGCCAGCAACGCCATCCGATCTTCGGGGCAGCGTTACCGCCTGACGGTATTAATCGGCCGGTGGTTTATGAAAGCGCCCCCAGTGTCAATCGGGCACGCCGTAGCAGATACTCAATCCCGCACCCAAACCGGAATAACTGACCGATTCGGCGTCTATTATCCGGCAATTCACCCCAAACATCAAGACCAAAGGAAGGTCCAGAGGGCAATTAAGATCTATTTCATAACCTGCTTCCAGCAGATAGACGTTACTTTTTCCTTCGTTGGATCCACGCGAATTTTCCCACCTAACGGTCGCTATGCCGACCCCGGCCCCCACGAAACCACTCTGCCAGTGAGGGCCAAATTCGCCCCGGTTGAGATAGTGACGGAGCGAGAAACAGACATCCCGGAAAGCATTGTCCCGGGGAATATCCTTTATCGAAGAGAGAACGGCAAAACCCAGATTCCATTTTTCCAGCTCATCCCACAGATACTTCGCGTATGGTGGCCTCATGACCAATCCCAGGTCGTAACCGTATCCCACGTCGGCCAGGTTCCAGGGAGCGTAGAAGGCGTAACCGACGCTGAGATGGGTTTCCACCCCTTCCTCTCCCCATCCGGCGGTCTCTGCCATACCGGGGAAAATAATTATACCAATAATTACAAACGATAGATATTTCATGAAATTTGCCTTTTGCAACCTCCATTCCTCTTTGTTCTAACATATATCTGCAGCTATTGCCTTAAGTTACAATAATCATTCGTTTCCATTTCCATCCCTCTAAGACGATTTATCCGACCGCGGGGGAAATAATTTCACCCCTCGACAAAGATATGGGCATATGCTATAATAATTAAGTGCAGGGTAACTGATTGAGCATTTATGCTTACAAAATAAATCAACTGTATTTTCTAACTCAAGATGAGATAAGGAAATGACGGCGATGAAAAAAAGAATGGTTCTTCTTTTCTCTACGATTGCCCTGCTCGCGCTAATCAGCCAGGCGGCTCTGGGAGCAGTGGTGACGCTGGAAAAAAGTGTGACTCCGATGGAAGACGGAAAATTCCTTATTAAAATCAAGGTCCGAACCTCATCCTCGGATGTATTCGGCCTGAGATTGATCGATCCGCGGGCATCGATAGTCAACATCTACGCCCCCCGCGGATGGTGTGTAGTCACCGATGGAGAGGATTTTCTGGCCAGAACTTCCCAGGAGCCGGTTAAAACCGGTAAACCGGTCGAGTTTATAATCCATTCCTCCTCCAGCGAGGTTGATTACACCTGGTCCGCCTTCGGACTTTTGAAGCAGATCGACCAGGTGGGGAAAATATAATTTTCTGGAGAAATCCATTTTTGCCCGGGGTGATCGTCACACGTGGGGAAGATCGTCCTGGGCACTTTTTTTTCCGCTCCGGTCAGAATTCCGTGACCAGGTACTTGCCCACGTTCACATCCCTGACCGGATCATCCACCACGTCCTTAATCGCGTAGCGGTACCTTCTGGTCCGGGGATCAATTTCATTCAGATCCAGGATGATTTCCTCCCGCGCCACGGAACCGGAGGCATCCTTGATCACTCTCACCCGGGGCAGTTGGCCGTCCCCTTTCCCGATGTCCACTACCAGCACCATCTCACCCGACTCCAATTCCAGGATGCTGCCAATCGGAATATTTCCCAGCAACTGCATGAATCCATCAAAATAGAGCGGATGAAACTCGCTGCCCCGGCTCCGGGCCATCAGCCTGACGGCCTCGTACGGGCTGATCTGCCTGCGGTAAGGCCTCCTCGTGGTCAAGGCATCGTAACTGTCGGCTATTCTAACTAGATGACTGGCCTTAATCAACTTATACCCCGGCTTGAGAGAGGGATAACCGGCCATATCGTAGCGCACATGATGTTCGTAGGCCACCCGCCGGGTGATCATATCGACTCTTTCCTCCCGTAGAATTCTTTTTCCATATACCGGATGTTTCTTGACCTGCTGCCACTCCAGGGGAGTCAACCTGCCTCTTTTATGAATGATTTCCTTGGGCACGTACAGTTTGCCGATATCGTGCATGAGCGCCGCGAAACTGATATCATCCACTTCCTGGATACTGGCGTTCATGTACCGGGCGGTGGTGGAGGATAGTATGGCCACGTTCACGCTATGCGCAAAAGTATAATCATCGTACGACTCCAGGGCGCTGAGGAGCAGGACGATGGAGCTGTTGCGCCCCTCATCTTCTAGAATATCGAGGATTTTCTTGCCCGCCTTTTTTCCCTCCAGCGACTTAATGTTATTCAAATTTTTCAGCACACCCCCGAGCACCTTTCCCATCTTCCCTTCCGCTTTAACCGGCGGCATATCGGCGCTCTTGACCAATTCCCGGCTTTCCCCCATCTCCGGAACCGGAGGGAGGATAAAATCTCCAGTCACCTTGGTCTTATGCCTGATATGGATGTTCCGGATCCTTACCCAAGCGGAAGCGAAATCGAACGTTTTATCCTTCTGGATGGCACTGGAGGCAATTTCCACGAACGCCATCAATTCATCTTCCTTCACTCCGCGCTTGAAATTGATTTCGTAAACCGACATCTCCTGCAAGGCCGTCCTGAATATTTGCAGGGTACTATCCTGGGACTTCACCAGATCCTTCTCAAAATTCAGATAATAGATCGAGTCAGCCTCCAACCTCAGGCAGATCGATTCCTTATTATCAAACATGTCGTTCAGCGCCCGGTAGGCGCCGTCCAGGATATGCCGCAGGGAGGGATGGCCGGACGGGAATAGATTGCGCTGCTTCACCAATTTTGAGAGGGCAATAATCGCCTTCTCAAACTTCCGGTAATTGACCGGCAGGGCATCCAGGACGGTATGGGCCATTTCGCTATCTCTCCGGTAGTCTGTCCACACAATATTCACTGCCATTGCTTGCAATTTTCGTTCCTACAACTGCTTCCACCTCCCTTCCGGCTGATAAAAGGAACGTCTTGCAGCCATTATCTCGCTGTATTAGAATCCGGAAGATCTCCCCGGAGCCGAACCTTTACCTGGAGGTGACGGTGAAACTGATATCCGGCTTATGGTTGCTCCTATTTCTTGCAGCCGCCTTATCCTGCGTTGACTATAAAAGGCCGGCCCTGGACGAAGATTTCACCGAACCTGCCATCAGGGAGCAAAGGGAAGGCCTGGAAGCAGAGATCAGGGCGGTTCAGGAAGAGATCCAGAAGCATCACCAGGATCCGGCCCTGCATCGTAAGCTGTCTGTTCTGTACCGCTTACAGGGAACCATCCAATCGAGAAATCTTTCCATCTTGGAGATCGATAAAGCCCTGGAGCTGGAACCGGATAATCCCCTGAATTATGTTGAAAAGGGGCTGACGCAATTCATGCAATCCCGGGTCGGGGAAGCCGAGCAATCCTTCAAAAAGGCCCTGGAAATCGATCCGGGATTTTTCCCCGGCTGGTATCAGCTGGCCCGTGTACAAAAATACAAATACCTCAAGACGATGCGCTTCGTGGAACATTGGGAAAACGCCATACGCTATTATAAAAAGGCCTATCATCTAAATAACCGCCACCCGGAAACGATCTTCAACCTGGGATTTCTCCATCTTCGCCGGGGAATGACCAAAACCGCCGCCAAATTCGCCAAGATCGGCCTGGAATTATATCCCCAAAATACCCGCTTTCACCTCCTGCAGGCGACGGTCTATATGGAGGAGGGAAAATTCCTGAAAGCGGAATATGAATTTTCCCGGGCTTTGGAAAAAATGGAAGACGAAGAGAAGGGCGACTACCTGGATACCGCCCCCCTGCTCCCCCGCGGGGAAAGGGAGACTTACGAGACCTGGCCGGATGAGGAAAAACTTAAATGGAACCGGATGTTCTGGGTGCGCCACGATCCCACTCCCGCCACCGAGGTGAATGAACGCCTGCTGGCCCATTATGAAAGGGTATTCCTGGCCAAAGAGCTGTTGACCCTGCAGCGGTTGGAGTTGGACGGACCGGATACGCCCCGGGGAAAAGCCCTGATCAGCTACGGCCTTCCGGACCGGCTGCTCTATATCTACGGCGCGGAAACGGACAGTCCCATGATAGCTTGGGAATACGAACAGGGTGACAGCATCTTCCGTCTCTATTTTATGGATGAGTTTCTCAACGGAAACTATCAGATTCCCATTGACCCGAAATTCCAACAGTATGCCCATATCACCCGCCAGGCTCTAAACACCATTCCCCAGAAATATGAATATCCGGTTCTCTACAAATCCCTGCCCCTCTATGTGCAAACCGCCCAGTCCCGGGACCTGCCCCGGGACAATAAAACCAAGGTTGAATTCTCGTTCGCCATTCCAGATTCCATTAGGAACAGAGAAACCAAAAAATTTACCTTGAACCTGAGCATCTTTGATTCGGAGTGGAACCGGCTATCCACCCGGCATTATGAAATCAAAGCCGATTCGTTGCGGAAAATCAACAAGCGGGGCGCCCCATATCTCTCCCACTCCTTCGTCCTGGAGCTGGTACCCCGTCCTCTGGAATGCCTGTTCGCCATCGAAATCACCGGGGGCCGGCCGGCCCGCCGGGGGGTCTGGAAGGATTTCTTCATCATTCAGGATTTGGAGGGCAGATCGCTGAAATTGAGCAGTGTGAAATTCACCCTTCCCGGACAGGACCTTCTCTGTTCCGGCTGGCTCGATCCCTACCCCGCCTACGGCCCGGGATCCACCCTGTGCGTTTCCTACGAGATCTATAATTTGCGCCGGGGCGAGTCCAACCTGGCCAGATACAAATTAACCTACTCCATCATGGACGCGATCAAGTTCGAGGACCGGCCGGACGGTTTCGGGAAGATGGTTTCCTGGATATCAGCCAGCATGAGAGGGAAAAAACCGGGGGACAAACCTTATATCTCCAGCTCCCTGGAGCAAAGCATCAATTCCGACCTGGTGCTGGACAACCTGCGCATCAACGTGTCTTCCTTGGAACCTAACGACTACATGCTGGTACTGGATATAGAGGATCTTACCAGCGGACAAAAGGCCACCAGCCGGAGTAAATTCAGCGTTATCGATTAACGAAAAGGCTCCCGCCGGGATTAATCGGACCGGTCTCCAAAAGACCTGCCGGTGCCCCGCCGCCACTCCCCGGTGCATCCATCCCGGTCCCCGGACAGCCGGAAGCGGGAATGAGCAGCCAGAAGCTTACCGGACCGTCACCCCGGCGTTCCTCTTACAGTTATTTTCCGCCCGCTCCGGTCTAATATATTCACCGGTCCAGCAATAGAGGCAGAGTTTCTCCCGGGGTAATCCTATCGCCGCTACCATGTCCTCCACCGTTTGATACCTGAGGGAGGTGACCTCCAGCTCCCGGGCGATCCAAGCGACCATCTTTTCATACTTTTCCGAGGTAGAATCTACATACTCCGAGATATCCTCGATATCCCGGCCCTCCAGCGCGCGGATAGCCCGGCGCGCCGCCAATTCATCGATGACGCGGGTGGAAAGATTGAAGCGGCAGGGGAACATCAAGGGTGGGCACGCCGGCCGGGTGTGAATCTCCTTGGCTCCTCCCTCCCATAGTTTCTTGGTGGTGAAATTCTTGAGCTGGGTGCCCCTGACTATCGAATCCTCGCATATAAC
>JAFGPI010000140.1 GCA_016926065.1 Candidatus Krumholzibacteriota bacterium
AGGCACCCCCGTCCAGGCTCATCCATATATCCCCTCCCGTTCCTCCCGCCGCCACGGTGAGACTATCGATCAGGCAGACCGTTCTGAGGGTGGCGTCGACCGCTACTTCATTCCAGCTGGCCCCTCCGTCCACGGTATGAAAAGTGATCTTATCCCCCACTATCACGCCCCGCCGGGCGTCATAAAAATCTATATCGTAGAGACTGGCCGTGGTCAGGGAAACACCGTTCCAGTCTCCACCCTGGTTCTCCGTCTCGAAGAGGTAACCCACGTCACCCACCACCCACCAGTGCCGGGCCCCGCTGGCCGCCGTCCCGTGCAGGCTGAGATAGTTAACCTTTTCCGGACCGATCTCCTTTACCCACCATTCTCCGAGGAGATAGGTCATGGAGAATATCGTGCCGTAGGCTCCCACCGCCATGGCCTCCTCTCCCTTCCAGAAGTCGATTTCCTGGATGGTGCGTATATTATTGGCGCTGTTGCCCGCGTACTTTAGCTCCCAGCTCTCTCCGCCGTCGTCCGAATAGTAAAGCGCTCCGTAGGAGATGCCGTTTTGTTTTCCGCCGGCCCACAGGCGGCCGCGTCCATCGACCTTCAGGTTCCAAATCATCATGTCCAGCTGGGCGCAGAGGGAGAAATCGTTCCAATCGCCGGAGGTTAATCCCCGGTAAACCTTACCCTCGATCGCCCCGGCCCACAGCGTGTCCCCGGAACCGGAAAGGGCCACTCCCATCAGATCAGGGCGCTGAACGTTGAGGGTAAAGGTCTGCACGCGCGGATCGAAACCGAGATCCCTGACCTCGTCGAGCAGGTATTCCAGGGCCAGAAGTTTCCGCGGGGAAAGGGCGAACCGAGTGAACAGAACCTGCGGCTGCCCCGCGATATACACGGTATCGGCCCCGCTCAGCTCCCGTATCGTTTTCTCGATTCGTTCGGGATCGACCGCGCTCACCAGCTCGCATAGGGAACAGGTAGGATCATCCGCCCCCCGGAGGGAGAAGGGAGAAAAAACCGGCAGGATAATGCAGGCGGCCACAAAGCAGGCCCCGGCCCGGGAGTGAAGATCGATGCGGATGTCCATTATTCCAGCGCCTTGTAATTTAATTGTTCGCAAACAACTTGTTACTTTAAAATATACCATCTATAATACCGCAAAGCAAGAAACGCCATGGCGGTAACCACCGCGGGATTCTATCTCCCGCGGGAAGCGAGGAGCTTTAATCCCGGGGGTAACCGGACTTGCTCTCCTACGTGGATCATTTTCAGCTGGACGACCGGACCGTACGGCAAGCCTTGGCGGCGGCCCTCTCCCGGGGGTGCGCCTACGGGGATCTCTTTCTGGAGTACGCCACGGTAAACCAGATCACCATGGAAGAGGGTATCGTCAAGGAAGGGGTCAAGTGGATATCCCGGGGCGCCGGCATCCGCGCCGTCAAAGGAGAGGGAACCGGGTACGCCTATACCGAGGATCTTTCCTGGGCGAAGATGAAGCAGGCCGCCCTCACCGCGGCCACCCTGGCCGATACCCCTGCGGGGATTAAACCGGCCGTCCTCCGGGATACCGGTCATCCCCATCATTACCCGGTGAAGGAACCTCTCACCGACGCTTCCCTGCGCCAAAAAATCGCCTGGATTGAAGAGGCGGAAAAGGCCGCCCGGGATTACGACCCGCGGATAATCAAGGTCACCGTTTCCCTGGCCGACAAGATAAGCCATATCCAGATTGCCACCTCCACCGGCGCGGTTCTCCGGGATACCAAACCGATGCTGAGCTTCTCCGTCTCGGTGGTGGCCCAGCAGAAAGACAGCCGCCAGATCGGGATTTCCAGCGGGGGAGGCAGGTTGGGCCGGGAGTATTTTAGCGAGCGCCGAAGCCCCGCCTTTCACGGCCGGGAAGCCGCCCGCCAGGCGGTGCTGCTGCTGGAAGCGATCGACGCCCCGGCCGGTCCCCAGGAATTGATACTGGCACCGGCGGAATCGGGGATCCTGCTGCACGAATCGATAGGCCACCCCCTGGAGGCCGATTTCATACGTAAAAGAACCTCCGCCTATACCGACCGCCTGGGAGACAAGGTGGCCAGCGAGCTGGTGACGGTCATCGATGACGGCACGGTGCTTAATGACCGGGGGGCCATCAATTTCGACGATGAGGGAACCATTCCCTCGGCCACCGTTCTGATCGAAAAGGGAATATTGAAAGGATACATGCATGACCGGATCAGCGCCGGTTATTTCCGGGTTCCCCTGACCGGAAACGGGAGAAGACAATCTTATAAACACCCCCCCCAGCCCCGCATGACGGTGACCTATCTGGCCAACGGAAGTACCGATCCGGAGGAGATCATCCATTCCACCAAGAAGGGGATCTACTGCAAGTCGTTCAAGGGAGGTCAGGTAGACATCTCCAACGGCGACTTCGTTTTCGTTCCGATCGAGGCCTACCTGGTGGAAAACGGAAGGATCAGCGCGCCGGTGAAGAATTTCACCCTTATCGGCAACGGCCCCGACGTGCTCTCCAAGGTCACCATGGTGGGCAACGATTTCGCCTTCAGCGACGGGCGCTGGACCTGCGGCAAGG
>JAFGPI010000141.1 GCA_016926065.1 Candidatus Krumholzibacteriota bacterium
GACGGGTTCGAAATCAAAACGGGATGAAAGGGTCGCCTGACGAGGGAACGGTCGTTGAGAGTTTCAACTAAGAATGGGATTGACTCACCTGTTGCATAACCACGAGGACTTCGAGGTCCGCCAGGACTGTCCCGCCTGCCAGTGGAAGGCCCTGTCCCAAGAAGATTACTTTCCTTCCAGTGAGCTGCTGGAAACCATCCGCGATCCCCTGAATGAGATCCATATTCAAAATAATGCCTCTTCGGAAATTTTCATCCTGGAGGGACATTCTTTTTCCCTCTCCTCCCGCGCTCCTCCCCGGGCCGCGTGACCGCTCCGCCGGTCCCTGCTCCGTTCATCCGGTCTAATGCCGCCATCCTCCGCCAGGCAACGGATTAACCGCGGCACGGATCGGAAACAATCAGCACGTAAGATCGAAGCTTTGATTTGAACAGTCGATACGAGGAGATTTTAAATGAAATCTGGAATAGCAATTTGTCTATGTATGTTTATCTGCCTGCCGGTCCTGGCGCTGGGGCAGTCGACATCCGATTCGGAAGAAAAGACCGTGACCGAGGCCCTGAGGAATCAAAACCTCAAGCTCGAGGATCTGGAAAAGATCATAGAGGAGCTCCGTGAAAAAATGGAGAAAACGGAAAAAAAGGACGAGCTGCGCCGCCTCCAGGAAAAGGCCCGGCAACTGAGCGAACTAAAACGGCGGGAGACCGCTTCCGACGACCGGAAATTCTACAGCGGACTGCGCCAGCATTCGGCCCTCAATCCCAACATCAGCCTGGGGGGGGAATACTATTTTTGCTACGGAACCTCCCGCAGTGAATACAATCGCCTCCGCTCCGAAAACTCCTGGGGAACAGGGCAATTCTTCCTGCGGGAGATGGAGCTGGCTGTAGAATCGCCCCTGGATCCCTATTCGCGGGCCAAGGCGTACATCTCCATCTCCGGAGAAGGAGCCGAGCTGGAAGAGGGATACATGGAATCCTTGAACTGGCCGCTGAACATGAACCTCAAACTGGGCCAATACAAAACCCAGTTCGGCACCATCAACCGCTTTCACGACCACGCCCTGCCTCAGTTGGAGCGCCCCCTGGTGATGTCGAATTTTTTCGGATATCCCACCCTCAAGGGGGTCGGCCTGGCGGCCAATTTTCTTCTTCCCTCCCTGATCGCGCAGGTCAACGAACTCGACCTCCAGGTGATAAGCGGAGGGGCGGATCACAGTTTCACCGCAGGAGGAAAACACAACCTGGTTTTCGTCGGCCATCTCAAGAATTTCTGGGACATCAACCGCGGCACCTACGTGGAAGTGGGTTTGAGCGGCGCTACCGGGCACAACAATCCCGAGGAAACCTGCCGCACCGATATGGGCGGCATCGATCTGAGGTTGAAGTGGTCTCCCCCGGACCGCTCCAAATACCGCGGGGTGGAGTGGTGGACCGAAGCGCTCTATTCCCGCAGGGACGATTACGGACACTATATTGAATCCTGGGGAATGTTCTCCCTGATCCAGTGCCGCCTGAACGCACGCTGGTTGGCCAGCGGTCGTTTTGACTACTCCCAACTGCCCCAAGACAGCTCCCGGGAGGAATACGGAGCGGCCGTGAGCCTGGATTTCTGGCAGAGCGAATTCGTCCTGGTCCGCCTGCAGTACACCCACATCGACAGAAATTTCGATGAGGACGACCACCGCTATATTTTACAGATCGCCTGGGCTATGGGACCCCATAAACATGAAGCGTACTAGCCGGTCCCGGGCGGGAAAGGAACCTCATCCGCGAAGGAGTTATGACATGAAACACGGAACATTAGCTACCATCTTCTTAATGATCACCTTCCTGCTTCCTCCGCCGGCACCGGCGGCGGGCCAGATCAAAGTGGTCACCACCTTCTCCGATTTCGCTTCCATCACCGCGGAAATCGCCGGCCAGTGGGCGGAAGTGGAATACCTGTCATACGGTGATCAGGACCCGCATTTTGTGCCCCCCAAACCGAGCCTGGCCCTGAAGCTCAAGGACGCCGACATGCTGGTTTCCACCGGTTTCGACCTGGAGTTGTGGCTGGCCACCCTGCAGGACAAATCCAGGAACCGTAAAATCATGGACGGGGCCCCCGGGTTTATTACCGTCTCCCCCGGTATCGAGGTGCTGCAGAAGCCCCAGTCACTGAGCCGCACCGAGGGTGACGTGCATATCATGGGGAATCCGCACTTTCATACCAGCCCCTTGAACTGGAAGGAGATATCGGAAAATATCTTGATCGGATTGAAGCGGGTGGATCCCGCCCATGCCGGGGAGTACCAGGCCAATCAGGAGACTTTCGTCGAGCGAGTGTACCGGGCCATGTTCGGTGACGAACTGGTGGAATTATTCGGCGGGGAGCAACTCTCCGCCCTACTGCGCGCCGGCACCCTCTTCCAGTTCCTGGAACAGGAATATCAGGGGCGGAAACTAATGGAACTCCTGGGCGGTTGGCTGAAGAAAGGACTTCCCCTACGCGGAACGGAGGTAATCGCCTACCACAAGAACTGGGCCTATTTTCTCAAAGATTTCGGAATGTCCGTGGCCGGTTACATCGAACCAAAACCGGGGATCCCTCCCACCCCCAAGCACGTGGAGGAAACCATTCAACTAATCCGGGACCGGAACCTCCGCATCATGATGGTGGCTACCTATTTTGAAAAAAGAAAACCGGACACCATTGCCCGAAAAACCGGGATCCAGGCCGTTTACCTGCCCCTTTCCGTGGGGGCCGTGCCGGAAGTCCGCGACTGTTTCTCCCTGGTCGATTACTGGTTGGACCGTCTTACCGAAGCGGCGCGCGACTAGGCTATCCTTTTAGTCGAGGGGAAGGTTATGCTGGAATCTTTAAAATTCTTATCCATTCAGATCGTTCTACTCTTCGTGGTTACCTCCGTGCACACCTACCTGGGGCTGCATGTCATCAGGCGGGGTATAGTTTTCTCCGATCTCTCCCTGGATCAACTGGCCGCGCTGGGGGTTATCCTGGGGATCGGCTGGGGAATCCAGGGAGGAAGCATGGGATCGTACCTGGTTTCATTCGTGGCGGTGCTGGCCGGATCATTCCTGCTGGCCTTCGTGAAACCGAAGAATGCCCAAATTCCCCACGAAGCGGTAATCGGAATAATTTACGGGCTGGCTCTGGTCGCTTCCATAATGGTGGCGGACAAGATATCGGGCGGCCTGGCCTACGTCACCCAGACCCTGGCCGGGGTCATGCTCTGGGTCAGCTGGCCCCTGGTGCTGGTCACCACCGCCGTTTACGCCCTGCTCTCCCTCTTTCACTTCAAGTACCGGGAGCGGTTCATCTCCATCACCGAGGGCCGAAACGAATCGCCCCGCGAAAATTTCTGGGACCTGCTTTTTTTTATTTCGCTGGGTATCATCACCGTCCTCATAGTACCGATCGCCGGAGTTCTGCTGGCCTATGGATTCCTGATGATTCCGGCGGCCATAGCCACCCTCTTCACCCGGGAGTGGGGCAAGGCCCTGCGTATCGGCTGGATGATAGGATATGTAGCGTCCCTGGCCGGGCTTTTTTCATCCTACTCGTTCGATCTACCCTACGGCCCGACCCTGGTCATCACCCTGGGAATATTCTTTCTGGGCGCCCTGGCACTGAGAGTACATCTGAACGGGAGGGCGCGGGAAATCATAGAGAAGGACGGTAATTGAACGACGGCGGCGGGGGAAAACAAAGAGAAGGAAGGTATTTCAAAGCCAGGGCGGAGGAAAAACATAGAGCAGAAAGATACTTAAACGGCGGGGCTCCGAAACAAAGGGTAGGGTTGATATTTTAGAAAGGTTGATTTTATGTGGGAAATTGTGCAATTCTTGACTCCACCGCTGGTGGCCTGCGTGACCATCCTGGGATTGCTCGGCTACCTGGGCATACACGTCCTCAAGCGGGAGATAATCTTTATCGATATTGCCCTCGCCCAGATAGCGGCGGTGGGAGCCACCTTCGCCCACCTTTACCTGGGCCGGGAGGAAAACAGCGTGCCGGCCTATCTCTGTGCCTTCGCCTTCACCGTGCTGGCCGCCCTATTCTTCTCCCAGATAGACAAAAGGATAACGCGGATATCACATGAGGCGATTATCGGGGTGACCTACGCCATAGCCGCCGCCGCGGCCCTGTTCATCCTGGCCCTGGCAGCGGGCGGAGACGTGCATATGGAAAATATGCTGACCGGCAGCATCCTGTGGGCGCGCTGGCCGGATATCCTTGCCATCGCCGTCCTCTTCTTCCTGGTGGGATTGTTTCACTTCCTGTACAGAAGAAAATTTATCCGGCTATCGGAAAGCTACGGCAGCGGCGCCGTTCGCGGGAAGGAAAACATCTGGTGGGATTTCCTGTTCTACGTATCGATGGGAATGGTGATCACCTTTTCCGTCAAGATCGCCGGGGTGCTGGTCATTTTCTCCTTTCTCATAATCCCCGCGACATTTTCCGCGCTCTTCGCGGACTCCTGGCGAGACCGTTTGCTGTGGGCCTGGGGGGTGGGAATTTTTTCCATAATTTCCGGTTTGATCCTCTCCTACTTCCTGGACTTCTGCTGCGGACCGGCGGTAATAACCATGCTGGGCCTGTCCCTCATCGGCGCTTCCCTGCTGGTCAAATTCCGCCGGGCAAATCCGGGAGATCCGGGCCACCGGAGGTAGGCCCTATCTTCAGCCCGGGAGGCTGTTTCCCCTCTGGGGACCGGGGGTTTCATCCCCTTCGGTCAACCGCTTTCCCCCGGACTAGGTCACCCACCGGTTCCTTTAGGATTGACAGAAAAATCGGATTTCCCATATATTTTGTTATATTCCTTTATATTAGGCGCTGGACCTGATTAATGCTCAGTCGGTAAAAGATATTTCACCAGCCCTCCCTGAAACTGCCCGGCGGGGGCTGACATGATCGGAAAAACCGTTTCCCCCTAACGGATAAACGAAAAACCAGGCGGAGGCTGGCGTGATCGGCAAAACCGTTTCCCATTACCGGATAATCGAGAAGCTCGGAGAGGGCGGGATGGGGGTGATCTATCTCGCCGAAGACACCAAGCTGGGAAGGAAGGCTGCCCTCAAGTTCCTACCTCCCGCCCTGACCGGAGACCGGGAAGTGAAGGCCCGTTTCATCCAGGAAGCACGGGCGGCCTCGGCACTGGATCATCCCAATATATGCACCGTCTTCGAAATAGACGAGGCCGGGGACGGCCAACTTTTCATCGCCATGGCCTACTACGAAGGGAAAACTTTAAAAGAGCGTATCGCGAGCCGGCCGCTGGAACTGGACGATGCCCTGGATAAGGCGATTCAGATAGGAGAGGGACTTTCCCGGGCCCACGAATCGGGCATCGTGCATAGAGATATCAAACCGGCGAATATCGTCGTGACCGACCGGGGCAGGGTAAAGATCCTCGATTTCGGCCTATCCAAGCTGGCCGGCCGGACCAAGCTGACCCGCGAGGGAGCCACGGTGGGAACGGTTGAATATATGTCTCCCGAGCAGGCCTGCGGGAAGGAGGCGGATCATCGCGCCGACATCTGGGCCCTGGGCGTGGTTCTTTACGAACTCCTTACCGGAGAAGCTCCCTTTAAAGGTGAATATGACCAGGCCGTCATGTACGGGATACTGAACGAGGAACCGGAACCGGTCACCGCCAGGAGGTCCGGACTGCCGATGGAAATCGACCGCATCCTGGCAAAAGCCCTGGCCAAGGCTCCCGGGGAACGTTATCAGGATATCGACGACTTCCTGGTGGACCTGCGCTCGGTCAGAAAGGGTCTCCCCGGCGGGGGACGGTCCGGGGTAAAGGCGGATAAGGGTAGAAAAAGGAAATATCCTTACCTGATCCCCATCGCCCTGGTAATAGTGATCGCGGCGGCGTTATTTCTACGTCATTTCCTTTTCGTGCGGGAAGCCGAGCCGATCGGTTCGGTGGCCGTACTGCCCCTGGAAAACCTGTCTTTCGACGCCCGGCAGGACTATTTCACGGACGGGATGACCGAAGCCCTGATAGCCAACCTGGCGCAGATACGGGCCCTGAAGGTCATCTCCCGCACCTCGGTAATGCGCTTCAAGGGATCGAGCAAATCCTTGCCCGAGATCGCCAAGGATCTGGGGGTGGACGCCATAATCGAAGGCTCGGTGATGCGCGATAACGACCGGGTGAGAATAACGGCGCAGCTTATCGAGGCCCGCTCGGACAGGCACATCTGGGCCGACAGCTACGAACGCGATCTGAAGGATATCTTCGAGCTGCAAAGCGAGGTGGCCCGGGCCATCGTGTCCGAAATCAAGGTCAAGCTGACCGAGGGCGAACAAAACCGGCTCGCGGACATCCGGAACGTCAATCCCCAGGCTCATGAAGCTTATCTGAGGGGACGCTATCACTGGAATAAGAGGACCAAGGAGGGTATCGAGAAGGGGCTGGCCTTCTTCGAGAAAGCGATCCGGATAGATGAGGATTACGCCCTGGCCCACGCGGGACTGGCCGAAGCATATCTGGTGCTGGGTGATTGGGGCTACCTCCCGCCCCGCCAGGCCTATACCAAAGCCCGGGAGATCGTTCGCAAAGCCTTGGAACTGGACAACGGACTGGCGCAGGCCCATTCCGCTTACGCGGTGACCCTGACCAAGCTCGAGCAGGACTGGGAAAAGGCGGGGGAGGAATTTAAGACCGCGATCGCCTTGAATCCCAACTATGAAACGGCCCATCAATGGTACTCCGAGTATCTATTCAAGCTCGGTTTTTTCGAGGTGGGCCTGGGGGAGCTTGACCGGGCCGCCGAACTCGATCCCCTTTCGATAATCATCCAATCACTCAAAGGTTCATCCAATTACTATATGGGACGGTACGAGGAGGCGATCACGCAATGTATGCGGAGCATTGAGCTGGAGTCGGAATTTTCTTTCCCCTACTACCTCCTGAACCAGAGTTACCTGGTAACGGGAAGACTCGAGGAGGCCATGTGGGCGCTGGAAAAGGCCTTGGCCGCCGAAGGAGCAACCAGCGAAACGATTGCCGCCGCCAGAGAGGTTTTCGCGCAGAAGGGATTCGATGGTGTGGGCCATTGGATAATAGAGAATGAGATGGGTTTTTCCGATCAAACCTACAATAGACCCTATTTTTTAGCCACGGTCCACGCCTACCTGAGGGAAACGGAAAAGGTCCTCGAAAACCTCGAGCAAGTCCTGCGGAGCGGATCGAATTACGGCGATTTCATACAATACGATCCTTTTTTTGTTTACCTGCATGACGATCCGCGCTTCCGGGAATTGCTGCGGCGGACCGGTTTGCCGGAGGGAGAGGCGTTGGAAAAACTGCGCCGCGAACATGCCCGGTAATTAGATTTACCGGAAAGAATCAGGCGCATCGGGATAACGTAACTTCTTGACGCATTTTCTTCATTCATCTATTATTTACTCCAGCTTCATCAGGAGAAGGGACGTTTAATTGCGCCGGACCACTACACCGCTCAACTATCCGACCAAAGGGGAACGCTCCCTTCCCGATGGCACCCCGCCGACAGCGGCGAATCACGTTTTAAACGCTTCACCTTCACAATACCCCCGGCGTCCGGGGAGAGAGGAGTCGGTATGAAACATTTGTTGCGGTTCACGTTGATCCTCGCCTGCCTCATGCTCGGATTGGTGAGCGCGGCGGCGCAGACGGAGAAACCGGGAGCGGTGGGAGTACGAGTAGGTGCCGGCACAGATATCGAGGGGGGAGTGGCCTATGGAGGCCAACTCGACTATATCCACTATCATAAATCGAATGCCTTTGAGCTCGGCCTGGCCTTCTTCAGCGGTAAGTTCGAGGAGGAAAGCAGCAACGGATTCAACACCTATTATGAGGAAACCAAGGTCCTGGTGGTCGGCGCCATCTTCAACTATCTCATCCGCTACTCCCTGGAATTGGAAGGTCCATATTTTGTAAGCGGTATCGGGGTGGGCGCCGTCTCCGTCGAATGGGAGGAACGCAGCCCTACCGACACGACTTTGGGCACCCTCCTACCCGGCGGGGGAAGCATGCAGGACGAGGATGGAACGGTGGGGGGAATGATAATCAATTTCGGTATCGGGTACCGGTTCAACGAGACGTTCGACCTGCGGGCCCAGGTGCCGACCTTCTTCATCTCCGGATCGGATGAAAGGGACAGTGCGGTCGTTCCGACCTTTACCATTACCCTGGGTTTGCACATATAAGGATCGACGGGCTGGATAGGATCAAACAGAATCGAGCCTTTTAAATAGTACACACATTATACCCTGCCTGCGTCAACCAGGCGCAGGCAGGTTTCATATGCGCTTTCTACTTCGATCGCCGCCGGGCCCTCGATCAGTCGCGGGCAGGCTACATAAACCCTATTTACGTCGATCTTTTGTGGCCTTCGATCTGCCGCGGGCAGGCTTTTAGTTATGTATCTTATCCCCTAACCGCCCTTTTCCCGCCGACCCTCGATCTGCCGCAGGCAGGCTTGGTAAACCCTATCCACATCGATAGCCGCCAGGCCCTTGTGGGCCCTTCCCGTATCCTCCGCCCGGAGCGTCACGAACCTCTCCGCCGGGCAGAAAGGTCCGCATTCATCCGGGGTGTGGCCGGAAAAGAGGGCCACCAGGGGGGTGCCCAGGGCCGCGGCGACA
>JAFGPI010000142.1 GCA_016926065.1 Candidatus Krumholzibacteriota bacterium
ATGCCCCCGATGGTACCGGCGATATCGGTGCCGCTTTGGTTGAGGGCGGTGGTTCCTATCCCGGTGGAATCGGCCGCGGCCGCCGTGTTGGAAACCACCGAGAGACTCTGGGCCGAACCGTAGGCGTCGCTGGAGAGGACCAGGTGGTTAGCACCGTCCACCGAAGCGGTAACCCCGGTGGAGCTGTTATAGGTATTGATCACATCCACCACCTGGGACTGGTTAAGCCCGGCGGCCAGGGGAATGGACACTCCGTTCAAAGTCAGGGTCTCGGTTGCCGCCAAGAGCGCGGTTTGGGCGGTTCCGGCGGTGGTCACCGCCTGCGCCGCCTGAGTGGTGATGGTGATGGCGTACGAACCGGCTACGGTGGCTTCCGTGGCGTCCACGAATTCCACTCCCGCCCCGGTAAGGCTCGTGTTACCGGTAACCCCGCTGGAACCATCGAGCAGTTTCTTGACCCCGAACTGGGTCTGCGAGGCTATCCGGTTGATGGTGGCGATGGCATTTTCGATCTCATCCTGGTCGGCCGCCAGCATCACCGAGTCGTTGGCTCCGGTGTTGGCGGCATGAATGGCCAGTTCCCGGATGGAATTGAGCAGGGTATGAATCTCATTCATGGCCCCTTCGGCGGTCTGGATCATGGCGGTGGCGGTTTCGGCGTTCTCAATCGCCTGTTGCACCCCCACCATCTGCGACCGCATCGATTCCGAGATAACCAGTCCGGCCGGATCATCGGCCCCCCGGTTGACCCTCAGACCCGAACTGAGTCTTTCCAGCGACTTGGAGACGGCGGATTCCGTCTGACCCAGGTTTCTCAGCGCATTAATGCTGCTGACGTTATGGTTGATCCTGAAACTCATATCAACGTCCTCCTTCCATGGTAGTTGATATCGATAAACAATCGGATTTCCCGGATCGTGCTTTCCCGATCCCCCGGCGGCTCCAGAGCGGCGCGAGGGGAATCTCGATCCGGTTGAACATTCTCGCTTTTACTCCGGGCATCCCTACCCGGCCTTTTCAGTCCGAACCGATTATCACTGCCTCCTGCCTTTTATTTCTTCAACGGCGACGGAAAGAAAGATTTCATCCTTGTCCTTTCTCTGCATCAGTGCCTCACGGTTGGACTTGAGGATCTGGTCATAGATTTCCTGCCGGTGAATACTGACATCCTGCGGTGCCTGTATGCCGAGTTTCACCTGGTCACCGTCAATATTGAGAACGGTTACTATGATATCGGTCGATATGACGATTTTTTCCCTTATCTTCCTCGTCAGTACGAGCATTTCATCCTCTAGGCGGTACAACCAACCCTGGATTCCTCCGTCACCTCCACGTTATCTACCCGTCTCAGCGGCGTGGTGGTGCTGTATTCATCCGTTTCGATCACCAGCTGACAGCCGATCCGCTTGGTGGCGTTGACCACGATGGGGCCTAACAGATTTCCGGTGATGGTTTCGCCCTGGTTCTTGATACTTACTATGGTCATCACCACCACATCGTCTTCACGGTCGATCTTCAGGAATTCCTTGACCTCCACGGGAATGGCCAGGGAATACTTTTCATCAAAGATCGTGGGCTCGGACACTACGAATCCGATATCGGGCTGTTCCACTGACTGGAGCCAGTGAAACAACGCCTCATCGGCGAAATCCATGACGACGAAACGTTTTAAGTCGGGCATCCCGATCAACCCCTGTTCCAGGACGATGATATCCTTCTGGTCGAATTCAATCTCGTCGAAGAGGGACGACTTGATCTTCATTGCTTTGACCTCCTTTTTCCTGCCTAACGGTCATAATTAAGCAGACTCAGGTTATAGATGGAAGCAGCGGTCTGAAGCGCGGCCTCGTAGGCCAGCTGCGCTTCAGCCAATTCCGTCAACACCACACTCAGATCGACATCCTCCACCAAGGACAGGTTCTCTTCCAGACTCACCCTGCTGTCAAGCAGCTGGTTCTTTATCAGATCGACCTGCTGTCCCCGCGCCCCCACTTCGGCTTCTATCTCGAGGATGTGGTCGATGATGAATTGGAGTTCCCCGATGATCGCATCGAGGGCATCCGCGTTGTCATCCAGCAGCGCCTGCCTGAAATCCTCCAGGGTTCCGAAAAGACTGTAAGGTTCAAAGGGGGCGGAAGCTCCCTCCAGGCCCAGGTCGGCGGCGGTCGTTCCTCCACCTATCTCCTCGATGGAAAACGGAAAATCCGAAATGAGAACGATCCCGTCTCCGCTATCGTTTATCTCCGCCCGTAAATCCGGTACTGTTTGAGTAATCTGGTCCAGCAGATCTCCCAGGGTAACGGGATAGGTGGGTACCGCAAAGTCCACCTCATAGCTGTTTCCGTTGATATTGACAAGCATCCGCGAGAGACCCACTGATTGCAGTAGATCGATGCCGTTGATACTGCTGTCCCGGGTTAATAGAGGATGTAAAGCAGTCCCCGCCAGCACCTGGCCGGAGCTGCTGCCTAAAATTCCCAGATCGGCGGCGGTGGATCCACCGTTGAGGTCCTCCACGGTTAATTCTCCCACTCCTCCCAAATCCAAGAGAGTGATCCCGCCGACACTATTATATCCCGAAATGATACCTATGCCGGAGGAATCGATGGCGTCCACCACATCCTGGATTGTCTGGCATCCGCTTAGGTCCAGATCGACCGAGACCCCACTTCCATTGGTAATCCGGATCTGTCCGCGGTACACCCCCAGCCCGTCGTTGAGCTGGTCCAGAAGGCTGGATGATTCCAGGGAGGCGTGCATGCCGCTGGAAATACTCCGCTGGGCCTCGCCCAGCGCCAGGAAACGCGAGCCGGGGATGGTGGCGTCCATCATGCTGTTGGGACCCACCCTCAGCTGCACCACATTGTCATCTCCCACGTATTCAATATGATCATTGATTTCGGCAAAGGGCTCGGTATCCACCAGGTATCCACCGAATAGATATTTATTATGGAATTTGGTGTTGAGCAGATTCTTCACGTCGGTGATTATGGAATCTACTTCGCCGGCGGCGGTGGTCCTGACATCACCGGCATCGGCGGTCGAATTGCGCATTTCCAGAGCCAGGGATTTGGCCGAATCGATGATTCCCTTTATGGAGAGCAGGGTGGAATCGGTCATGTCGAGGAACATGCCCGCGTTATTCGCGTTGTCGTTGTAGACCGCGTTCTGCCGGAGCAAGGTCTTGAATCCCATGGCTTTTCTCAAACCCAGGGGATCGTCCGAAGGCTTCCGGAAATTTTTCATCGAACCGGCTTTGATGTTGAGATTGGAATACCGTTCCAGACTGGACTGAATATTTCTCAGTGGTCCCTTGCTCAACATCTGAAAAGTAATTCTCATTCCACTATTCCTCAGGTCATGTTAATGACGGTATCAATCAATTCCTCCACCACGCTCAAAACCCTGGCCGCCGCCTCGTAAGACTGCTGGAATTTGGAAAGTTGCATCAGTTCCTCGTCGAGGTTGACTCCGGTGATGCTCTCTTTCCTCATTTCCAGATTGCTGATTATCATTTCCCCGTTCCGCAGCATATTCTGCGCGTTCAAGCTCTGTACTCCCAGCACGGAGACGGTCGACTGGTACATCTCGTTCAGCGTGTAGGGCTCATCGTCCGATATGGGCGCCAGGGAGAGGGAGTATATATCGTTGGCCAGAGCGTTATCCCCTCCCGTTCCGCTGTAGGAACTGGCGACCAGATCCGGATTGTTACGAATAACGTGGGCGACGTCGATCGACCGGGCGTCGCTGCCCTCAAAAAAATCGAATCCGCTTCCCGCCGCGGTCCGCCCCTGGCGGTGAATCTCGTTCACTTTCTGGATAAATATTTCCGCCATCCGGTCCAGGCTTTCCCGGGCATCTTGAAGATAACCACCCCGGGATTCCATCAGTCCGCTAAGTTCTCCCTGGGAAATGTTCAGGGGCACCCTATCCCCCCGCAGGGCGACCCGGAGGTTGGTCAATCCTTGGTCATCGTCCCTATAGGTCTCCAGGGTCAACGCCTCGGAACGGTGGACCACGTTGGCCCCCTCGATAAATACATCCACCGCTCCATATTCATCCTCTTTCACGGCGAGGGCGCTGATCCTGGCAAGTTGCTGCAACAAGCGATCCCGTTCATCACGGAAATCATTGGCCTCGACCCGGGAAGTCTCGGTCTCCACTATGCGGGCGTTCATATCCGCGATTTTCTTGAGTAATCCGTTGATATCGGAAACCTTCTGCTCGATCTGCTTATCCAGATTTTCCCTCAAATCCTGTAAGGATTGATCCATCACCCGAAAGGTTTCGCAGAGGGTGGAAGCCGATCCCACGATGGCCCGGCGGGCCGCACTGCTGGTGGGATCCTCGGCCAAGTCGTTCCAGGATTTGAAGAATTCGTTGATCACATGCGCCATGCCCGTTTCACTGGGCTCGTTGAAAACCATCTCCATCTGCGACAGGGTGGAGCAGTGCACGTCCCACTCTCCCAGGGAGGCCGTTTCTCCCCTTAATTGGCGGGTGTAGAAATCCGCGGTGGCCCTCCTGATGGAGGCTACCGCCACCCCGTTGCCCAGCATGCCCACCGCGTACCGGGAAGGATAATTGGTCTGCAACAATACTTCCTGCCGGGAATAGCCGGGATTATTTATATTGGATATATTGTGATTGGTGGTCTGCAATGAGTGCTGCGAAGCAAATAAACTCCGCTTATTCAATTCCAGCATGCCAAAAAGTGTAGCCATCGTTTCCTTCCCGCGGTATCTCTCTCAGCCCTTTTTCTCGATAAGCAGGGGCACAGTCTCCGTGGATCTCTTCTGATCGGATCCCTTATATCCCTCTTCCTTCTCCGACACCAGGTCCGACCAGAGTTTGTTTTGCTGCTCCAGCAGATCCAGCGAAAAATCAATCAGGTATACGGTGTTATGATTGGCCCGGTAAAGCCTTTCCCCTATCTTCATGAGCAGTATGCTGGCCTGGCGCAGTCTTTTGGACAGATCCTCATCCACGCTCTGGGAGAGTGAGCTGATCGTGATTTTCTCCACTTTCAGCCCCACTCCCTGGGCGATGTCATTCATGAAAATACGCCGGAATCCCTGGCTTCTCTTCAGAATCTGGATTATGGACTTCATTTTGTCCGTGTTGCGGCTCAAATTCTCCACGTCATTCTTCATCAGAAACTGTTGTTCGGTCTTTGACAATTCCAGCAGTTCCCGGCAAATCTTGGTTTCTTCGGCCATCATATTGCACAGGTTTTCCACGTTTTCCCGGATGCTGCCCGTACTATTGAATCTCACCGCCATTTTATCTCTCCTCGTTTGGCTTGATTGTCCCGTTTACCGGACGGGGGGTAACTAAGGGCTTGAATTCGGGATCAACCCGTTCCCTTTCGGTAATTTTCATGAACCCGGTTGCCCCGGGTTTCCGCCCTTTCCCGGATTCCGGAGCATTATTTTTGATCCGGTTTAGCTTGCGCGAGCTTCGCTCATTGCGGGCGGATTCCGAGCCGTTCTTCTTCACGCTATCCTGGAATTTTTCTATCAAAATATCTTGCAGCTTGAATCCCCCCCGGGCGGTAAAGGCCTTGGCAAATTCATCCTGTATCATTTCTTCATATATCTGCCGGGAAAAAGACCGTTTGAGCACTCCGTCATTGCCCACCGTGGTATGCATGAGCTTGAAAAACTGACTGATAAAAACCGATTCGAAATCCCGGGACGCCCGCTTCAATCTGTTGAGCTCCGAGCTTTCACTGCGGGATGCCTGGCCGATTCTTTGTTGCAGGTTCTGTCTAATCTTCATCTCATCTTCTCGCTATTCACATGATCACCAATTCCGCCTTGAGGGCGCCCACTCTCTTCAGGGCCTGGAATATGGCGACCATGTCCCGGGGGGTAACTCCCAGTTCGTTTAGAGCGGTGGCGATATCGCTCACCGTATTGGATTTTCTAATGGAAAACAGCCGGGCTTCCTTATCCTCCACCTTGGTCTCTATTTCCGGAACCACTATCGAATTACCCTCCCCGAATGCCATCGGCTGACTGACTGCGTAACTGGCTTTTATTTCCACCTGCAGATTTCCATGGGCGATGGCCACCTCGTCGATACCGACTTCGCCGCCGATCACCACGGTTCCCGTTCTCTCATTGATCACCACCCGGGCGCGTTTATCCAGGGATACCTCCCTACGACCCACATCCGCTATGAAGGCCACCGGATTTTTGGCGTAAGCGGGGGGAATTGTCACCTCTATGGTCCGGGAATTGAGGGCCCTCGCCAATTTCATGCTGTAGAGGATATTGATCTCGTTCGAAATGTTCAGAGCCGACTGGTAATCGGGATCATCCAGCGTCAAAATATAACCGTCGCTGATCGCCAGTTGGTCTTCGGGCTGTTTCTTGACGATGGCGCCCCGGGGCACCCGGCCCACAGTGGTGTGATTTTTCCTGATCACGTTGCCCGCTCCGGCATCGATGTTAAATCCGCCGATCGAAACCGGGCCCTGGGCCACCGCATAGGTTATGCCGTCATATCCACGCAAAGGAGTCAATAAAAGCTGCCCTCCCTCCAGGCTGGAGGCGTCCCCGATCGAGGAAACCGTGACGTCTATACTGGTTCCGGGAGGAGTGAAGGGCGGCAACTCGGCGGTGGTCACGACGGCGGCCACGTTTTTGACCTTTATGTCGCCGGCCGACACCGTTATGCCGAGTTTTTCCAGCATACTCACTATGGAATTAATGGTGAAAGCGCTTTTGTTTCCGTCCCCCGATCCATTCAAGCCCACGATCAGTCCGTACCCGATTAGTTGCTTATCGCTGACGCCCGCTATCGAAGTCACGTCCTTGATCCGCGTAGTGCCTTGCGCCGTGACCGGAAAACCGAAACCGGTCAAGATCAGCAGCACGAGCACCGGTAAAGCAATCCCGGTATTGCCTTTCATGGATTTTCCCCGCCTTCTCCTATCCTTTCGCTCCAGCATCTAAACTCACCCTTTTAGAAAAACCAGTTGATCAATTTGGTAAGGATGCCCGGTTCGTGTCCCGAATCGATCAGCCCCTTACCGTCATACATTATCTGCGCGTTGGCCACGTAGGTGGAGAGAATGGTGTTATCGGAATTAATATCCCGGGGGCGGATTACCCCGCACAGGGTGATCCTTTCCCTTTCTCCATTGATGTTGATCTCTCTCTGTCCTTCCACCCGGTAATCTCCATTACCTAGAATCTCCGAGATTCTTACCGTTATCTGCGCCTGTAACTGCCCGGAACGAGAAGTTTTGGCGTCGCCCTTGTAATTGTTTTCACTGGTCAATCCCCACAGCGAAACGAAGTCCAGGGTGCCGCTGCCGGGGCCGCTTTTAGCCTCGGCCTTCACCTTGGTATCGGTCTTGGCGCTGCTGATGGCGGTGGATTGTTCCTGAATGATTACCGTAACCACATCTCCCACCCGGTAGGCCTTGAGATTGGAATAGAGCGATCCCTGACCTTCACCCCATAGAGGCTGTTGCGCTTGCGGGGAAGCGAAACCCAGCAGCAGGATAATATACGGGATTATAATTATCTTTCTCATTTGGTCTCCTCCCTCGCCGCCGGTGATACCTTCCCCTTTTCCAGGACGACATGTTTTTCTATCTTTCCGCTGGCCTGGTTCCGCACCAGAATGCGGTCTCCCTTCCATCCATCCTCCAGGGCCGTACCCCGGGCGCTCACCAACAGACATCCTTTGGCCACCTCCAGCGAAACCGGATCGCCTTTCTTGATGTCGGGTACCCTTTCCAGGGCTTTGAGAGCGATGACGTTTCCGCTTTTTATGTACTTTTCACTTCTCATTCCGATAATGTCTTCCCGCTCGGTCACGGGTGTTTCATAGCATTCCGCGATATCAGTTTTCACCCACTCGATATCCTCATCCGTGATTCTTTTATTGCGGTCTATGTCCCGCCGGGCCACGGCGCATTCGGTCAGAAGATGAAACCGGCAGCCGGTGGAAAAACGCCTTTTGTACGCGTCGGCACCTTGAATCACGAAAGAAACCACCCGGTAGCCGGAAATTTTACGTGGGAAAAAACATTCCAGGGTAATCTCTCCGGGGGGCAGTTTCAGGGAGGAGGGAAAATTTATCAATTCCAGGCGAAAGGAATGCGCGGATCGGCACCACGGGGTCTCCTCCAACTTTCGCTTCAACTGCTCCACCAACAGGGACCGCACCTCCTCGCTTCTTTCCCATACCTTCCGCGTGACTACCACCCTCCGTGCCCCGCCCAGCTGCACACCGAGTCTCTTGATCCGCTGCCGAATGAAATTGGCGGTGAGGATCTTCTGCGATCCCCAGGGAGGGCTTTCCAGGATGATGATATTCTCATCCTCTCCCAGCGGTTCCAGGACCAGGTGGGCCAGCCTGATTACCTCATCACCAGTCTCGATACTGGACCGCAGGGTGAGATTGCGGGCGCCGCTCGACGCCTCGCCCCCCCTTCCCCCGAGGACGATAATCAGCAGGCTCAACATGAATACCTTTAATTTCAATTCGCCTTACCTCTTGAGGTTCGCCGCTATTCCCAGCATCTCTTCGGCGGATTTTACCGCCTTGGAATTTATCTCGTAGGCCCGCTGAGCGGTGATCATCCCGATCATCTCTTCGATCACGCTGACGTTGCTCATTTCGAGAAAGCCCATCTGCAACAGCCCCATCCCCTCTTCGCCCGGATTACCCAGAATGGGATCGCCGCTGGACAGGGTGGGAGTAAACAGGTTGTGCCCGATGCTCTTCAAGCCGGCGGGATTCTGAAAACGGACTATCTCCATCCTGCCCAAATCGGTGGGCTCTTCCTCGGACTGCAACAGGACCGAAACCATACCATCACCGGATACCAGAAACTCCGAAGTTTCCCGGGGAAGGACCAAAGTGGGCTCTATTCTGAATCCGGCCGAAGTGACCACGTTCCCCTCCGAGTCGAGTTTAAGCGTGCCATCCCGGGTGTAGGCATAGGTACCATCCGGCAGCAGTACCTGGATGAATCCGTCGCCATCGATCATTATGTCCAGGGGATTTTCAGTGCTCATGGACGATCCCTGGCTGTATATACGGGTGGTGGCCGCCAATCGCACCCCGTGTCCAACCTGGCTGAAGGCCGGTTCCGCCGTGCCGGTGAGCCGTGAGGCACCCACCGGTCCGATTTTCTCATATAAAAGGTCATGAAATTCCACTCTGGTTTTCTTGAATCCGGGGGTATTTACGTTGGCCAGATTGTTGGCGATATTGTCAATGTATATCTGCTGCGACTGCATCCCGGAAGACGCCGTGGACAAAGCTCTAATCATTTTTGCCACTCCTCTGCAAAATTTTCCGCCGCCTCCCTGCTCCAGGGGGAATGGGCCCGGGAATTTTATCCCGCGATACGGCCCGGTGAATTATCTCCTCCCGCGCCTCCTCCCCTGCGGCAAGCACCGGCTTCACCCGTCCAGTTAAATATCCGCAAACCACATCTAACCTACCGTTCCCACCTTATTGGTCAACATCTGCAATATTTCATCCTGCGATTTGATCATTTTCTGAGAAACCTCGTAGGCTTTCAAAGCGGTGATCATTTCCGTCATTTCACTTATCACATTTACGTTACTGGCCTCGATAAATCCCGATAGGATAACCGTCTCTTCCTCGGCTACATCTTCCGGCGAAGCATCCGGGGGGGCGGTCCAGGCGGAGGAACCGGCTTTGACCAACCGGGTACTATCCGCAAACCGCACTACCCTTATTTTTCCCACATTCACTCCGTCCACCGTGACGAATCCTTCCGGGGAAATATCCACCTCACCGGGGGGAATGATGAGGGTTCCGGTGGAGGAAGAAACAGGTAAACCATCCACCGTGGAAAGGGCTCCTTCCTGATTGACCACGAACGAACCGGCCCTGGTGTAACGCTCTCCCTCATCCGTATCCAGCACGAAGAATCCCTCTCCCTGAATGGCCACATCCAGCGCCCGCTCAGTCCGCACCAGAGGACCCTGGTCGTACGACACCAACGCTTTCACTCTGGTTTCAGTCCGGATGCCCGGCGTCTCTTCCTGCCGAAATACCGCTATATCCTTTTTGAACCCGGTGGTATTGGTATTGGCCAGGTTGTTCGCTATAATGTCATTCCGGGTCACCTGATTCTTCAGGGCCCGCGCGGCCATCGATATACCCTTCAACATAATTATCCTCCATCGGCTCAATCCCCACGGCAAGAGGCATGCCGTTGGGACTTTAGTCCCAAAACGGACCCTCCCGAGCTCATAAAGGTATGAGGATGAGGACCTTAGACCCTGGAAAACGGGGCGGCATCCGGTTCGTTCCGATAGGCTTTACGGTGTCATGGGGGAAATATTTTCAGCGCGGCGGAGGAAATTACTGCTGCGGTCTGTTACTCTTTATACCTCGGGGACATTCTCTGAACACCTAGGGGACGTTAATTTCCACTTCCTTAAATCCCCTCTCCTCGGCGGTATCGAAGTCGACCAATCCCGGGATCCAGAGGTGGAAGGTGCTGCCCTCGTTATCCTTGCTCTGCACCTCTATCCGCGCCTGGTGGGCGTCGAGGATCTCCTTCACTATGGCCAGTCCCAGACCGGTTCCCTTGATCTTCTTCTTTTCCGCCTTATCACATCGTTTAAAGCGGTCAAATATATGCTTGATCTCTTCCGCGGACATGCCGATACCGGTATCCCGGATTTCAATCTCCGCGCCGCCATCGCCCCGGCGGCACAGAACCGTCACCCGGCCGCCGCTTTCCGTGTACTTGATGGCGTTTTCGATCAGATTTATCAGCACATGATCCAACTTATCCCGGTCGGCCTCTAACAGAATGATCTCGTTTTCGCAAACGCATTTCAGCTCTATACCCTTATTTTCGGCCAGCAGACGGATACCCTCAACCGTACTGGTGAGCAGCGGGGAAAGATCGAAGATCTCTTTTTCCAGCTTGAATAATTTGTTCTCCAGGCGGGAAACGTCGAGAAAATCATTCACCAGTTTCATCAATATTTTCCCTTTGGACTCCACTCCCTTTAAGAATTCCTTTTGCAGTTTGCTGACCTTTCCCGCTTTTCCTTCCAGGATCAGCTGGGTGTATCCCAGCACCACACTGATGGGAGTGCGCATTTCGTGCGCCATCATCGAATAAAATTCCGCCTTCACCCTCTCCGCCTCTTTTTCGGCGGTTATATCCTTGAGGATCACCGCCCCCCCGACATCCTCGCTCAGTTCGATATAGACCCGGCTGACATCCACCAGGTATATCTTTTTGCCGCCCTCCCGCTCGATCTCTATTTCAAAGCCCCCAAATTCCTCGCGCTTGTCCAGCAGCGAGAACATCTCCATCACCTTTTCGGTTTCCGGCAGAATATCATGGATGGTTCTATCCTGTATCAATTCCGGTATCAGGTTGAAACGTTGGGCGGCCATCCGGTTAAAATATAGCAGCTTGCCGGTATCGTCTATGATTATCACCGAATCGCTGAGGCTGTCCAACAGGTAGCTCAACTTGTCTTTTTCCCTGATCACCTTATCGCGATTCCGTTTCCATCTCAGTAATCCGCTTACCCGGGCGATAATCTCCGCCTCATCGGCGTCCTTTACTATAAAGTCCTCCACTCCCACCTCGAAAAAGCTTACCTTCTGCTGTATTCCCCGGTTATCGGTGAACACCGCGATGGGGATCATCTTGGTCTGGGGATAGCGCTTCAATATGCGGCTGGCCTGAAAGCCATCCATTTTCGGCATGTTCATATCCATTATTATCATATCCGGATAATACTCCAAGGCCGCCAGAATGCCCGCTTCCCCGTTTTCCCGCAGCAACACGTCGTAGCCATTGCGGCTCAGAATCTCTTTCATCCTTTGCCGGATCAAACTCGAATCATCGACTACCAGAATCAATTCCCTGGTGGACATGGTTTCAACCTCCGGGATGTCTCCCTGTTTCATTATTTTCGCTGCTAGCCGGGAAAACTTTAGCCGGGGATTGATAGATCTCCCGGGGGGAACGGATCAACTCGAAATCCTGTCCCTGAGATTCCGTAGGCGCTCCTCTATCAACCGCCGGGAAGAGGGATGGAGGAGGGCCGCTTTTTCGTATATTTCAGCGGCCTTGCCCGGGAAATTCAACTTTTCACATACCAGCCCCAAGTTGAGGTAGGGATCCAGTTGCCGCGCATCGGTTTCTATGGCCCGGGTGAAGTGTTCGATCGCCTCACTGTACCTGCCCCGCTTGGATAAGAAACATCCCCACGCGTTAAGAGCGGAAACATGGTTTCGTTCCTTTTCCAAAACCGCCTGGAAATGGTATTGCGCCTCTTCATCCCTGTTCAACCTGCCCAGGACTATCCCCAGATTGACTTCTATTTGAAAATTCCAGGGGGAAAGCCTAAGGGCCGACTGAAAATACCGCAGGGCGCTCTCCCACTGACCTTGTTTTTCGCATATGCACCCCAGGCTGTTCAGGGCCTCCCAACTATTTGGATTTTCGGAAAGCACCCGGCGGTAAATGCCGGCGGCCGCGGAATAATCACCCCGCAATTCCTGGACCTTGGCCGAGAGAATAACCAGTTCTTCCTGGAAGGGATAATCCTGGATAGCCCTCTCCACGATCTCCAGGGCCTGGTCCGTCAGCTTCATCCGGGTGAAAAGATCGATGGTTTTAAGATAAACGTTGAGTTTCGTGCCCCGGATAAATCTGATTCCGGACAGGGAACGCGCCGCCCCCTGATAATCTTTCTGGTGGTACAGGATTTCGGCCAGGATAACATGCGACTGAGACATAAACGGATCCAGCTCCAACGATTTCTCGATGTAGCTCCGCGCTTTTTCGGCTTCCCCCAATTCCACGTGGGCCGAAGCCATATTCCTTAAAAGATTAGGGTTGTGCCGGTTCAGCTCCAAGCCCTTTTTCAGGTGGGGCAGGGCTTCCCGCGGGCGGTGATTTTCAATCAACGCCACCGCCAGATTGTTATACAGATCCGGGATCTCTCCTTCACCCTCCAAGGCTTGACGGAAGGAAGACTCGGCGGCCAGCTTGTCCCCCCGCGCCAGTTGCCCCAGCCCTCTTAGATTCAAAAACTTCCAGCTGCCCGGCGCGATTTCGAGCCCTTTCTCGATATAGGTCAGGGCCAAGTCGGCCCGGTCCACGGTGAGCAATTGGGACGATAGTTCAAAAAGGCTTTGCTCGTCGGTGGGATCGGCGTCCAGCTTGGATTCGCCCAATGCCAGGTAGTGTTGATATTTCCTCTCCAACCGGTCCGATTCCTTCATCCGGCCGTAATGATGCACTATCACGTCCTCCAGCGAGTATAGCTTGAGGCCGGCCATCAATATCGATTGTTCGGGGTTTTCGTGCACTTCCCCCCGGTACCGGATATCATCCCGCCGGGGGAAGAGACGGATCTGCCGGGCCGCGAAATAGCCGAGTTTTCCGCGGTTGAATTTATTATCATCCCCCACCGGGGACCAGCCGAAGGTATCCGAATCGTCGGTATACGTCCACTGGGGGAAAAGAAAGGCTCCCTCCGGGTGCGCACGTATGACCTGCCTGACACGGTCATGATATTCCCGCGGTATTATCTCGTCGGCATCCAGGATGAGGATCCATTCTCCTCCCGCCCGGGCCAGGGAATCGTTCCTCGCTTCACTAAAACTATGGTTCCATTTCGAGTGGAAAATCCGGGCCCCCCTTTCCGCGGCTATAAGGGCGGTGCCGTCTCTCGATCCGGTGTCCACCACGATCACCTCATCTACCAATCCTTTTACGCTGTCGATTGCCGCCCCTATGAATTCCTGCTCGTCACGGGCGATCATGCAGCAACTGATGGAGTTTTTTTTCTCTCTCCTCAATCGTTCCAGATTGACTATTCCATCACCGGTATCAACTGCCATGGCTATACCTACCATCCGGCCGGGAGGGACCCTGGAGCCCGGCCGGCGGCCGGCCTCCGGAGAGGGCCGTACCATTCTCCTTCACCGCGGTGATCTCCATCGATCCGCTGTAATGGCGGGATATCTGGTAATCAACGACCTTGAAACCTTCGCCGGTCAGCAGCCTTTCCAGGGATCCATAGGAAAAATAGTTAAGGTGCTCGCAAACCTTTTTCATCGGGTCCCGGTCCCGCATTATCACGGAGAAGGCGCTTTCGAAATTGGGAGTGGATATCCAGAGGATACCCCTATGGTCCAGCAGTGAGTTGCACCGCCCTATCGCCCGCACCGGATCGGGCATGTGCTCCAGCACGTCTCCCAGACTGATTACGTCAAAACCCGGGGATGCTTCAAATTTCAGGAAATCTTTGCATATCACCTGGATGTTCAAGCGCGCGGAGACCTGCGCGGCATGAACCGGCCGGATTTCCAGCCCGGTAACGTCAAATCCCATTTCCCTGGCCACCGCCAGCTGCTCACCGGCCCCCACCCCCACCTCGAGAAAACGGAGACCGGGGGCCCGGTTCCGGATCCCGGATATTATCCGGCCGGATTGCGCCAATAATTTGGTATCCGGAGCGCTGTACTGCTGGTTGGCGGAGCCGGCCAGGACCCTTGCCAGGTCGGACGGGTAAGCGGCCGCGAATAAATGATGACAGGAGGAGCAATGATTCCATAACCGGACGGGATCGAATCCCGCGTTAAAATCCAGATTGGCCAGCATATTGAAAGCCCAGTATGAACGGCCTTCCCGGGCGCAGAGGGGGCAGCCGGTGACCGCGACCTGCTCCACTTGTCGATATACATAGTGATAATGGACATGGTCGGTCCTTAAGATGCGTGAGGCCAGCCGAGGATCGGCTGCAAAAGCCCTCCGATGGTACCTATACGCTTCATCCGCCTTGCCCGCCCGGTTGAAAATCTCACCCAGGCGGTAATAGGAAAGGGCGGAGATCTCCGGAACGCTGATCAGGTCCCGGTATATAGCCCCGGCTTCCCCGTCCCGATCCGCCTGTAGCAGTTCCTCGGCCTCCCGGAGCCTTATTATCGATTCGTTTAAAACTTTTTCCGGCGCCGGCGGGGGCATCGGGTTCCCTTCCTTCCGGTTTATGATTGTGCATAAGGGCTTCTTCCGGCGATTAAAACAAGAGCTGTGCCACTTACCGGTGAATTCCAGTTATCCTTCCCCCCACTCTCCCACCCCCCTGTTATCTCTGGAATATTCAAGTAATTAAGGTCTCGTTAACCGGTGAAATCAGCTTCCGGCGGCGGTGTGGCCAGCCTCCGAACCACTCCGGGAAAGAGGATACTATCACCGCGGGAGGAAAATATTTCCCGGAGTCCTCCCCCGGTTTCAAGGACGGACCGGGATGGGGGGAAAGGAGAATTGCGCGGTGATTCGTTTTAAGGCTATAATAGGCGCGCCGCCGGATGATAAACTCAAACCTTTCCCGGCGGCCGGGAAAGGAGCGTGAGCGTGAAAATCGTAGTGATGAGTGATTCCCACGACCATCTGGAGAATGTCGAAAATGCGATATCCCAGGCCGGCACCCTCGGTACGGACGTTCTTTTACACTGCGGGGACCTTTGTTCTCCCTTCGTGATAGACAGACTGGCCGGATTCCCGGGGCAGGTTCACATAGTGTTCGGAAACAACGACGGGGACCGTTATACCATCGCCCGCATCGCCGGGAAATATTCCCACCTGAGCATTCACGGGGAATTCGGAGTTTTGGATACGGAAGATGGAGATATCGCCTTCACCCATCAACCCGGATTCGCCCGGGGCCTGGCCTCCACGGGAACCTACACCGCCGTCTTCTACGGTCACACCCATATCCGGAAAAGCGAGAGGATCAAACACACCTGGCTGGTAAATCCGGGCGAATTAATGGGCCTGAGGGAAGCACCCGGCTTTTTACTGTTCGATTTGAAGAAGGGCTCCGCCGAACATTTTGCGGTTTAATCATTCCGCTCCCGATCGAGCGGCCTGTAGTGAAGTTCAAAATCCAATCCGGGCGCCTCTTTCCGCAGAAAGGCGATAGTTTCGGCCAGGGAGGG
>JAFGPI010000143.1 GCA_016926065.1 Candidatus Krumholzibacteriota bacterium
GGGGGTGTTGGGTATTGATCTGAACGTAGCAGATATTGGTGCCCTTGAGGATCGAAAGCACCAGATCCTCGTCGGCTTTAATTCGGTCGGCCAGGGAAGGAGACAGTATATCGATCAAATCGATCTCCCCCGCTTTCATCCGGGCCACTGCTTCCTCTCCGGAAAGCCCGCAATGGAAGCGCACCCCGGTGAAATTCGGCCGCTCACGCCAGCACAGATCGAACGTCCTCAGAATGATGCGGGAGGACGGCTCCCAGCGTTCGATATAAAAGGGTCCGGTTCCGGCCAGCCCTCCCTGGGGCAGGACCTTGGCTATACCGTATTCGGCCTTGGAAACGGTTTTGAGAAAATCCACCCTCTTGGTTTGGCAGAGGATCCTGATCGTCAGCCCCCCTATCTCTTCCACCAGCTCGGTGAACTGCCGGTTTCTCTTTATCGAATTCACCACGTCGGCGGCGGTGAGCAACGTTCCATCATGGAAACGGACTCCGGGGCGAAGGTGGAAAATCCAGATTTTACCCGCTTCCCGGGTTTCCCAGCTAACCGCCAAATTGGGTTCGATGGTCGCGAATTTATCGCCGTCATACCTGACCAGAGGCTCAAATACGTTGTTCTGTAAAATGGACGTGGAGAGTGCGTCATTGATCTTGGCCGGATCGCAGGTCACCGGGCTGCCGGAGAGGGCCACATTCAACCAGGATTCACTCTGGGCTCCCACCTCTCCGGACGGCGGCAGCACGGTTAAAATCATCAACCAGCAACCGATCAGGATAGGGTAGAGAGAATCGCTTTTACCACCTTCATCCATAAACCACCATCCTTATGTAAAGGTGAGATTCCCTTGAACCGTACAGCCAAATTATTCTAAATTCCCCCGTGGCTTTCCGTAATGCCGTGCATAGACTTTAAGTTCTTCACCTTACCTTCATTATCCCGGACCCCCACCTTCGCATCCACATTCTTGCTCACTCCCACCAATCTCAACTCCCCGGTTGGACTCACCCGCAGGCCGGCTATGCCGTTGCGGGTCGCGGAGATGTGGTTGGTATGGGCGATCATCATCCAGGGAACCTGCTCAAAGAACCGGTCGCTGGCCTTATGGTGAAATTCCCATTGCTTCTTGAGGGAAACGGTGGTCCGAGCCTGTAGCACCAACGATTCAAACAGTTCATCCTTCAGATTGTGCGTGTTGGGTGTGGGTATGCCCCCGATGCCGAAAAGAATGCTATAGAAGTCATCCGGATTTCTGGAATCCAGGACCCATCCGGAAATGATCAAATCGTACTCTCCATTTTTCATGCGGTCCAGGTAGTCGGTCATCGAGCTGGTGCGGATATATTCTATCTTCAATCCGGCTCCCTTAAGATAACCGGCGATAAGCCTCGCCATCGAATTGGGTTCGGGACAGTAGGGCCGGGGAGAAGGCAATCCGACCAGGCGGAGGGTCTTGTCCTTCAACTCCGGATACCGGTTGATGATTTTCCTGGCTTCCACCGGATCGTATCTAATCCGGGGAGGCCCCTCTTTCACTCCGCCCACTATGGGAGGAAGCAATCCCCGGCAGGGGGAAGCCTGGCCGGAAAAAACCACCTCGATGATATTGTCAACATTGAGCAACATGTTAAGGGCCAAACGCAGCTCGGGATCGTCCAAGGGCGGCTGGTAGACATTGATCTGCACAAAGCTGATGTTCACCCCTTCCAGGGTGGAAAGAACTATATTCTCCTTGTCGTGCAGATCCCTCACCAGGGGGGGCGGAATAATATCGACGATATCGATCTGGCCGTTTTCCAGCAGGGCCACCGCGTCATCGATACCGACCGAACAATGAAAATAGACCTCTTCGACCTGGGCCGGAGCTCCCCAGTATTGGTCGAAGGCCCTTAAGATAATCTTATCATCCGGATTCCATTGCTCCAGGCGGAACGGTCCCGTTCCCACCCTGCTGCCGTCGGGAAGAAGCTTGGAAATGGCAAAACTGCATTGGGACACGGTTTTTACGAAGCCGGCCCTTTTGTCCGCGAATTCACATTTCACTTCCCAGGGACCGGTTTTATACACCTTACCCATGAACTCGTTGGAATTACTAAATGCCCTGACAATGTCATCGGCCGTCAGTTCGGAACCGTCATGAAACCGGACTCCTTTTCTTATATTGAATATCCATTCGCGGCCGGCCTGCTGGACATTCCAGCTTTCGGCCAGGCAGGGCTCGATGGTCAGCCCCCGGTCATTGTCGTAACGAACCAGGGTTTCGAATAGATTATTCAACATTATGGTGGACGAATAGGCATCCGCGACCTGCCCGGGATCCTGGGTTACCGGTCTACCCGATAAGGACACATTAAGCCGGTCCCACCCCTCGGCCCAGAGCGGACAGATCAAGAACATGCTTGCCCCCAGACAGAGAAAAATCCGGAGTAGGGCGTTGTGAATCCTACGACTTATTTTGTTGAAATTCAGAATGACCTCCGTGTTAGCTGCTCTTGGGACAGCGACCAGAGTGACTCCCGCGTCCTTTATTCCTTCCTATTTCTCATCGTCAAAAAAGAAAGTAACTTGACCCATTTTTTCTTCCGGTGGATGTCTCTTTGGTATATATTAGACCAGGTAAATTCAATAAAATCGGTACCGGTTCGGCCGGGCAACCGCGATGTCCGGTCGATGAATGTCCCCGGTCCCCAAATCACAATCCAGGAGAGGTGATCGGCTCTGACATCAGATCTGTACAAAGGATACCGGGGGGAAGCCCTTTCCTGCCTGAAGAGGTTCGGTACCGGAGTATGGTTCGACGTCGACATCGAATCGACCCGGGGGGACTTCAAGGGCATAATCCTACCCCGCTCGGAAACCGCCGACGGAAACCATATCGTCCTCAAGCTGCATAACGGCTATAACGTAGGCCTGGCGGTGGAAACCATCCAATCGATCAAGAACCTGGGGCGCAAGGAGGCGCATTATAAGATACCTGAAAAGGAATTTCCCTTCGATCCGAAAAAACCGATGGTCAAGCTCCTGGGCACGGGGGGAACCATCGCCTCCCGGCTGGATTACCGGACCGGAGCGGTGATCCCGGCATTCTCCCCCGGCGAGCTTTACGGATCGGTGCCGGAGCTGGCCGACATATGCAACCTGGAGACGGAGAAACTTTACGGCGTGTTCAGCGAAAACATGGGGCCGGAGCAGTGGAGGGGCACGGCGGAGGCCATCGGCAGGGAAATCGAGAAAGGGGCCAGCGGCATAGTGATCGGTCACGGCACCGATACGATGCACCATACTTCCGCCATCCTTTCCTTCATGGTTCAGGATTCTCCCGTTCCCATAGTGATGGTCGGTTCGCAACGATCCAGCGACAGGCCCTCGAGCGACGCCGCCATCAACCTGATAAACGCCACCCGCACGGCGGCGGAAAGCGATTTCGCCGAGGTCATGGTCTGTATGTTCGGACCCACCAGCGACCAGTACGGCTTGCTCCACCGGGGCACCCGGGTAAGAAAGATGCATTCTTCCTACCGCTCGACCTTCCGGACCATAGGAGACATCCCCCTGGCGATAGTGGAAAAGGACCGCTTCATCCCCCTGCGGGAAGATTACAAAAGACGCCGCGGCGATCGAAAGGTGAAGATAAACACCGCCTTCGACGAAAGGGTATCGATCGTTTACTACTATCCGAATATGAAGCCGGATATTATCGAATCCCTCATAGATCACGATTACAAAGGCATCATCATCGCCGGAACCGGTCTGGGACACGTTAACAAACCGCTTTATCCCTCCCTGAAACGGGCCTGTGACCGGGGCATTCACGTCTACATGACCGTCCAGACCTTATGGGGATTCGTGCAGATGTATGTTTACGACACCGGCCGGGATATCATGGACCTGGGAGTCATCCCCGCCGCCAACATGCTTCCCGAAACGGCCTACGTCAAACTGGGCTGGGCCTTGGGTCAAAGCCAGGACCGCGAGGAAGTAAAAAAAATCATGCTTACTCCCCTGGCCGGCGAAATCACCGAGCGGGAACCCCACAACGGCTATCTGATCCTGCAGGGTGGAATTCCGGAGGTGGAAGATTTCATCAGCCGCTATAAAAAATAGTCCCCGCCTCCTTCCAATCCCGGTCATTCAACCCTATTTTATTTTCCGAAGGCTAGTTGGCTATGGGGAATAGAATCTTGATCAAACCTTGTATGGGTCTTGCAAAGCAATCCGAAACCATAAAAACGTAAACAAATGTTTACCTTCTTGTAAAAATTAGTTTACATTTTAATGTTTTGAAATAAAAGCACTTAAGCTATCCAACCTCTTATGTAATTGGATTTTTACGATGATATGGAATTCCAGATAGCCTCCAGGAACCGTTAATCCAAAATTCTCACGCTTTATCTTATTATATGGCAAGACATTACAAATAAAAGGGAATAACCGGAAAGGAACGGAAACTTTGGCACATCACCTGCTATCTCAAGTAGTCGTGAGCAGCAAAAAACAACGATAAGGCACTGAGGGAAACGAAGCGAAAGGAGTTAGACATGTTATTCTTCTCGAACATAGCCCTGATAATCATGATGATGATTGCCGGAAAGAGTGTTTGGGGGAAGAGTGTATGGGGTTCCTGATTATTCGGGAAATTAGGAAAAACGGGAAGCACGGTGCTTCCCGTTTTTTTTGTCCACCCCGAAATCCCTGCCGACCTACTTCCCCCTTTTTTATTCATCCCCCGGCGGCTATATTAAATAGGCTCCGCCGGGGTCTATAGTTAGGCCGATGGCGGTTTTTCCGGGCGGGGAAGCTTCCCACCGGCCCCTTCCGGGCCGGTGGGGGTAGAGAGCACGGCATTCATTTTTTCAGAATCTTCCGGTCTGGCTACCGGGAAGAAGATAAAGATCATGGCCCAGCCTAAAATCTTGCTGCGGGAATTGAGAGCGGAATTTCTGACCGCCAGTGTCCTCCCGGTTATCCTCGCCGGGGCCCTGGTGAGGCAGGAAACCGGAACCTGGAATCCCTCCCTCTTCTTCCTCACCCTGGCGGGAGTGATCTGCCTGCATCTGGGCGCCAATACCGCCAACGATTACTTCGATCACCTCTCCGGAAACGACGCCTCCAACCGGGAATATATCCGCCCCTTCACCGGGGGAAGCCGGTTGATACAAAATAAACTGATCTCCCCGGCCATCGTGCTGACCATGTCCCTGGCCTTTTTCTGCGCCGCCCTGGCGGTCTGCTTCTTCCTCTACCGAGAACGGGGCCCGGTGGTGATAATCCTGGGGCTGATCGGGCTTCTTCTCGGTTACTTCTACACCGCCCCTCCACTGCGCTTCGCCCACCGCGGCCTGGGTGAATTGGCGGTCGGATTGAGTTACTGGCTGATCGGTATAGGAACCTATTTCGTACAGACCGCGTCATTCTCCCTCCAGGTTTTTGTGGCCACCCTGCCCCTGGCCCTGATGACCGCCGCCATTATCATAATAAACGAATTCCCCGACAGTAAGGCTGACGCCCTGGTGGGAAAAAAGACCCTGGTGGTGAGATGGGGCAGGAAGAGATCCATCTTCCTATTCCAGGCGGTTATAATCTCCGGCTACCTGCCGATCCTGGCCGGAACCATCGGCAGACTCATGCCTCCCCTGACCCTGATCGGGCTCCTGTCCCTGCCCCTGGCCGCGAAAGCCATAGCCACCCTGAGGACGAGATACGACCGCCCCGAGCAGCTCGCCCCGGCCAGTGCCTCCACCATAATATGCCACCTGGTCACCGCACTATTGTTGACCGCGGCATACCTGATCTCCTAATCCCGCCTCGGCCGCGGCCGGGGATACCTCCCTGATCCCGGCAATTTCAGGAGACCGCAAGATAATTGAGGATAGGGGCCGGGGGACCTTTGTATCAGGAATCCATCGGCTCTCAGTCGATCAGTCCCATCTCCATCCTCAGCTGTTTGATGGCCTCGATCACCTCTTCATGGGAATCGACTATATGCAGAATATCCAGGTCGCGCGGGGAAATCATCCTGTCTGCCAGCATATTATCTTTCACCCATCCAACCAATCCCTTCCAGTACTCGGTCCCTACCAGGAAAACCGGGAAAGGGGCGATCTTGTGCGTCTGGATCAGGGTGAGGGCTTCGAATAACTCGTCCATGGTGCCGAATCCGCCGGGCATGATGACAAAAGCGATGGAGTATTTAACGAATATGACCTTGCGCACGAAAAAGTACCGGAAGGTTATCATCTTATCTATATATGGATTCGGCTCCTGCTCGTGGGGCAGGTCGATATTCAAACCGATCGATAGTCCCTTCCCTTCCTGGGCTCCCCGGTTGGCCGCCTCCATGGCTCCCGGACCTCCTCCGGTTATTATGGCGCACCCCGCGGCGGCCAACGCTTTGGACAACTTGCGGGCCGATTTGTAATAGGGATCGTTCTCCTTCAAGCGGGCCGATCCGAAAAAAGTGACCGCGGGAGGTATCTCGGCCATGCTGTCGAATCCTTCCACGAATTCGGCCAGTATCCGGAAAAGCCTCCATGACTCCTGAATGTTAAAATCGTCGATAATATATCTTTTTCTCATATCCATTCGTTTCTCCCGTGAATGTCCGACCTTCCGAGAAATTTTAGCTTAAACCTTCGCCCAGGTTAAGCTAATATCGGGTTAGGATGCAAGTAAGAACGCTCCGGCGGATGGATACCCGGGGGAGGCTACCCTTTCGCCGGGGAATACCCGATCGGCGGAGTTTCACCGGCCGGGTCCCGGCTGAAGCGAACGTTCGCGCGGGAGCGCCCGGTGGGGAGGAGATCCACCGGCAGGATACCGGGCGGGTGAGCAATTAGCCGGGGGGCGCCCCGTCCGCGCGAGCCACCGGACCGGTTACCGGGGAGAGAGAGATGCGGGCCCTGTACTTCGATGGAAAGAACATAGAGGAAAAAAGGATGCCCCGTCCTCGTCCCGGCCGGGGCGAGGCCCTGATCAAGGTGCGGGTGGCGGGTATCTGTTCGACCGATCTGGAAATACTCCGCGGATATATGGGATTTAGGGGAGTACCGGGCCATGAGTTCGTGGGCACCGTCGTTTCCGCTCCCCGGAGGGAACTGGAAGGCATGCGGGTAACGGGAGAAATAAATATCCCTTGCCATAGATGCTCTATTTGCCGCCGGGGCCTGGAAAAACACTGCCCCCAGCGGCAGGTGCTGGGAATCCGGGGACGGCACGGAGCCTTCGCGGAATACCTGGCGTTACCGGTGAAAAACCTGCATCCGCTGCCCCCCTCTCTGAGCGACGAAGAGGCCGTTTTCACCGAGCTGCTGGCGGCCGCTTACGAGATACCGGAAAGGTTGAGGATACCCCGGGACAGCCGGGTGGCCGTGCTGGGGGACGGCCGCCTGGCCGCCCTGGTCGCCCAGGTGCTGTATCCCCGGGCGGGGGAATTCCTGCTCTTCGGCCGCGGGGAGGGGAAAATGGAAAGACTGAGGAATATCGGGCTGCCGGTGGTAAATATATCCGAAAAGGATAAGTATCTGAGAAGCTACGATATCGTCGCCGAATGCACCGGCGTTCCCGCCGGCCTTTCCCTGGCCTCTCAACTGGCCCGGCCCCAGGGCACTATTGTGCTGAAATCGACTTTTTTCTCCGCCTCCGGATCTAATCTTTCCGCGGTAGTGGTGGATGAGCAAACCATACACGGATCCCGCTGCGGACCTTTCGCCGAAGCCCTCCGGGCCCTGGCCGCGAAACGTGTCCAGGTGCTTCCCTTCCTTACCGCGGTTTATCCTTTTCACCGCTGGAGGACGGCGGTGCGCCGGGCCAGGAGGAAGGACAGCTTCAAGGTTTTGCTCGATCTGCGAGGGTAGACCGCCGGACCTCTCCGGCGGGGTATAAAAAAGGATACAAACAGCGGATCCAAAGGTTATATTTGGAAAATGTCATCCACGGCCCGGGAAATGAACCTTGATATAAAGAAAATCATCGTCGATGAAAAGGCCTGCGATGATCCGGTAAGCCTCCGGGTGAGGCGCTCTCTGCCCCGAGTGCCGGTGGAGATGGTGCCCTCGGCCCGGGAATTGATATTGCAGGAACCGGCCCGGAAAAATTCGCTTATACTGATGCGCCGCCGGGGAGAATTCGTAAAGGATTTCCCGGTTACGCCCGGAGCTCCTCCGGCCAGCGAAAGATACCTGCTCACCATGCTCAACTGTCCCTTCGCCTGCACTTACTGCTATCTGCAATCGTATCTGCAGCACCGCCGCCTGGTGATATTCACCGATATGGATAAGATGAAAGAGGGTATCGCTCATTCCCTGTCGCGGGAAAGGGCGGCGAGGTACACCACCGGGGAGATGGGAGACAGCCTGGCCCTGGATCATATCACCGGCACAACGGCCGAGCTGCTGCCCCTGTTCAAGGATACCGGATCGTTGCTGGAGGTCCGGACCAAGAGCTCCCGGATCGACCATTTGCTGGATATCGATACGGCGGACCTGCTGGTGACGCTCACCCTGGCTCCGGAGAGCGCCGTCTTGGCGGAGGAAAGGCTGACCGCCTCTCTGGACCAAAGGATGGAGACGATAAAAAAACTCTCCCACGCCCGAGTCCGAATGGGAATACGTTTCGATCCCATCGTCCCTTATTACGCCGGCGCGAATCAATACGATATCCTGGTAGAGCGCGTCATTGAGGCCACCGGAGGCCGCCCCCCTTATCGTTTTGAGCTGGGGATACTGAGATTTCCGCCCGGTTTGTGGGAGCAGGTGGCCGGGAGCCGTCCCCGCAGCCCGCTGCTGCGCGGCGAGTACATCCGGGATAACGAAGGGAAGATCCGCCTCTACCGTCCGGAAAGGATCAGGTTGTATAAAAAAATTCTCTCTTCGATCCACTCCCGCTTTCCCGGTTTTCCGGTGGAACTTAGCATGGAGCACCATTCCGTGTGGGAGGACTCCGGCTGTAAGGTGCCGTTTTCTCCCCCCCGCTCCTGAGCCCCCGCCCCGGAATCCGGCTATCTTTGGATGGCCGAAGGCATGCCGTCGAATCCCAGCGCTTTCCCCCTCAGGTGGGAGGAATCCCCCAGCAGCCTAATGCGGGGACGAAAATCTAGCATGATCGTAGTCAACGAGGTGTTGGGAAGGGAAAAAGACCAGAGATCATCCGGGTCCATGCGCAGTATGTGCGTGAGCCAGGTGCAGATCACGCCGCCGTGCGAAATCACCAGCAGGTCCCCCGTGGTGGAATCGATAATCTCCTCCATGGCCCTTACGATTCGATGGTGGAAGGCGGAATATTCTTCCGCGCCCCTGATCACCACGCTGGAGGGATGCCGGAACCATTTCTCCAGATCGCCGGGGGAGCTCTCGCGGATTTCACTTACCGTCATACCTTCCCATTCTCCAAAAGAGATCTCCCGTAGCTCCGGGCTGAAAATTATGGGATAGCTATCGCCCAGGGCGATACGCGCGGTCTGCACGGCCCGGTCCACGTCGCTGCAGAACACCTGGTCAAAGGGGAGCGTCTCCAGTCTTTCCCCCAGCAGACGGGCCTGTTCTTCCCCCACCGGGCTGAGGGTGATGGGGGCACGGTTGCTCTGCACACGGCGTTCCCGGTTCCAGGTCGATTCGCCGTGCCGGACCAGGTGGATTTTTCTAAACTCTTTATTCACGTGTACCTCCCGACCGGAAACACTGTAACAAAACGGGGGGAATATCTCAAGATACCTTGCTATTGATGGAACTTTTAATTAATCTAGTCCTTATTAGGGTAGGGCGGGGATAGCCGGCGGGCGCTAAATCCGGGAGATTGAAGGACCTGGGGCAGGGAAGTATGTGGCACACACGGTGACCGCCGTACCGGGGACAGGGGGCGATTTCCGGGCTCTCTTATCCCCACCGGTAATGATTAAGGAGAGAGATACCCGTGTCGTTTCCGCGTATAATCGCCTTGTTACTAATCTTGGTATTCGGCCCGGTCAAGCTGGAAGCCTCCGCCGGAACAGGGGGAGAACCTGTTTCCGGAAAGGAAACATCCGGGGGAAATAAATTTACGCTGCTTTCCCGAAGCCTGCTGCAGGGGCCTTCCCGCAAGGCGGTTTTCTTCGGCCCCAACCTGATTCTAGCATCCGGCGGCGGAATAGCGGTGGCCTCCCCGGCCGACAGCCTTCGCTCCTGCCGTTTTCTGCCCCTGGAGGGGCAGCCTTACGATCTTATCGTCCGCGAGCAAATTGCCTATATCGCCTCCTGGGAAACAGGACTGATCGTGGTCGATCTATCCTCTCCCGAAAACCCGTCGGTGCTGGGCGGCCACCGCATTCACCGGGCCCTCAACTGCTGCCTGTGCGCCTCCCGGCTGATTATCTCAAATAAGCAAAGCAAGCTCTACATCTTCTCCCTGGAAGATCCCGCCCTTCCCGCCCTGCTTGGAACCAAATCGATTTCCGCGCCCACCATGTCCCTGAGCGGGGAGAACGGTATCCTGGCGGCCGTTTCCACCCAGGAGATTCAACTGCTGCGCGGGGAGGAGAAGGGCGGTTTTACAAGCCTTCACCGCCTGAAAACTGCGTCGCGATTGAAAAAGGGTTTGCTCAGCGGCGGCATACTTTACGCCGTGACCACGGAGGGCGAGATCTTGAGATGGGACCTGAGCGATCCCTCCCACCCCACCCCGCTGCCGGACTTTCCCCTACGGAAGGCCGTCGACTTCGACCTTTCCGCCGGGAGCGGCCTGGTTCTCTCCTCCCAGGGTAAGATTATCCCCTTCCGGGTCGACGGAATGGCCGTCTCCGTGCAGGAGGCCGTCACCGCCGCTTACCGGGACCGGGAAGAGATGCCCGCCATCTCCGGCGATTGGATTCAGCGAATAACCAGAAAAACCAGTTCGGATAAATACGCCGGATCGCGGGTGACGTTTTCCGGCCGGAAGTTCGTCACCCTGGATCCCAGATCGGGTCCCTGGGTATATGATCGGGAGGGAAACGAAGCCCGTTTCCTGGCCAATATCTCCACCCGGGGAACGGCCATAGACCTGGTGGCGGAGGGGGAATACCTCTATCTGGCAAACTGTTTCGACGGCTTGCGTATCGGCCGGGTGAACGACGGGGGAACGGTTAGTTGGATCGGACACCTCCCCACGGCCGAAGCCCGGGACGTGGCGGTGGCGGACGGTATCGTCTACCTGGCCGACGGACAGAAGGGACTAAAAACGGTGGATGTCGGAGATCCCCGCCATCCCCGGCTGATCGGAAGCCTGTCTTCTCCCTATTATTATTCCGCCATCGTGGTTAAGGCCGGCCGGGCCTACGTGGCCGGCGGAATGGGCGGGGCAGAGATCGTGGATATCAGCGATCCCCGCTCCCCCCGGTCCCTGTGGAGGCAGGACCTGTCGGAAGTAAGGGGGGTACAGGTCGACGACCGGTACGCCTATTTTGCCGACGGGGGGGAGGGATACCGTGTTTATTCGATCGAAGGGGAGAGGCCCGTCCCGTCCGCGCACCGCCCGACCCGGGGGTGGAACTGCGATCTATTTATCAGGGGCGATATCCTCTATCTGACCGAAGGGGGAAAGGGGATCACCCTGGACGACATGGCGGATCGGACCAATCCCCGAGAACTGGCCCACCTGGATATGGAAAACACGGTGGGCAGGGAGATCCACGCTTTCGGATCAACCCTCTTCGTGGCTTCGCACATCAGGGGAATTACCGCGGTGGACGTATCCCGGCCCCGGGATCCATATATCGCCGCCCGCTACAACACGGTCGACGACGGCCGGGGCGTCTTCGCGGACTCGCGTTTTGTTTACCTGGCCAGCGGCGCGGGCGGAGTATATATTTTTAAATACCATGAATAAACAGAAAGGCTCTCTGCTCCATGATCGAATCAATCTTCAGAAAATCGAGACTGCTCCCCGGAATAATCCTGATCCCCGCCCTGATGATATTAGCTTGCCCGGCCGCCCGGGCGCAGACCCTATTTTCCCCGGGAGATCACCTGGTCGATACCGAAGCGTACCTTTCCCTTTCCCTCTTTCATCCCGGCTCCACCGGATACTTGGCCCTGCGGGCCGAAATAAAAGAATCCTGGCACATAAACTCCCATACCCCGCTGGATAAGTATCTTATCCCCACCGAATTGGTTGTGAACACCCCCCCGGGGATCGAAGTCCTGGAAATCCTCTACCCTCCCCCGGATATGCAAAAACTCAGCCTCAGCGACAAACAGCTGTCGCTGTATCATGGCACGGTCTATTTCGGCGCCCTGATCAAGGTCTCCGGTACGCTGAAACCCGGATCCTACGCGGTGCGGACGACCCTCCGCTACCAGGGGTGTGACGACCTCACCTGCCTGGAACCGGTTTCCGCCACCGGGGAAACTTCCCTCACCGTGGGGACCATCGATCAAACCACCGAGCTCCTGCACCCCGAAATATTCCGCTCCCCACCCTTCGTTGACGCGGCGGGCGAACCCCACCGGGCGGTTTCCGGCGATAAGGGAAGCTCGTTGGGGGGAATGATTGCAGAACGAGGGCTTTTTATTTCCTTCCTGTTCATTTTCGTCATGGGCCTGGCCCTTAACCTCACCCCCTGTATCTATCCCCTGATCCCCATTACCATAAGTTATTTCGGGGGGCAGGCCGGGGGAAAAACCTCGCGCGTATTTCTCCTTTCCCTGCTATACGTCCTGGGCATGTCCATCACCTATTCCACCCTGGGAGTCATCGCCGCCACCACCGGAAGCATCTTTGGATCGGCCCTTCAGAATCCCTGGGTGATCCTTTTTATCGCCCTGGTGATTATCGGTCTGGCCACCTCCATGTTCGGGCTGTGGGAGATCCGGCTGCCCCTGTTTCTTACCCGTAAAACCGGAACCGCCAAACAGGGTTACCTGGGCGCGCTTTTCATGGGGCTAACGGTGGGTATAGTGGCCGCCCCCTGCATCGGACCCTTCGTCCTGGCCCTGCTCACCTATGTGGGAGAAACGGGCAATCCGGTCCTCGGATTCCTGATGTTCTTCACCCTGGCCTGGGGAATGGGAATCCCCTTTATCGTACTGGGAATGGCCTCGGGAAGCATCTCCCGCCTGCCCAGCTCCGGCCACTGGATGATATGGGTGCGCAAGATCTTCGGCTTTATCCTTCTTCTGCTGGCTGTATTTTTCGCCCGGCACTTCCTGGGCGCACGGCTGGCCGGAACCGCCAACGCTTTGATCGCTCTGGCGGCCGGTTTATACCTGGGCTGGTGGGAAAGGACGCCGGGCCAGGGGAAAACCTTCAATCTGATCAAAAAATTAGCCGGCCTGGCATGGATCGCCGCCGCCCTCTTTCTGCTGGTCCGACCGGGGGGACCGATAATCTCCGCTCCTTCAAGACCGTCCATTAGCTGGACGCCCTTCACCGAGGAAGAGCTATCCACGGCCTCCGCTTCCGGAAAACCGGTAATGATAGATTTTACCGCCGATTGGTGCATTCCCTGCCATGAGTTGGAAAGCCGGACCTTCTCCGATCCGGCGGTAATCGAGGTCTCCCGGCGGATCGTCAACCTGCGGGTCGATCTTTCCACCACCGACGAGAAGGAAAACGAGATAAAGCGCAAATTCGATATCAAGGGCGCCCCTACCATCATATTCATCGACGGAAAGGGACGGGAAGTGCCCGGAGCCCGGATCGCCGGATTCGTGGGACCGGAGAAGATGCTCGAATCCATGAACCTGCTTTTCGAACGGCGGTAAGCGATAAGGGGAAAAAACGCCGCATAAATCCATCCGGGAAGGCCGCGGCGGGTGAACCAGGATGCGCCACAAGCTTAAGAACATATTGGTCCTGTCGATCTGGGAGGACCTGTGGTCGCTGGGCGAGGGCTCAGGAGTGCCGGATGAACTGCACTTCATTGAGCAATTTACCGCGAAAAATGTCGAGATCCATTATCTCATTCCGGAACCGCCGGGCAATACTCCCCCCCTATCGGCCCCCGGATTGACCTTCCATACCTATCCCAATATATTCCGCCGCTATGCGCGCTACCCTTCGTTTCTGAAGAGATTTCTCATTCCCGCGCTCTTCCCCTCCGCGGTAGGGGGACGGTTGAAAGAGCTGATCGAAAGTGTCCGGCCCGACGTGGTCCTGGGTTATACCTATTACTCCTTCTACCCTTTGAGCAAGCTCGGCGGCAAGTTCGATCTGCCCACGGCGGTTAAACTTTTCGGCGTGATGTATCTCGATTTCATCGATCTGCCCCGCTTCCGGTACTGGTGGTACAACTACGAGCAGATTCTGGCCCTGCGTTTCCCGGTGGACCGCTACATCGTGCTCAACGACGGCACCCGCGGCCGGCGGGCCCTGGAGAGGGCCGGTATCCCTTCCCCTAAAATATCCCTGTTGCCCAACGGCATGAACAAGGAATGGGCCGATATCTCCGTGGATCGCGAAAAGGCGCGGGAGGAATTCTCCCTTCCCCCGGACAAGGTTCTGCTGGTCACCTTCTCCCGGCTATCCAGATCAAAAAGAATCGGCCTTTTCCTGGAGACCGCCGCCGCCCTCGATCCGGCGCTGCTGCGGGAAGCGGCGGTGGTGATCGGCGGGGACGGACCGGACCGGGAAAAGCTGGAAAAGATGGTGGAACCGCTGGGCTTGAGGGGAAAAGTTCATTTCACCGGCGCCATCCCCCACCAAGAGATACCCCGGTTTTTAAAGGCCTGCGACGTCTTCGTGGGCACGAACGAGTTGACCAACATGTCCATGCCCCCCTGTGAGGCGATGCTGTGCGGACTTCCGGTGGTGGCCTTCGATACCTGCGGCACGGCGGCGGTAGTGCGGGAGGGAGAAACCGGGCTGCTGGCCCCGGACGGCGATACCCGGCGGTTGGCCGGTAGGATCGAGGAGCTGCTGCGGGACCCGGAACTAATCAAGCGCCTGGGCCGGCAGGCCGGTCGATTCGCCCGCGAAAGGTTCATGTCCTGGGAGGAGAGGATTTCCCGGGAATTCGAGATACTGGAGAATCTCATATCCTGAGAGCCCCGGCCGGAAACACCGTTTGCCAATCCACTGCGCCGGCCCGCCGGGATGCGTTGAAATCTATTATCCGGCCGCCTGTTCCGGATTAGGGCCGGTTTCCCGCCTGGCCAACTCCTTTTCCAGCCGGTAGACCCTCTCCTCCAGGCGCCTGATGACCCCCAACAGGGGATCGGTGATCTTGTCGTGGCGCAGGGATATCCGGTCACCGTCATGGTGCCGCCGGGAAATCACCATGGCCGGAACACCGACCGCGACACCATGATCCGGTACATCTTTAACTACTACCGATCCGGCTCCGATCCTGGCCCCGTCCCCCACCATCACCGGACCCAGCACCTTGGCGCCCGCGCCGATGACCACGCCCTTTCCGATGGTGGGATGGCGTTTTCCCTTGCTCAGACTGACCCCCCCCAAGGTCACCCCCTGATAGATCACCGTATCATCGCCGATCTCGGCGGTTTCACCGATCACCACGCCGGCGCCGTGATCGATGAACACCCGCCCTCCGATGGAAGCCCCGGGATGGATTTCCACTCCGGTCACGAAACGGGAGAGATGTGAGATCCACCTGGCCCAGAATCTCAGGCCCTGCCTCCATAGATAGTGGGCGACGCGGTGATTAAACAGAGCGTGCAGTCCCGGATAGCAAAATATCACGCTCCACCAGCCACGCGCCGCCGGATCCCGGCGGAAAGCCACCGAATAATCATCCTTGAACCTTCTAACCACCCTGGCCAAGAGCATGATTCCTTCTCCTTCCGGGAAATATAAATCGTTGTCAGGGCCGTAAAAAAACCGCCACGGATTCACAAAGCGAATTTAAGAATCCGTGGCGCCTCAAATGTGACAAGAACGAAAAGATAGCCAGGGCCCAGACCTTCACCATCGCTATTTCAGCGTGGTACAACAATTATTATGCCCTACTTTTCCTTTCATCCTATAGATATTCTACTCTATTTTCTCCCACCTGTCAAGACCGGGGTTGATCAGAAAGACCGGGGGGGCAAAAATCCTTACTTAAATTTGCACCCCATACTTGGTGCTACCGAGTAACAGTCCTGTTATGAAGTGATTACCATACTTGACGATACCGCTCTCCGCAGGATCACCGGGCTCCTTTTTCCCGCCGCACGGAGCCCCCCAGAGACCTCTCCCCACTCCCTATCCCCGCCCCCGGCCGGCTATCAGGGTGGCGATTA
>JAFGPI010000144.1 GCA_016926065.1 Candidatus Krumholzibacteriota bacterium
ACGGCCAGGGCGGTACATACCACCCCTCCCACGATGAGGGCGACGAACATCCCCGGCTTCCCGGAAAGCCCCATCTTGGTGAGGATGACGCTGGTAATGATCAAGGTGGCCAGGGTCATGCCGGAGACGGGGTTGGTGCCGATCAATCCGATGGCCCGGGCGGAGACCATGGTGAAGAGAAAAGATATCCCCAGCGCCAAGATTACGCTGACGGCTCCTACCAGGGTGTCCGTCAAGCCGCCCCGGAAAAAGAGGAAGAGGCAGAGGGCCACCGCCGCCACCCCCAGGAAGACGTTTCTCATGCTGATATTTCTCTCGGTGCGCAGATCCTCGTGGACTTCGGCCCGGGAGTCGGCTATGCCCCGGATGCCGAGGAGGAAAGATCTTCCGATGGAGGGGATACTCTTGATAATGCCCATTATCCCGGCGCCGGCGATGCCGCCGATACCGATCAACCTCACGTAATTAGTGAAGATATCATCAATAGCCATGTCCGCGATGGGCACCGTGGCCGGCGGGATCACCCCGGTCAGATGCGAACCGAGGTAGTGCACCAGGGGAATAAAGACCAGGAAGGAGAGAAAGCTCCCGGCGGCGATGATGGAGGCGTATTTGATTCCCACGATGTAACCCAGCCCCACGATGGCCGATAGTCCGTCCACCCGCACCGCCATGGCGAAACGCCTCTCCAGCCAGCGGCCGATCCAGACCGAGCGGAAGGTGATCACCTCCCGCCACAGTCCGAAATTGAGTACGCAAAGATCGAATATGAAGCCCACGCAGGTGCTCCACACCAGGGTAATCGCCTGCTTTCCGGCGCTTTCCCCCGCCACCAGGATCTCGGTGGTGGCCATGGCCTCCGGAAAAGGAAGCTTGCCGTGTTCCTTGACCATCAGGTAGTCGCGCAGCGGAATGAGGAAGAGAACGCCCAGGCACCCCCCCAGAAAGGCGGTCAAGAATATATGCCAGAAGGTAACCTCCACCTCCAGCATGTACAGCGCCGGGATGGTGAAGACGGCCCCGGCCACCACCGCGCTGGAAGCGGCGCCGATCGATTGGATGATGACGTTTTCCAGGATGGTGCTGCGCCGGGCGAAGAGGTTGGCCAGACCGATGGCCAGGATGGCGATGGGAATGGCCGCCTCCATGCCCTGTCCCGTCTTGAGCGCCAGGTAGGCGGAGGCCATGGAAAATATCATGGCCATTATCAATCCGACCACCACCGATCTCAGGGTCACCTCCAGGGGTGTTTGGGCGGGCGGCACTATGGGATGATACTTCTCCCCTTCCTTAAGTTCTCGGTATGCTTCCGGGGCAAGCTTGGTGGGAATATCTGCCATCTTCTTTCCTTTCGTACAGTTTCCTCTGGTGCCGGTTCCGGACCGGGTAATTATACCATCTGCCCTCCCCTCTGCAAGGGAAGACTTTACCGGCCCGCCCCATCCTCCGTCCGACCGGAAGTGCTTTATCCTTGACCCTATAGGACTCCTGTGGTTTATACTGCAGGGGAATTCGCTTGCCCCCTCTTCCGCCGGCGGAGAAAGGAGTCGCTCCAGATGAAATCGTTCCCAAAATTTTATATTTCCCGCTCCCTACTAATTCTGACCTTGTTCTCCTTCGTTTTCACGGCCGGTGTCCGGGCCGGAGAACCGGTTTCACCCGAAGACGCCCTCAACCTTAAAAGAAGCTACACCGCGGTCATCAGCCCGGAGGGAAAGTGGATCGCCTATACCCTTAACGTTCCCCGCGCCGCCGAGGAGGAAGCGGGCGGAGCCTATTCCGAACTTTACCTGGTGGAGACAAGATCGGGAGAGATCAGGCCCTTCATCACCGGAAAGGTGAATATCAGCTCTCCCCGGTTCAGCCCCTGCGGCAAAATGCTGGCCTTTCTTACCCGGAGGGGGGAAAAGGCCAAGACCCAGGTGTGGATGATACCGGTGGACGGCGGCGAATCAATACAACTCACCAAAGCGAAGACCGATGTCTCCTTTTTCCGGTGGCATCCGGAGGGGGGGAAAATCGCCTATATCGCCACCGATCCCACCTGCGAAAAACAAAAAAAATACGAAGACAAGGGTTACCGCTTTATCTACTTCGAGGAGAATCTCCGCCACCGGAACCTATATATGGTGGATATCGATCCTACCGGTCCTACTGCCGAGGCCGAGCAGCTCACTAAGGGAGTAACGGTCTGGAGCTTTGAGTTCAATCCCTGCGGGAAGAAGATAGCGGCGGCCGTCTCGGAGAAGAACCTGGTCGATCATAGCTACATGTTCAAGAAGGTCCACCTGCTGGATATTGCCTCCCGGGAGCTGACTCGCTTGACCGAAAATCCGGGCAAGCTCGGCAATTTCGCTTTCAGCCTGGACGGCGGCAAACTGGCCTTCGCCGCCGCGCTGAAACGGGAGGATCACGCGGTAAGCCAGGTCTTCGTCATCGATATTAAAAACGGGGAGCTGCTGAACCTCACCGAACCAGATTTCCGGGGGCATGTATCCGCCGTGGGATGGAAGGACGAAGGGACGGTTTTCTATACCGCCGGGGAGGGCGTCTGGAACACCCTCAACCTGGTCCCGGCCTCCGGGGGAAAGAGGAAGGTCATCCGGGACGGGAAAAAGGAGGGGCTGGTATTCAACCACCCGCATTACACAAAGGATTTTAAGCATTTCGCCCTGGTGGGAAACAGCCCGGAGATTCCCGGGGACATCTACTACTGGAAATTCGGCTCCCGGGATATGAAACGCTTGACCACCTTCAATCCCTGGATCGCAGAGAGGGAGCTGGGCCGCCAGGAAGTCATCACCTATCCGGCCCGGGACGGCTGGCGAATAGAGGGAATCCTGGTCTATCCGGTGGGATATAGGGAGGGAGAGCGCTACCCGCTGATCGTGGGAGTACATGGAGGGCCCGAGGCCCATCACCGGAACGCCTGGATCGGCAGCTACTTTAACCCCGCCCAGGTGCTCTCCGGTAAGGGTTATGCCGTTTTTTACCCCAACTACCGGGCCAGTACCGGATACGGGCTTAAGTTCGCCCTGGCCGGGTATATGGACGCGGCCGGAGGGGAGTTTGACGATATCGCCGACGGTATAGACTATCTCGTCTCCAGCGGACTGGCGGATCCGGAACGGGTGGGTTTGGGTGGCGGCTCCTATGGCGGTTTCGCCTCGGCCTGGTTCGCCACCTATTACACGGAAAAGGTGAGGGCCGTGTGCATGTTCGTCGGCATCAGCGACCTAGTCAGCAAGCGGGGTACCACCGACATACCCTACGAGGAGCTCTACGTGCATTCCGGAAAGAAATTGGACGAGGATTGGGACATGTGGGAATTCAGCATCAAGCGCAGTCCGATCTACTACGCCAAGCAGAGCCGGACCGCGGTGTTGATCATCGGGGGCGCGGCCGATCCCCGGGTGCATCCCTCGCAGAGCCTGGAGTTCTACCGCCGGCTCAAGATGAACGACCACCCGGCGGTGAGACTGGTACAGTACCCCGGGGAAGGCCACGGCAATCGGAAACAGCCCGGCCGGATAGACGTCCTACACCGCCACCTGCAATGGTACGACTGGTACGTGAAGGATAAGAAGCCCCTGGACGGTCCCCTGCCTCCCCTACTGATCTTCGATAGCTATGGAATCGATCTTGAAACGGAATAATTAGGTTAAAAGAACGAAAGCGAGGTGCGTCATGAAGCAATCGGAGCGGAACCTATCCCGTAGATCTTTTCTGGGAACAGGGATCGCCGGCATCGTGGGAGCGGGACTGGGCATGGCGGAAGTAAGGGACGCGCGCGGCCAGGACAAACCCGGCACCCCGGAGCCCACCACGGAGAAGAAACCTCAAATCGCCGAATACCGCAAGCTGGGGAGAACCAAATACCGGGTCTCGGATATAGGCTTCGGTAACGCCGGCATGCAGGATCCGGCCCTGCTGGAATACGCCATGGAACGCGGGATCAACTACGTCGACACGGCCCGCCAGTACTACGATATGGAAAAGGTGATCGGCAAGCTCTTTCCCGCCAAACGGGACAAATTATTCATAACCACCAAGCTGGAACCGGAGCTGTTCACGCCCGAGACGACCGAGGAACAGATACTTACCGCGCTGGATGAAAGCCTGGAGCGCCTCAACACCGATCATGTGGATTGCTGCCTTATTCACTCGGTGGGTGATCCCAACCTGGGGGATATCACCCGCATCCAGAACCCGAACATCGTCACCGCCTTTGAAAAAGCGAGAAAAGCGGGCAAGGCCCTCTACTGGGGAGCCAGCTCCCACGGCCCCAAGATGATCGAGGAATTCAACTGGCTGATGGACAACACCAGCATCGATTTGATCATGCCGGGAATGAACATGATGACCAAGGGGATCGAACCGGTGCTGGCCAAGGCCCGCCAGAAGGATATCGCCGTGGTGGCCATGAAGTCGCTGTCGGCGGCGAAAAAGATCGACTATTCCAAATACATGAAGGAGGGCCGCACCGCCCGCCAGGGCCTGCTCAAATGGATGCTGGCCCAGCCGAATATAGACACCATCTCGATCTCCATGAGGACCTTCGAGGACGTCGATGAATTCGTGGCCGCTTCCGGCAATCCCAAGCTGACCTACCGGGAAAGGGAGGTGCTTCAGGGTTACTGCGCCCTGCTGGATCGGGACTACTGCCGCCCCGGATGCGACGCCTGTTTAAACGCTTGCCCTTCCCGCGTTCCCATTCACGACATCCTGCGCTACCGGCTCTATTTCCATAATTACGGACGTGAGAAATACGCCATGGAATTGTACTCGGCCCTGCCCGCTTCGAAAAAAGCCGGTCAATGCGTTTCCTGCGCCGGCCACTGTCAGGGATCGTGCCCTTACCATATAGATATACAAGATAAACTGATCAGCGCCCACGCGGATCTTACCGTTTAGACCTAGGGGGGAGAAAACCGATGATTGGAATCAACTTAACCTTGTTGCGGACCGGCAAAGCGCTTCCCTTCCTCACCTGTGTTCTGGTATTCGGACTGGCGTTGTACACGGGATGTTCGCGGGAAGAAAAAATCCTGGAGACCGATCCGGCCAAAAGGCTCCTTGCTCAATCGGTCAAGGCCCTGGGAGGAATGAAAAAGGCCACCTCCTGGACCACCCGCGTGGAAGAGGGCCGGCTGACCAGTATCTGGCCCGGATGGGGAACCCTGCAGGCGAAATGCACCCATTACGTCGAGAAGCCGGGGAAACTCCTCCTCGACCAGGATTACAGCGCCTATGACCACCCCTTCTATTTCACCCATACCTACAACCAGGGCGAAGCCTGGACCGTGGTAAACCTGGGTATCAGGCAAAGCCCCTCCACCACCCAGAACCTCGAGCAGCGGTTGAGGACGGCCGACGGACCGGCCTATTACCTGTCCCAATGCGACACCTTCTTCCTGGTGGCGGAGGTACCCGACGATTCCCTGCTAACCGGTTCCGGGCTGGACCGCATCGGTTGTGTCGACCGGGGTGACACGGTATACTTCGATCTCGATAAGGTCACCCATCTCCCGGCCCGAAAGATCGAATCGGGCCCCCGGGGGTTATCCCAAACCATCATGCGGGACTACCGCGAAACCGGCGGATTACAGGTGCCCTTTCATCTGACCGTCTACCAGAACGGCGTCAAGGCCTCCGAATTCAATTGGGAAAAGATAACCTTCAACAACCGGATCGATCCGGCCCTATTCGAGGAAAACCGGCCGGCCAAGGAGGAAGACTGATCCCGGATAAAATACCGGGAAATAGCCCTTTCCGGCGGCCGGAACCTCCCGCCGCCCGCGGCGGCGGGGGGAATGAGGGGAAAGGTATCTGGCAGGATCCGCGCCGGGACGGAGAAGCGTCTTTCCGATCTTAAGATCAAGTGTACACGGGCAGATAGAGTTCCGTCACCATCCCTTGATCGGGCACGTTGCGCAGGGCCAGAGTTCCCCTATGTTCCCGGGCCGTCCGGTAGGGCACCAACAAGCGCAGATTCAATCCCCCGCCCGGTTGCCATCCCGGGCAGACCGGATCCAGCAAGGTGTCCATCTCTTCCCTGGTTCTGGCGGCGCCGCCGCTGATGGTAATGCGGCAGTATTTCCCCGGAGTAAGATCGTGGAAGGAATCGATATCGGCGCCGGCCAAATCCACCACGCCGGCCTCCAGCCTGAGAACTCCCCCGGCCGGTGAATCGCTTACGGCCTCGAGGCAGACGGTAAATAGAGCGTTTTCCACCTGCCCCCGGTCGATCCGCAGCGGGGGTATGGAATCGGGCGGGCGGCAGTCAACGGTGATACCGGGGGGGAGGGCCTGGCGCAGCAACCAGGTCAGGCTGTGGAAGATCTCGTCCATTGATTCTTCTTTAAACCGGGGGAAAGCCTCGTCTCCCATCTGTTGCAGTTTACGAATATAGTCCCCCGCCTTTTCCGTGGCCTCCAGGATTCCCTCCAGGTCTGACTTGGTTCCGCCGGTCTTTTCGAAATCCATCAAGGCCAGGGTGGTCATACTGGTGATCCCATATATGATATTGTTCAGATCATGGACGATATCGGATAGCAGATAGGTCATGGCTTCGGGCGGGAAGCTGCGCAAATATTTCTCTACCAGCCGCCTATACTCGACCCGGTCCGGAGCTCCATCCTCCTCCCGCCCGGCCGGTTCCTCCCTCCCGCGCTCGGGGGAGTATATCCGGTTCCCGGCATAGCGGGAAACGGTCCATCTATTCTCGCCCCCCGGCGAAGAGGACTCGGACAAAAGCCGTACCAGGAGGATTGAACCGTTCTTATGGCGGAAAATCATGCCCCGCTCCGATTTATCCTCGTCAACCTCCCACCACCGAGCCAGCGATTCTTCCGGGATAAATTCCTCCGGGCAGAAAGGAAAAGACCGGCACTCGCCGAGCAGCTCTTCCCGGGCGAACCCGGTCAAAATGCAAAAAGCATCATCGATTTCAATGATCTCGCCTTCCGCATTAACTACCAACAAGGCTGCCGCGGATTCGCCCCGGCATCGCGTTGAAGAATCGTTTGACTTCCGGCTCATCGGTTCCTTCTCCGGAAAAATCTTCTCACCCCTCCGCCCCTTCTCCCGGGCTCCGCCCGAACCTACCCATACAAAAAGCCCCGCTGTCGATCAGGGGGTATAACTACCGGGCCCGCGGACCATTACTCTATTCGGCGCTTACCACCCATTCCTTGACATTTTAAATTTGCCCGTATTAATATTAATAAAAAGATGTCTGGTCGAATCATGCTGCCCCTAACCTCAATCAAGGTTTGCGACGCGGTCAGTTATCCGCCGTTTTTGTCATATTTCTTGCAAATAGTGGTGACCAAGGCGGAGATAATCATATAGCAGGAAGTCAGAAAGGAGCGCAGCGACGTTGAAACGCAGAGTTAACAAACACAGACCTAAGAGAAAGCATCAAGATAGATCGGAAGAAAATCATAGAGTTCATAAATATATGGACGAGATCGAGAGAAAAACGGAAAAGTACGGTGTAATACAGATTTTGTGGAGCGAGAAAGTCCTAGAGGTGGAAAAAGAGGATAATTAGCCGGCGGCTAGACACCGGCGCTCATTTTTTTAATGATCTTTAAAAAATCGCCGCGGGATATCACCGCGGTAAGTATACCATCCGCGCTCAAAACCGGAACCAGGGAAATCCCTTTTTGCATTATTAAAAAATAGATTTTCCCGGCGGGATCTTCCGGATAAACCAAGGGGTGCTCCTGCTCCGGATCGAGAACCTCTCCCACCCGGGTGGTGGCCCAGCTACCGCGGTCCAAATCCTTGAAATGATCCAGGGATACGATACCCAGGTATCTCCCGTTATCGGCCACCGGGAAGAAGGAGTACCGGTACTTGAGGAAATAATCATCCACCAGGGATTGCAGGTCGAGCCGGGGATCGACCGCTAGGATCCCGGGGGAGACGAAATCCGACACCCGGAGATTCT
>JAFGPI010000013.1 GCA_016926065.1 Candidatus Krumholzibacteriota bacterium
TCCCTTGGGGGGTAATAACAACCGTGACCTAGTGGGGAATGAAATTAATCAGGATAACATAATTGGGGAAAAATCCACTCTCAGCGCAGAGGTCGTTCGGCGAAGCAAAAATCGAGAAACACATGCAAAGGGAACAGGGAATTTGCACACCACCGCCTGAAAGCGCGGAGGGGAGAGGGGATATTTAATTAATGATTTATGGAAGATGTTCTATTGATGCCCCATGGTTTTAGGCGGCGCTGAGGCTGGTGGGTCGGAAAAAATGCAGGCCTATGTGATATAATGTGAACGGCGTTGCACCGAGGCGGCGTTACCTGTGAAAGATTAAAACGTGAAGATCCTGATCGGCGGGCGAATTCATCTTGAAAACGGTCCATTATTACGCCTGTGCGATCTGTGTTTATCGGCCCTACCGGCGGTCTTGATTCCCGGCTGGGAGGAGGTTACCCATGAAACGTTCCATTCTGATTATGACAATAATTCTCACCGTTCTGGCCATGGCGGCACAGGGTGATATTCCCCGCTTGATCAACTACCAGGGAGTCCTGACGGATCCCGCGGGAGAGGCGGTACCGAATGGTGAATATCAAATAACCTTCCGCCTTTACCAGGCTGTCACGGGGGGTTCTCCCCTCTGGAGCGAGATCCAGACGGTAACGGTAAGCCACGGCATATTCAACGCCCTTCTTGGTTCGGTCACGGCGTTGGATATCGGATTCGCTGAACCCTATTACCTCGGAATCGCGGTGGAGAATCAGGCCGAACTTTCTCCCCGCCTGCCACTGGTTTCCTCGGCCTATAGCTTGAGGGCGGGCAACGCTGAAAAGCTACAGGACCTAGATGCCGGCGCCTTTGCCGACTCGGCCCACCACCATGATACCCGGTACTGCCCGCGGGACGAATTGAGTGGGGAAAGTATCATAAACCAGAGTGGAAATCCGGTCGACTGGACCAGCTTGAAAAATGTGCCCTCCGGATTCGCCGACGGAACGGATGATACCGGAGGAGAAGGAGAATTAGTGCTTCCCTACCAGCAATCTGTAGCGGTCTCCGTTTCCGCTTTCCACGTGGTGAATACCGGATCCGGGCCGGGCCTACGGGGAGAAGCGGCGGGGGATTCTGCCTACGGGATTTATGCCTGCGCCACCGGGATAGCAGGAACGGGGATTTACGCCAGGGGAGGAACGGATGGATGGGCCGGAGTGTTTCGGGGGAATATTCAGATACAAGATCACGAAACGGGAGAGCCGGTATTGGAAATGGGCGAGGGACTTGATTACGCCGAGGGCTTCAACCTTTCCGGGGAAGGAAAGATAGAGCCGGGCGCGGTACTTATCATAGACCCGGAGAATCCCGGGAAATTGACCTTGAGTAAAGAGCCTTATGATAACCGGGTGGCCGGTATCGTGGCCGGAGCGGGAGGACTGGGATCGGGGGTGCGGTTGGGCGTGGACCGCTATGATTGTGATGTGGCTCTGGCCGGACGAGTATACTGCAACGTGGACGCCTCGGAGCACGGCGTGGAACCGGGAGATCTACTCACCACTTCCGGTCTGCCGGGATACGCCATGAAGGTGACCGATCCTATATCGGCCCCGGGCGCGGTATTGGGAAAAGCGATGGAGAGACTGGAAAAGGGTGAAATGGGACAGATACTGGTCCTGGTCACCCTACAGTAGGGAGTGAGTATGTTGAGGTGGATTTTATGCTCAATGTTGGCGGGCCTGCTGCTTATCCCTGGAAGCTTATGGGGTGGATACGGAGGAGAGGAAGCAGGAAGCGCCACCAAGGTCACCCGCGAAAATGTGACCATGGAATACCCGGGTAAAATTCAGGTGCCGGAAGTGAGGTCCTTCCAGGAACCGGCCGGGTACCGTAATTCGTACATATTCCGGGAAGGCTTCGAGCAGGGTCGGTACTCTTCCGCCTTTGCTCCGGAATGCGGTTCTCTCTGGCGGTTCGAGGAGAATACGACCCCGTCCCCCGAGGGTAACCTCCATCTTTTCTTCCCCCCTCCCCGGGAACAGGCCTCCGCGGAGGAATTAATTTCCGATAGAGGCAATTGGATCATATTGGGACCTTTCGATCTTTCCGGAGCAAGGGAAGCGCACTTCAATTTTTATCTGCGCCTGGGAGAGGGGACGGAAAATAGTAGCGCGTCCCTTTCGGCCCTGGTATCGATCGACGGCGTTCATTTCCAGGGATTCAGCTTTCAGGGGCGAACGGACGGCTGGGAGTACCGCAATATCGATCTGGGGCAGGTCCCTCATTGGGGAAACGTCTGCGGTAAAAAGGAAGTGTGGTTGGCCTTCGTTCCCGGTTCACCCGAGGCGCGGACGGAAGGTGGAGTTGCCCTCGATTTCCTCCGTCTGCTGGTGTTTAATCCCCTGCTTCCGCCCCGCGCTACCGTGCCCGGCTCAAAGAGTTCCGCCGCGGCCGTTGGTCATGGCGATATCCTGGCGCGTTACGCCCCCTACCTGGTCCAGGAATTACAGTGCACCGAATTTGGTGATTATCCGACCTGTTTTAATTATGACGGAAACTATACCGCCGCCGATAATTGGGATCACCTGGGAATCGACTGCGGTTCCGATTGCGACTCCTACGATGGCGGGTGCCGGTCCGGATTTCCCCTGCCCGCCTATCTATACGGCTCGGTAATCGAAACCGGGACCCATTATTTTCTCTGTTACGCGGTGTTCCATCCGGCCGATGATTTCCACTGTAACTTTTTTCAGCACGAGAACGATCTGGAAGGGATCGTCATGATGGTTTTAAAGGACGGAAGCGATTATGGCCGCTTGCGGATGGTGCAGCTTTTTTGGCACATTGGATTCTACGAATTCGTGCCTCCCGGCAGCGAAGGGATTTACGAAACCAACGACGCCATTAACGGCGAGATAGAGTTGATCGACGGTCATCCGGTGGTCTACATCGAGGGAGGGGGGCACGGATTGTGCAGCGGGAAGACCGGAGCTTCAGGATCTTGGTACGTTCACTATCAATATACCGGAACGGCCGGCGAACCTTCCGCGGCAAACCACACTCAGGAAGCGGATCCCCACCAGGTGGCCGTCGCCCTGCGGGTAGGGTACGGCTTGTTACCCATAGCGGTGGAATTCTGGCAGCGCAGAAGGAGTTACTCCGCGTCTCCGACCGTTTTCATGGAACCCAGAAATTATTCCGGATACCGCTTTTCCCTCCAGGGCCTGGGCACCGCCTTTGAGGGGAATAGTTGCATGGACGGCACCGCCAATCCTCCCTGGTGGTGGTCCGACGAAACGGATAATCTCTCCGAGCCTGAAACCGGCGACTGGTTCCTGGATTCCGCCTGGTATCATGAGTGGCAGTTCAACTGGGACGAAACTCTCGATCTATCGTATACCTATCATCCCTTTCTTTACAATCACCTGGGGGGTGAAATATATGGGACCCTGGAGTACTTTGACAGCCCCCCCGGCCCCTACCTGGCAAAGACCGACCTCACCGTGCCGCATCCGGATAGAAGCCTGCTGATCAGGGAAAACGTAGAAATCAGGTTTTTAACGGGAACCAAAATCACCGCTTCCGGCCTGATGGAGGCCCAGGGTTCTCCGGGCACGATTCTCCTGGGAGCCGAGGCGGAGCCCCACGGGGAGATCAGGATTGACGGAGAAATCCGCCTCTTCAAGGGGGGCAGCATCAGATTTCCTTAGGGATGGTTCAATTAAGACCACACAGGATGCTTTACGGTACCATCTCGGGCAAAAAGCATGTTATAGAAATCGGTCGGACCCTGTGCTACGATCTTTGCGTTCCGGAGATACAAGAGAGAGGATACGTATATGCGACCAGACGAACCGGGGCCGGTCGAATATCCGATAAACGGTACTCTGGACCTGCACATGTTCCAGCCGCGCGAGGTCAAGGAACTGGTTCCGGATTTCCTGCGCGAGTGTATGAAAAGGAAGATATACCGGACGCGCATAATACACGGTAAGGGAACCGGGGCCCTGCGGGAGACCGTTCACGCGATACTGGATAGGATGGAGGAAGTCGCCTCGTACCGATTGTGCGATGAGGGAGGTGGTGGCTGGGGGGCCACCCTGGTAATTCTCCATCCCCAACCATGATCGTTTGCCATAGATGAAATCCCCGATCCTGTTGAAATGTTACCGGATGATCCGGCTGTTCCTCGGATGAAATCCCCGATCCTGTTGCAGTATTGCCGGATGATCCGGCCGATCCTCGATCCCCGGCGTATCCGTGGAATATCCAACCCTTGCCTGCGGGGGTCCGATTCTATAACTGGAAGAGATACTGCAATTTCATGAAGTATTGTCGATCGTTGAGAACCCATCTCCTCCGCAGGTTATCCGGAGGAATCATATCCAGGTAACCGTGGGTGGACCCGACATAGAAAACGGTGAGGGAATTTATGCGGTAGGTTATCAAGGGATCTATGTCCAGGCTGTGGTAGCGATCATTGTACTGAATGACCAGGCGGGCGGAAAGCTCGCGGGATGCCTGTAGGTACACATTGGTTCTGAATACGGTCTGGGAAAACAGCTTGAATCCGGTTTCCAGATCGTCGCTGCGGATGTGATCGAGGTAGGAGGAAATCAGCAGGCGGTCGATCGGCTTGATATCCGCTCCAAATCCACTGACCAGCTCCTTGCCCATCACTTCATCCCTGCGGGCGATGCGGTGGCCGTAATCTATATACCAGTTGAACCCTATGGCATCGAACGGCCGGGTGCTGAAGCAGGTATGCCAGAGCCAGATATCGTTGAACCGTATCCCGTGATACAATTCCCGGCTCCACATGTAGCGGGAGTGGACCTGCGTTTGAGCGGCGCGGAACTGGAATTGGTGATTGGCAACTATCCATTCATCCTTACGTACGCTATGAAAGTTCCATTTCCTGCTGCCCTCGATGCTGCCGTTGATATTTTCCAGTAAGGTGCCGTTATCGTATCTATGTATTCCTCCCAGCGAAAAGGAAAGGATACGATAGTTATTTGAGGGCTCGAACCCGTTATCCGCCCGGAAGGTGGGGCTGAGCTGACGGTACGACGAACCGAACCAGTAATTTTCAGTGTCCCGGCTGAGGTTGATGCTGAAACCGTGTCCCCAGTACTTTTCTCCGTCCAGCCCCGCCGTGTGCTTATCATCCTGGAACCGGGTGACGTTAAAGGCGCTGTCGGCCAGAGCCAGATTGTTCACCTCGTCGGTATGGGAGGCCATGACCTGAAAGCGCAGGGAATTGCTGGGCGAGGGACGGATCTGCCCGTCTATTCCTACCAGGGAGCCGGAGCCCCCGCTGTCGAATCGGCGTTCGGTAGCGATCAGACCCAAGTGCGATTGATTTCCCAGGTCGCGCCTTACCCGCAGTATATTGGAATAACTTTTTCCGTTTTCCACGTATTCGTTGCCCTCCTCGAAGGGAAGGATGATCAGCGAGTGCTCATCCCGCGCCGAGAGGTAGGCCGCGCTGTTCGAGCCCCTGCGCCAGGTCATCTTTCCGGCCACCAGAGGGTCGTTGATGGAACGGGTGTATACCGCGTTGAAATAGGTGTTGAAAAGATCGCTTCCCTCCTGGAAGAAAGGCCGCCTTTCGGGATAACTCAGGGCGAAGGCGGTGTTGACATCCAGCTGCGCCACATCGGATTCGATCTGGCTGAAATCGGGATTGATGGTCGCCTCCGCGGTCAGCTCCGAGGAGATATCCCAAGCGGCTCCCAGGGACATTTCACCCATGAGGTCGCTGTTGTCCAGGTGCTGGTGATCGTTCAGAGCGCCTGATTGATAAGCCACCTGGGAGGGCAATAACTCCAGCCCTTGCCCCGGTTCGACCCGGGAGATTCCGGTGATCGTTCCCCACTGGCAGGGCCAGCAGTTCTCGTTTCGGTCATAGGCCGCCCAGGAATACTGGAAGCGCGACTCTCGGGGGCGGTTGCGCCAGAAATCCATCCGCCATACCTGATGTTCCTTATCCGGAAAGCGCAAGCTGTTGAATGGTATGGCCATTTCCACCACCCAGCCGAATTCAGTGATCTGTCCGAACGATTTGAAGATCATATCGTAGGTTATATCCTCCCCATAGGCCGCGGAAAAGAGCAGATCGCCCGGGATACCGTAGGGATTGGCGGCGATCTCGTAGGCCAGAGAAGCCTCACCGTAGGTGTCCAGGCAGAGGATCACGTAATCACCGGAGAATATGCGGTCCCTTTCGCAGAAGGAGGCGCGCACCTCCCGGGGATCGTCGTAACACAGCCAGGCCAGGTACAGGTTTTCGTAGTCATAGGTGACCAGCACTTCCGTGTCGACCTCCGGCCGGGTTTGGTCTCCGGGATTGTGCTCGGCGAAATTAACGGCTTTAGCCGCTCCCCGCCAGCCTTCATCCTCCACGTTCCCGTCGATCCTGATAGATCCGGTGGCCCGTTTGATCTCCAGTTGCGGATGGTATACCGGCATGTAATTGTGATCAGCCGCCGCCCGGGAAACGGGGTAAAAAAGAAAAAGGAATATCGCTAGGATCAGGCCCGCTGTCCTGGGAGCAACCTGCTTAATATTTTCTGGCATTTTATTACTCTCCGGGTTTTCAGTTTTAAGCTCGGTTCACTCCCCTACCGGAGGAGAAACCAGTTACGCATGGGTAATCGGGCGGTATCGGCCGGCCCCTACCCCCAGACGACGAAACACCGGATATTATTAATACGATATGCCGAGCAATAAGTTACCCGGAACTTTGATTTTTTGGGGAAATTCTAATCTGTTCTTTAACTACTTATAGTATATAAAGTTACACTATTGGTGCGGAGAGGTGTCGATGCTGATGGTGGTATCGCACTTGATGGTGATATTTCCGGTAAAAAAAGCCTCCCCCAGGTGATTGAGCAGGTTGATTTCGTAATCCCCTCGCTGGAACCGCCGTTCCTTGATGAGAGGTAATTGCACGGTGATGATCTCCTCCTGGGGGCAGTAAGGGCCCGTTCTGCGCAGGGTGGATTGGCATACCATCCCCTCCACGAAGATTGTCGCGTCGGCATATCTCTTTTGCAGGTCGCAGGCTACTCTCAGGTTTTCTCCCTCGCGCAGGGTAAAGGTTTTTTCGTTGTACCAGCCCAGCGCGTAAAAAGACGCCGCGTACCTTCCGGTTTCAAGCTGCATCGATTCCAAAGGGGTTTTCGCTCCGGACGGCAGGGGGTTGACGAAGGTTCCCTGCGATTCGGGGTGGGTCTCGGAGAGATAGACCCGCAGGCCGGAGACGCCGGAGGCACCGCAGGAGGGGATATTGGCGATGAAGGAGACGCTTCCGAACTTCTTCTCCCGTTCGAAGTAGATGCTGATATTTTTGGTGCGCCGGGCCTGCACCTCGATCGGCCGCACCACATCCTCCCGCCCCGGCTTGCTGAAGGTGAGGGAGCCGACGGCGGTGGGCACCGGTATATCCTTATCCAGATTCAGATGGCTAAAATATCTTTTCCCCAGGTATTCCTCCTCCCGGGGGGACAGTCCCGCTCCGGGAGTGATCTTTACGCCGCAATCCCCCGTATCCTGCAATGGCACATTACTTCTTTCTCCCCCCTGGTACCGCCGGTCGAAAAAACTGACTTGGAGGTATCCGATCTCCGGCTCCAGCTCCAGCCGCACCGGCCGGTCCAGGGGTAAAGTCCTGGCCGGTCCGGTTTCCCCGGGAGAGATGTTCCGCAGTTGCAGTCCGTCCTGCTCGATCCGGATCTCGAAGCTGGCGCCCGCGTAATCCTCGTGGTCCAGGTGGAACTGGTACCGCCCGGCCGGGAGGGCCGCCCGGATGGTGTCTCCTCCGGTATAATAGAGCCGGAAGGAATCGATCACGGTCTCGGCGGGCTTGAAGGAGTTGGGATTGAAAGCCTCCGGGGGGATGGTGATCAGGACTAGGGGAAAGATCATGGGCCGCAGCTCGAAAGTGAAGGCGTTATCCCCTCCAGCGGATATATCAACGAAAGATTCCAGCGGGGAAAAACCGTCCGCCTCCACCAGCAGTTTCCTTTTTCCCAGCAGTACCCGGGAGAATTCGAAGGGCCGGCGGTTGCTGTCGGCCTGCCTGCGGCTTTTCCATAAGATATTGTCCAGAGTGACGGTTATATCGCGCGCGTTCGCCGTTTCTATCGAAACGGCGGCCGGCTGCAGGAGAAAAAAGTGTCCCAGCAGTACCAAGGCGACCAGCGGAACGACTGTTAGGACGAACCGGACCGTTTTTTTTCGGGTGGGGGAGAGGCGCGGGGGCAGGATTTTTTTCATGCTGTCCTCTTCCCGGCCCATATGCCCGGTTTCGATCAGGGCGGCGCGGAAGGCCTCCAGCATTTTCCTGACGTCGGAGTAACGGTCTTCCCTATCTTTCTGGAGGCATTTATCGATGACATTGGCGATTTCCACCGGGATCTCTTTTTTCAGGGTGTCCAGGCGGATCGGAGTTTCGGTGAGGATGGCGGTGAGGATCGATCCTTTCGAGGTCTTGCTGAAGGGTATGGTGCCCCCCAGCATCTCGTACAACAAAGCTCCCAGCGAGTATATGTCGGAACGGTGGTCGAGCTCCCGGCCCTCGGCCTGTTCCGGAGATAGATATCCCAGGGTACCCTTCAGGCCTATCGTTTTGGTGGTGTCGGTTTCCTGGAAGCGGGCCAATCCGAAGTCGCAGATATAGACATGATCGTCCGGGTCCAGGAGGATATTGGCCGGTTTTATATCGCGGTGAACGATCTTTTTGGGATGGTTGTGGGCGTAATACAATCCGTCGCAGATGCCCCGCAATATCTTCCAGGTCCGGGCCAGAGGGATGGTCCGGCCGTTCGCCAGCTCCTTTTCCAGGCTGCCGGAAACGTATTTCATCACGAAATAGATATAATCCGCGCTGTCCAGGTCGTTGATACCGCGGGGAACCACTTTGTAGACGGGCACTATATGGGGATTATCGGAAAGCTCGCCCAGGAATTCGGCGTCCTTTACGAAATTGGGGAGGTTGATATCCGGTTTGGCGAATTTTAGCGCTACCTGGCGATTACCGAGGGAAGTGTCTTCGGCGATGTAGACCACGGAATAGTTTGTCGAATATATCTTTTTCTTGATTCGAAACTCATCGACACTTTTACCCTCGAGATCATGTACCGATTTCATGGATCGCTTGTCCCAGACGGTATATTAATCATTATCGCTGAATACCCAGGAAGATAAGGCTAAGATTTAGGGAAGGATTTTGCCCCTTCGCGATGAAAAAATCAAGTAGAATATTACTTTGAGGGACCTTCTGGAACTTTCCCCCCCGGAGTTCCCGGCTCCCGGATAACCGGCGGGAGCCCTCTTCGAGGATTCAATTCCCGGATAACCGGCGGGATCCACCTGGAGTATTCGTTTCCCCGGCGACAGGCGAGTGCCCTTCAAGAAAACCGGGGTTCCCGGAAGACCGGCGGGAGCTCTCCCGGAACGCGCAGTTTCCGCACGACCCTCAGCGGGTTCTCATAACAGTTCCAGTATATCCCGCAGGGATTTCAACTTGATATACTCGCCGTGCCAATCCTCCGAGGAAAAATTGAAATTCGGATAGAGGGGGTACGGCTTCCGGTAGTGAATATTTACTCTCCCGGCGGGAAGGGTAATTATAGTCAGGGAGCGGTCGATGGGTGGCGCTGTTTGCCGGGAACATCTGGGGCGATAGTTCTCCCGGGCTTCATTCCACAGGGCCAGGGTCTCGGGGGTCAAGAGGCCGGATTTCCCGTACCAATCGACGGTATCGTCCAGGCAGAGCAGCTGGATGAACTGCTCCTTGACCGCGGCGTTATTATTCTGAACCACGTAGGCGAAGGCCAGCTTCAGCCTTATGCGTTTCTCCTCCTCCAAGCCGAGGTAGGGATTATCGATTTCCCGGGCGATACCCTGGTAGGCTTTCTGGAAAAGGAGGAGGCAACTATCAGCCTGGGCCATGTTCTGACAGAGGGAATTCTTGGACATCGACAGCACGGAGCGCTTTAAATGCTGGAATCGCGCAATCGATTTCCGTTCCGCCTGGTAGGCGGATATTAATTCTTTACCGGCGGACAGGGCATCGAAGAAACGGTCCCGTTTCAGGCGCATTTCCAGGGGGATATACATCACGGAATCCAGCTCGGCGAATAGCTCGTCTTTATAGGGGGTTTCCAGTTTATCCCGCGGTATCAGCAGTAACCACCGGTCCCGGTGACCGGCCAGGCAACAGGGAACTTCCAGGGCGTGCAGGAGGGAAGCGGTGAAAACGGCCTTTTCCTGGGGGCTTTGGGGCCCTCGAAAGAGGATTTCATCGAAGCGGGCGATCCTGATGTTGCCGCCTTCGGCCGGAACGATCTCTTCCCGCCGGGACGGCATGTTATCGGCCGTGAAATTCATGGAGGCCAGGGCCAGCCTGACCTTGTCCCGGTACATGGAATCCGGTTCCACCTCGATGCCGTGCAGGATGCAGGTGTTTCTTAAAAGCTGGAGGGCGGTGTTGCCGGCCTTCTTGATCAGCCGGTCCCGGGGATCGACGAAGTAGGGCAGGAGCTCTTTCAGCTTCGCCCCGCCGGTGGGGAGCAATCGCGAATCGTGAATCTTGATCCGCAGCGAATCAAGGCGGTCGTTGTATTTCCGGTCCTCCAGCATATAGGAAATCCTGATCGAGGAGGTGAAAAGACCGGTGGTGTCCACGCTGAAGAAATCGGTCACCGGAATGATCTTGAGCGGCACCCGGGCGCGTTCCCCGGGGAGCAATTCGGTGCGGAGGCCGTATTCGGGATGCCAGAGGTTGACCGTATCGCCGCATACGAAAGCGGTCTGTATGTTTTTGATGGTATGGGATCCGTGATGATTCTGGATGGTTACGGATCCGATATCCAGCGCGGTTTCCCGGGCCACGTAAGCAACCGGGAATATCTCTTTTATCTCCAGGGAATCGGGAAGGAAGAGGAAATATTGAGCGATGTTATCCCGTTCCCTGTTCAGGTTGGATATGAGCGAGGATAGGGTCTGGAGCCGGGCGATATCGCGCGCGGCATTCTTTTCTTTCAGCAGCCCGGGAACGCTGTCGGGGGATACCTGGAACAGGCGTGAATATTCTTCCCGGATGTCACCCTCGAAAAATTGCAGCCGCTCCACGCTTTTTCCCAGATGGGAGCGGAATCTCCTCAGGCGGGAGATGTTGGATATCTTTTCCGGCGCGTAGTAGGAAAAACTGTCGATGTCGGTCGCCACTTCCTCCAGGGCGTTGACCAGGTCTATTTCAGGGTCGGTGAAACGGGGACTCTCCGCGGTAAAATCGGTGACCAGGGAATCGATAACTCCGGCCATATCCCGGGCGTCGGAGAATAGGCCGTTGCCGGTGAATCTATCCTGGTAATGCCTGGTGCTGTCGATTTCGCTCAGAAAGTCCTTCAGGATAAATACCGAATCCGACCGGTTGCTGCATCTGGAGGAGGCGAACTCCAGGTCCCCGGCCATGTCGTTGTGGAGGTGGTAGGAGTAATACTTATGGGAAGTAAACCGCCGCAGGTTGTCCCGGGCGCGGGCATAGCGCCGGCGGATCTCTTGCTCGACGTTTTGGTGCTCGCCCCTTTGCCGCCAGGTATGGCCGCTGAAGGGTATCTGGAACCCGATATAGTGCTCGGCGGAATGGGAGGGGGTCCAGGAATAGGCGAAGGACACTCCGTGATAGTTCATCACTATTCCGTAACCGTGCCCCGAGGACTCGCCGTAGGCGGCGTTGAAGTAGATTTCCAAAGGATGGAGGGTGTTCTCCGGGGGCACGAATTTATCAAAGGCTATCCGGTAGGACATCCCGTAGGAGAATTGGGTTAGATCCCCCCGGCGGCCCAGCATGCCCCAGGAAAGGGAAAGATTTTTATCCAGATATTCCCTCCCCGGCACCGGAACCTTCAAGTACAGGGCCAGATGCAGAAGGGGATCTTTAAAGTTACCATTTCTCCATTCCTGCTTGATCGAGGTGCTGTCGGGGAAGCCGGTTTTGTCCCACTGGGAACCCAGCCCGAAACCGTCGATGCCGAGGGAGACCAGGTCGTAGAAAGAGAAGGTACCGTTCAGGCCCAGGGAGAAACCGGCCGAGGTGGAATCGGAATCGACGAAATGCTGCCATAGTCCGGAGGCGCTGGCGCCCAGGGAAGCGCAGAAGTTGCTGCCTTCCCTGAATCCGGCGATCCTCCGGTTGAGGGCCAGGGAGAATACTCCCTGGGAGGTGATTCTGCTATTCCCGAAGACCGGCCTCGTGTTATCCACCGTCCGGTTAAGCCCGCCCACCGAGAATCCCCAATTCATCATCTCCTTCCGGTAACCCAGGAAATCGGTGCGGGAGGTGAAGCGGCCCGATTCTTCCCGGCGCAGATGATGGATGGCGAAAGTGGTGTAGCGCGTGCAGGCCAGCAGGGAAGGTTTCCAGATAAGGTAGGAAGGATCGTCCAGGCAAACTGATCCCAAGCCGCCGGTGGATATTTCCAGGGGGCTTATATTCCGGAAGACCCAGTCCGGCAAACGGCTCGATTCCCCCGCGGGCTGGGCCGCCGGCAGCGCCGCGCCGTAAAAAAGGACGAGGGCGCCGGCAGCCGCCGTGAAAAGGCTCTTTTTGGCCGGTATGAAGCTTAGGGATCTCATGCTACAACCTTATATAGAATTCTACTCCGTGCCTATAACTTGTATCTCCCCGTCCGGTGACCACCCGGGGGAAATAGGAGTAATTGATGTCCAGCTTCCTCAGTCTTAATCCCACTCCGGTGGACGGCCCCGCGTCGCGGTACCCTCCCCGGATGAATATTCCGTGAAATTTGATCTCCGCCCCGGCCCGGAAGGACTCGCGGAAGTTCAACTCCCCCACCCGGTAGAATTCCAGTCCGCAGGTGAAATTGTAGTCCGGAGCCCCGGCCGTATCGCTCAGGCAGGCTCTCCAACCCGCTCCCAGATGATAGTAAGGTTGGATCTTTTTGTAATGGAGCTGTCCCAGGACCCCTTCGGCCATAAAGGAGTACTGCAGGTGCAGGGGGGGAATGATCCCCCCGGCGCCGACATCGACCGCGTATCCGACGGCGGTTTCCATTTTGCCCATTTCCTCGGGGAGGGGATTGATGAATTTATTATAAGCGGTGCCGGAATCGTAACTGATATCCCGGCTGGAGGAGTTGAGGGCCAGGTTCAGCACCCAGCCCAGGGAAAAATGAATCCATTCCTCGTTTATCAGCTCGTTGGCCTGGCCGACCCTTACCCCCATATCGGTGGAATAGGCGATATTGGCCAGAGCGGCCACCGAGTCGGGCGGGAGGGAAGCGGAGCGGTCGGGGATCAGGCAATACTCCTTGGTGAGCAAGGCCGATATGTTGAAGAACCAACGCCCCTTTTTAAAGGATAACGGTTGCCAGAAAGACCGCACGAAATAGTCCCGGTCGCGGAACGCTTCGAACTCGGCGGAGGTAAGGTGGATAATCGATCCGGGGCCGGCCTTATCGTCGACGGTATTGTAGAAGTTTCTCTCATCCCCGGATATTTCATAGGAAAGGTTCATCACGGGAAAGAGGGAGAAATCCTCGGTATAGTTAAAGGAGACGGGATTGGACGGCTGGATCTGGTAGTCGCTCCAGAATCCGACCCCATGCAGGGACATTCCGGCCAGGGAGTAGGGGTAATAACGAAAGAACTGGGCCTTGTCGCCTTCGGAATAGGAGGAGGGTCCGCCCCGGGCCGACGAGGGAAAGAGGGGGAGGAATATCAACAGAACTGCTATTAATCCCCAGCGTTTAGATATGGTCCCAGGCCGGGCCGGAAAATTCATCTCTTTCCCCCGAAACGGAGCGGTCGATCCGCCCTCCGTTTCCCTAATTAACTTGCTTGAATCATGTTATGCATACCCATAGGGAAGGCAATTCTACCACGAGAACTTAACATGTTCAAGTGGTAAAATCGCCGCCCGCCGGTTTAGAATTTGATGCCCACCGATATTCCCTGGACGTTTTCATACTGCACCGAGCCTTCGCCATCCTCATTCAGCGTGGGGCTGGGAAGGTAGTAGTTGGAGTAGTTGCATTCGATGAAACGGAAGAGGGAGAATCCGGCGCCGTAGCAAAAGTTGCCGCCCTGGTCGATCCCGGAGCGCAGCCGGAAGACCCGGAGGAATCTGGTCTCTCCGCCGAAGTGGAAGGTCATCTCCTCATCCTTGGTCATATTAACCTGCCCGGCGAGCTGGAAATCCCGGAAGAATCCGAGGAAATTGATATCCCAGGTCAGGGATGCTCCGGCGCAGTAGTCGGGTTCGATCTTTTCCTTGCCCAGCTCCTCGAAGTTGTCCTTATCCTTATCGAACAGGGTGATGTCACCGACGTCGCTGACCCGGTAGCGCTTCCATTTGATCGGCTTGCTGACCAGGTTATGAGCGGCCACTCCCACCCGGAGATTGCGGATTTCGTACATGAACCCGGCATCCAATCCGACGGTATAGCCCACGTCGGTGGTGGTGTTGTAGTAGCCGGTGTTAACCGGCTGTCCGCCGCCGGAGGGATCCTCGTCATAGAGGCCCCGTTCGTTTATCTTCATCAGGTAGTGAATCGGTACTCCAAAGCTCCATCCCGCCTTGCCGCCGAGGAACTTCTGGCTTCTGGTGAAGGCGAACATCAACTTGGCGTCCATCATCCGCTCCATGATGACTTCCCGTTGGTCGTCCACCGCGCTGCTGCTGATGACGGCCGTATGATCGACGGTGGAGACGAATCCCCCCGATTGGGTTACGAAGCTGAGGGCTCCCGCCGACATGTTGTAGCAGAGGGGAGAGCGGTCGACGCCGTCGCTGATATCTCTCAGGGCCTTCATCCTGTCGGCCGCGTCCATTTTCAGGTTGATAAGAGCGTTGAAATTCTCTTCCAGATCGGAAGCCGATTCGATGTCACTTCGGTAAGATGTGGCCATTACCTCGGCCAGGGTAAAGTAGCCCTCGGGGATGAAAGCCGCTTCGGCCGGGTTGTTCCAGAGCATTCCGGCGTCCCGGCTGATTCCCATAAGCGGACCTCCCATGGCACTCCACCGCATGTTTCCGGTATAACGGACTTGAGCGGAAATTGGCGAATTTAAGCTGGATACTAGAGCTATCACGATTGAGAGTACGATCAGATTCTTCATTTTAGCCGCCTCCTGATTTAAGAAACCCTGGAATTTAGTTAATTGAAAAGTCCCTGCGGTTACTTACCATATCAAGAGCGGTACCAAGGTCCCGGAAATAATTTCCCTCATAGTTAATTGATTATTTTAAAATAAGATATGAATGCGATTCCGGCTGTAATCCATCACCGGGAAGGTTAAAAAGCGGAAAAACACTAAAATATTTATAGTATAAGGATAAAAAATTTTAGTCGGAATCGGTTAATAGCGCGGATTTTTGGGGGATAGGCATCTGGAGCGGCCGGGAGGAGCACCAGGGCGGATACGAGGGGTAAAGAAAAGGGCTCCCCCCCTCCGGGAGGAGCCCTATTGAATCTAATAGCGATCTATCTAAAGCGCTAAAGCGGCTTACGGTATTATCGCCCGCTCCCCGGAGGGGGCCCATTCCCCGTCGTTCCAGCAGGCCGATCTATCAAACGCCGCCCGGAATTTCACTCCGTGGCGGTCAGTTCGGAGGTGACTGTTCCTCCTCCCGAGGCCGGGGGCAGTTGCATCACCGAGCGAACCAGGTGATGATCGGCATCGGTACTGACGTACATGGTGCCGCCGCCCGGATCGCCGTCCATCCTTCTCACCTCGATCTTGAAGGCCTCGAAGGAGCCGGCCGGTACGGTAACGTTTTCGATCCCTGTAACTTCCAGGGACATGGGATTAACCGCCTGGCTCATCAAATCGAAGGTACGGAAGGTGGTTTTATACCCCGGTTTAAGTGGAAGGGAGCAGATCACCAGATCGAGGGCCGCGTCGCTGCCGAAAATGGGCGCTTCCAGTTTGGTCGTCACGGGCATTTCCCTGCCCCCGGCGTTTATGACCCCGCTAATCGAATTCTCCGAGTAGTTGATGGATATAGTGGTGGCGCCCTGTTTGATCCCCCGGTATACCGGGAATAAAGAGTGGGAGTCGACCTCGAAGGTATCGAGGGCGCTTCCCATCATGCTGCTCTGCTCGGTCTTCAGGCGCCACACCTTACGGGCTTCCCGCCGGGCCGGCGAAAGCTCCACGGTCACGTCCACGGGAATTTCCTGTCCCTGAATGGCCACCTTGGCCGTGTACTTGAAGGTTCCGGCCTTGAGGTGGCTGGTATTGACCTTCGGCAGGGGCGCGGTTTTGGCCGCTTCCATATCCCCGGCGGGTTCTTCCAGCTTCACGCTTTCTATCGGAACCCACATCTCGTCCAGGGAGGCTTGCACATCCTCTTTCACCGATTCCTGGTAGCGTCCTCCCAGGTGCTTGGCGAAAAACTTCTCCTGGGCCACCCGGAAGGCGGTACGGTTTTCCCTTCCCAGGAATCCGTGGCCCTCGTCCGGAGCGCACAGATACTCCACGTCCCGGTCCAGGTCGCGCATGGCTACAACGATCTGTTCCGCCTCGGGCACCTTGCAGCGGGGATCATTGGCTCCCTGCACCACCAGCAGGGGAGCGGTGATCTTGTCCGCGGAGAACAGAGGGGACTGCCTCTTGAGACGTTCCATATCCTCCGGATTTTCCGGATTACCGACATGCTCGTCGAAGAATTTGCGGGCGGTCTCCCAGTAGGGGGGGATCGATTTGAGCAGGGTGAGCAGGTTGGACACCCCCACATAATCGACTCCGCAGCAGTACAGGTCCGGGGTGAAGGCCAATCCGGCCAGGGTGGCGTACCCGCCGTAGGAGCCGCCGTATATGGAGACCTTGTCCGGATCGGCTATGCCCTTATCGATAAGATACTTGACGCCGTCGGTGATGTCGTTCTGCATCTCATCCCCCCATTTTCTTTTCCCGGCGTTAAAGAAGGCCTTGCCATAGCCGGTGGAGGAACGGAAGTTCATCTGCAATACGGCGTATCCCCGGTTGGCCAGGAACTGAGCCTCGGGGTTGTATCCCCAGCTATCGCGCGCCCAGGGCCCGCCGTGGGGATTGACCACCACGGGCAGATTCTTGGCTTTAATCCCTTTCGGGACCGTGAGATAGCCGTGTATGGTCAGGCCGTCCCGGGACTTGTACTTGATCGGCTGCATCTGTGCCAGATGTTCGCTGGGAAGATTGGGCCGGGGCTTGTAAAGGAATTCGGTCTTACCGGTTTCCATGTCGTAGAAATAGGCGGCACCGGGATTGATGTCGCTGGTAACCACCACTATATAGTAACGATCGTCGTTGGTGGAGGAGCCGAAAAATAGATCGCCGTCTCCGATTTCCTTTTTCAGATTCTTTTTAAGTTTTTTATAGGCGTCCTCGAACTTATCGTCTTTCCAGTAGATGCGCAGCCGGTCCGCCTCGTAGGTGGTGGCGATAAGCTCCTTGGTGACGTTGGAAAAAAGGGCCCCCCCGAAATCGACCTCATTCTTGGGATCGGTTTCCACCACTTCCGTTTGGCCGGTCTGGGGATCGAAGAGAACCAGGCTGGTAAGATCGTTTTCCTCCCCCTTGTTGGTGACCATGTAGGCCCGTTTGCCGTTCTTATGAAAACTGATGATATTGGCGTTTTCCTCGTTGGTGACGGTATAAACGGATATTATGTCCTTACCTTCCACGCGGAAAAATTCGGTGCCGCCGTCATCGGTTTCCCGGGTGGCCATCCTCAAGGTTCCGTCCAGGTCGAATATAAAACCGCTCATCCCCTCGGTGTTCTCCCAGACCAGCTCGCGCTCTCCGGTGGAGATACTAACCCGGTATACGTCGTGGTAACGTTCATCCCGGTCGTTTAGACCCAGGTAAATGATGTCCGGTGTCTTTTCGGGGAAGGAGTAGAAGGTGACCCGGATTCCATCTATGGGAGTGATATCCCTGGCCTCGGGAACATCCTCACCCTCTTCCAGGGTTTCGGTGGGATCGATTATGTAGGCGTGGAAATTCTCGTCGCCGCCCTTGTCCTGGATGTAGAGGAGGTACTTTCCGTCCTGGCTCCATCCGTAGCGGATAACGGGCCGGTTGGTGTCGGCGCTCATGGGGCGGGCGGCGTCAAAAGGCTCATCGACGCCCTTAACCCATATGTTCAGCTGCCCCTTGTACGTTTTCAGGAACGATATGAATTTCCCATCGGGAGAGATCTGTCCCCTGGTGATCTCCGGATCGCCGAAAAAGACCTCCCGGTCGATTATGGGCGGGAGCTTGTCGAGGTACTTAAGCTCCTCCGCCACCGCGCCGCCGGCCAACAGAGCCAGGACCAGCAACAGTAACAAACTTTTCCTCATTTAGATTCCTCCTTTTCGATCTAAATGGAAAGGTTCAAGGAATTAACGATTTCATCGTTTTTTTTATAAACACTATAAACCGGGTAAAGTTTCAATTAGTTGCGTATATTAATGCAGCCACTCCCCGGATTAATTCGATGAGAGCCTCCATTTCGTTTCACGGCCTGGGAATTAAAGCACAAATATGCGGCCTTGTCTCTATTTTTCGCCGCCGTCTGGGCGCTGGGCCAGTGGGGGGATGAGCGGGCCCTGCCGTTGCTGAGGCGTCTCTATAACGGTAGGCCCTGTGACCATGATAAGTATCTATGCCAGCATGAACTGGAGAAAGCGATGGACGGATCATTATCAACGCAGCAGGACCGCCTTGCGGCTGATCCGTTCCCTTTCGGTGCGCAGCACGTAGAAATAGATACCGCTGGCCAGGGCGCGCGGCCTCCAGGTCACGGTATGAAATCCCCCGCTCCTGGTCCCCTTAACCAGGCAATCGACCTCCCGGCCGGCGACGTCGTAGACACGCAGGTCCACCGGCCCTTCCCGTTCCAGCGAATAGCGGATCACCGTAACCGGATTAAAGGGATTGGGCACGTTCTGTAACAGAACCAGGCGGGGCGAGGGACCTTCTTCTCCCACCGTATCGTCCACCAGGATCGTGTCCCGGTACACCAGGCGGTTATGCGCGGTTACGGTCAATTCCAGGGAGTCGACCGCGGGGGGAATAGTGGTGTCCAGATGGAGCAGGATATGTCCGTCCCCGCCACAGGTCCCGCAGGCGTAACTGATCCCCTTCCAGTATAACGAACCGGTGGCCGCGCCGGCGTCGGTTTCGACCGCGAACATCGTATCGCCCGGATTGATTACGGGGGCGTGGTTGACGCTCATGGAGGAGGGGGTATCGGTCCAGGCGTCCAGGGCGGGATCGCCCAGCAGGTTGAGGCAGTAGAAGCACCAGCGGTGCGCTCCCGGCTCGTATTCGTCCGGCAGGTCGACGAAAGGCACGGTCTCGTCCTTGGAGCGCTGGTTGGCTCCTCCCAGGGTGGTGTATCCTTCGCTGAACATGGCGTCCACGAACTCCCGCTGAAAATGATGAGAGGGGCCGTTGGTGGTTCCCTCGGTGAACCAGCCGAAACGGGAGTTGCCCAGAAAGGCCACGGCGAAATGGTCTATGGTGACCATCTCCTCGGCGATGCAGTCGTTGACATCGAAGGCTCCGGTGTAGCAGCCGTAGCTGTACACGATAGGAAATCCGGCCGTGAGGCCGTCGTTGGTAAAGTTGAGATCGGTCACGTCCCTCTTGTACAGGTGCATGGCGTAGCCGGCGTTGCAGTGCCCGGCGTGACAGAGCCAGTGGGTGCCGGCGTTAACCTCGGAGAAAACGGAGGTTTTATCCCAATAGTCCCCGTCGCGGTTGTAATGCTTGGTGATATCGAAATCGGGGGGAATACCGTCGGTGGAGAAACCGTAGGCGGTGCAGGTGTCGATCAGCTGGTCCAACTCGTCCCCGCCGTAGGTCAACGGGTTGCTCCACAGTTGCTCCCCCAGCATGAGGGCGCGGCGTGCCTGGGGGCTTACCGGAGATTCCTGATAGATGGTGGTTTTATTGATGAAGGCTTCGATCTCGTCGGCCGAGTCGACGCAGGCCCGGCCGATGGAAATCTCCGAAAAGAAATCTTCCTCTCCCGGCTCGCCCCACAGGGTATCGGCGTCGGTGTTCCAGTCGCCGTCCAGGGCCGCGTAGTAGAGATCGGCCGGGATATCCGGATCTTCATAGAGACCCGATGATTGGACGGCGGCGTATAGTCCCCGGTAGGGCACCAGCATCGGATCGCCGGGCATGCCGTCGCCGTCCCCTCCCAGGAGGACATGGGTGATTCCGTAATTGGTATACTGATGGAAGATGGCGTTGCGTATCTTCTCGGGCGTGTCTATCCCGCTGTAGGACGTTTCGATGTCCTCCACCGTCATGATCTGGCAGCGCATCCCCCGGCGCTGATAAAAGTCCCGCAGGGGAATGAAGTCGCCGGCAAAGAGGGCGGGGGGGATGATCAGATACCGGTAGTCATCCGCGCCCGCGGACAATCCCGGGCGGAAAAGGTCGTAGCGGGACAGGTCGCGGGGATTGTCGATGAGCTCTCTCACCCGGGCTAGGGTCTCCGGGTCGGTCCGCAGCAGGCCGAGGGCCCGGGACGATTCGGCGCGGGGAGCGGTGGTAAGGATAACCCGGATCGAACGGTAGTAGCCCGCTTCCCGGGTGGAGGGCCGGAAGGCCACCGGGCTGAAGCTGCCGACGGCGATGGCGTGTCCGCGCAGGTACTGGGTTCTAAAATCCGAAAGGGGAGGATGGATCCATTCCTCGCCCTGGTAGACGCTGCCGCGGTATAGGAACCGGGATTCCCCCCGGTCGGATTCGAATCCCGGAACGGGATATTGCCGGGGGTGCAATAGGACCTCGCCCTCTATCCGGGTCCATTCCCGGCGTTCGATCCGGCAGTGGGAAACCGCCTCTCCCGGGGGAAGCAGGATCGTCGCGCCCCGGAAAGGGAAGGTAGGCTCGCCCGCCTTCCCGGCCTGCACGGTGGAGGAAAAGAAGATGCGCGAGAATTGATTCCCGGCGCTTTCCACCCGGGGTTCCTCGAAGCGGTAGGTGAGGGAGATTTCACCGGCCCGCGGGGAACCGATTCCCCAGGATAAGATCACCGTTAAGATGACCAGGCTCCAGATCGTTATTTTCCTCATATTTCCCCTCTGCTGAATATTCTTTTAACAATCAAAGAGGTCTGTATTTATCTCATCAAAACCAGTTTTCTCGTCTGCCGCTCTCCCTCCTGGGTGAGAACGCATAAGTAAAGCCCGGAAGCGACATTATTCCCCTTCGCGTCCCGGCCGTCCCAGCGAACGCTATGCGCCCCGCGGCTGTACCATCTATCCCGGAGCACCCTTACCAACCGGCCCCTCACGTTGTAGATCTTTATGCTGGCCGGGCCGTCTTGGGGCAGGTAGAAGGGAATCCAGGTAGTGGGATTGAACGGATTCGGATAGTTCTGATCGAGCAGGAGCCGGGGAGTTATCATTCCCTGGGCCATCTCCTCCACCGCGGTGGCGCAGCCCATGGCTTCCATCAGGCGAAGCTTTCCGTATCCCCAGGTGTCGTTGTAAACGGTGCCGGTGAATCCGTCGGTGGCGGCATGGCTGGTCAGCAGGTATTCCACCTCCGCCATGGTGGCGAAGGGAAAGGCCTGCTGCACCAAGGCGGCCCCCGCCGCCACGTGCGGTCCGGCGGCGCTGGTGCCGCTGAATTGCCGGTAACCGCCCAGGGGGTAGGCCCCGCTGTCCGTATGCGAGCGGGGAGACCAGACGTCGTAATTTCCCGGGGAGCAGATATCCACCAGGTGCCAGCCGTCGATGCGCGCTCCCCGGCCGCTGAAAGCGCTGATTTCCCCCACCGGTATGGAGCCTCCGCCCACGCCCCCGTATCCCTCGTATCCGCGGGTGGAGTAGGAGCCGTTAACCAGGGCGCTATCGGTGGTGGCGGGCCAGGTGACGTTGCGGTCGTGGGAGACGTAATTGAGGAATTCCGCCCCGCCGGCCCAGGAGGAGAGATGATCGGCCACGTTACTGATAATCTCGATCGAATCGAGGGAATTATTTATCACGGAGAGTTCCCAGCTCCCCATGGCATGGGAATTCGTGTACCGGTCCACGTAGACATCTATGCGGTTGGTGCTCCGGGAACTGGTGCTGAGATCGCACCAGATATAGTAACCATCCATGAACAGATCGCCGTTGGCCAGGTTTATCTGCCCGCCCAGGGGACTCTTGAGGCGGAAGGAGAGATCGGATAAATTATGTAACCACAGCGTGGTACAATAAAAACGCAAGATATCGCTGCCGTAGGTGGGGACATTGATCTGTAGTACTATGGAGTCGGCGGCGGATACCGTGCCGATGGCGTGCTTATCTCCCCGGGCCAGGTTGCCCGAGGGCGTGATCTGGATGATGGTCCGGTTCTCGATGGTGATCAGCTCCTCCTCCAGTGACGATCCATCGAGGTAATCCCACACGAATCCGCCGAATTCGTACAGCACGGCGTCCACGTCGTGGGAACGGGCCCAGGGGATGAGATACGATATGGGATTGTCCGAGAAATAGGCTCCGGCCAGGATCTCGGCGTCCGGCGCGATCCCGGTAAATCGGTGGCTGCCGATCGTGCCCCCGGCCAGGATTCCCGATACTGAGGTGCCGTGACCGTTGGTATCGTCGTCGGTGAGGATAAGATCGGTTCCCCGTAGCCGCTCGGTGGAGCTGGCGTTCATGGTGGCGTAGATCTTCGAGGTTCCCAGGGCTACCAGCTTCTCACCCACGTTCAGTTCGCCGTTTCCGTTGCCGTCCAGCACGATGTACAGCGGCTCGCCGTAAGTGGGGATGGACTCGATATAACCGGCGCCGGGACCGAAATCGCGGGTGCTGTTGTTGTTCTGATCGGCATACAGCCAGTCCCAGTAGGTCTGGTATACGCCGTCGTTATTACTGGGATAACCGCTGCCCCACTGCAGGGCCGGATCGTATATCCAGCCGTCGAAAAAACGCAGCCTCTCGATGCTGTCGAATATTCCGTTACCGTTTATATCCACCGCGTCCGTACCGCTGTCGAACTGGCCGTTATCGTTATTGTCAAGCCAGTCCAGGGTGTCGCCGTCGGCGTAGAAGAAGGAGGGATGGAAGACATCGATGCCGGTGTCGAAATCGGCTATTCTCATCCCCTGGCCGGTGAGGGGCAGTCCCAGCGGATCGGTGTATTTCCAAACCGAATCGGCCTCAATCTCGTGAGCGCTGACGTCCAGGGTGGGAAAGACGGCCGGTTTCCAGCTACCTTCCATCCGCAGCACCTCCACCCGGTCGCTGATATAATCGATTTCGGACCAGGGAACACGGAGGGGATAAATGGCCTCGGTCCGGGCCACTTCGCCTTCCAGATAATAGAAGGAAATCCCCCGGCTTTCATATTCTTCGATCTCGGCCGGGGTCAGGACGTGATCGAACTTAACCGTCACCACGGCCTTTTCATCCTGCAGGGCGCCCAGCATCTCTCTGCCGGGGGAGGTGGCGAGAGGTTTTTCCCGGAGATGTTTGAGAAATTTCAGCGAACCGTTGAGCTTTTCTTCCCCTCCCCGGGAGGGAACGGCGGCCAGGGAAAGGATAATTATCACCAGGAAAAGGACTGGTATCTTCTTCATCTCTCGCTCCTTGCAGGGGGTCCGTTTAGCTTAGCCGAATTATATGGTGGAGCGGCAACGAAGGGAAAATCCGCCCCCTGTTGCCGTTCCCTAAATCTCCCGCCAGCCCGCGGCGGAGTTACACCTGGACAACCGGAGCGGACGAATACCGGTTCCTGTCCCGGCCGTCTTTACAATGATAAACCATTTAGTGGTCGATTTAAAGTAAATTCTTTGTTTATCAGGGATTTTAGCCGGGGGGCAACTATCCGCGGGGTATAACATCGGTCTTTTCCCGCCACTATCTCTCCGGCCGGGATAAAGAAAGGGGTGAAATCCCTGGCTGCCTTTCTCTTGACCAAGGGAAGGAAATCGGGGAAAATAGATATTCCTGATCGTCGCGAAAGGAGCTTTATGAAAGTCGATTCGCCCCGCGGGAAGGGGAGGCTGGTATCACGGAAAAATCCGGCAAACGTTATCCTCCTGGCAATGTTGATCGTGACGGGATTTGCCCCGGCCGCTTCCGGCGGGGAGGAGGCCTCATTCAGTTGGGGCTTCCGGCAGCGGATCAGGGAGGCGTACATTCAAAACGGATTGGATGTGGAAAACGACCTCGCGGACGACCGTCATTATATACGGGTACGGTCCCAGCTCTGGGGCAGCTATTTCCCTTTTCAGGGCTGGAAGATACATGTGCTTTTGAACAACGAGCACCGGCACTGGTTCAAATCGAACCAGGGCCTGGAGGATAAGGATTTCGAGATCGACGAGTTCATATTCGAGAACCTTTACCTGTCGATCGACAGGATCAACGGTTCCCATATCAGTATTATAGCCGGGCGGCAGAACATCATGTACGGCGAGGGCTTTCTATTCATGGACGGCGGGCCCCTGGACGGATCCCGCACCGCCTACTGCAACGCCCTGCGGATTAAACTGGCCAACCCGGAAAGGTCCCTGGAATTTCACCTGCTCTCCAATCCCCACAAGGATAACTACCTCCCGGTGGTCAACTGCCAGACCAAGGATCTGATCGAAAAGGATGAAAGCGGGGCGGGGCTTCATTACCTGGATAAGTCAATTCCCAAATTGGACATCGCCGGATATTACTTCTTCAAGCGGGAAGAGCTGAAAGGGAGCGGTCTGGACAAGGCCGATATCCACACCCTGGGCGCCCGGGTGAGCAGCAAGATGACGGAATCCTTCTCCTTCACCAGTGAGTGGGCCTTTCAATTGGGTGATCTGGGATCCCGCCGGGGCAGGGCGGCCCTGGGCGGGTATATCCACGGCAGTTACTCCGTGCCCCTTTCCCTTGATCCCCTGCTCACCGCGGGGGTGATCTATCTGTCCGGCAATAAATCGGCCACCGGAACCTATGAAGGCTGGAATCCACTCTACGGCCGCTGGCCGAAATGGAGCGAGCTTTACATATACACCCTGGCGCGTGAAAATGGAGTGGCTTACTGGGACAACCTTTTCGCCCCCCACCTGAAGCTCGACTTGAAACCGGTGAAGAGAATATCCCTGGAAGGAACGCTCTATTACCTGGGCGCGGTCCATTCCAATCATTTCGCGGGAGCGGCCGCCGGCAGCCCGGCGGCCGGACGGGGAACCCGGCGGGGAATCCTTTCCCTGATAAAGCTCAAGTGGTCCGCCGGCGCGCATGTCTCCGGGCACCTGCTGTGGGAGCGGCTGGCGCCGGGCGATTACTATATAGATGGTAGCGACGTGGCGAACTTTCTCCGCTGGGAGCTAATGTATCACTTCTGATCTTTTATAGGCAGGTGACGAATGGGTCCGTTTAACATGCCCTGGCTGACGTTCTGGGCCTTTATCGTGGTGGCGGCGAGTATCGCGGGGGCGGTCCTGTGGGCGGTCAAGGATATCCGGGACGATAAGAAGAACGGTTAGCCCCCAGCGGCCGTGATTACCGGGAAAGGGGAATCGTGAGCTTATTAACTACCTGTATCGTGGTGCTGGTCGTTTATATCGGTGTCCTGATCGGAATCGGATTGTGGAGCGCCCGGCGGGCCTCCACGGTGGAGCATTTTATTATCGGCGGCCGGTCCATCGGTCCCTGGGTAACGGCCCTTTCCTTTATCGCGGTCTATTTCAGCTCGGTGCTGATAATCGGAGGAGGGGCGTTCGGATACAAGTTCGGGATGGCCACCATCTGGATAGGAGCGATCAACGTGCTGGTCGGATGCACCCTCTGCTGGATAGTCCTGGGCCGGCGGGTGCGCCTTTTCACCGAGCGGATGGGGATCAACACCATCTCGGGATTCTTCTCCCACCGCTACGATTCCCCCGCGGCGGGAATATTTTCCGCCCTGGTGGTTTTTCTGTTTTTGATCCTTTACAACGTCAGCGTGGTAAAGGGCATGGCCAATTCCTTCCAGGTTCTGATGGACCTGCCTTATTGGGGAGGAGTCTTGATATCGGGGCTGGTGATCATATTCTACGTGGTGATGGGGGGATACCACGCGGTGGTCTACACCGGATTCCTGCAGGCCTGGGTGATGATTTTCAGCCTGCTCCTGCTCACCTTCCGCACCCTGCAGGCGGTGGGAGGATTCAGCCTGGGGATGGAGAAGCTGGCCGCCATAGGCCCCGGTTACGTCAACACCCCCGGGGTATGGGGATGGGCGGGCCTGGTCAGCTTTTGCCTGGTGGTGAGCCTGGGAGTGTGGGGAATGCCCCAGCTCATCATCCGTTTTTACTCGATCAAGGATACCAAGACCTTCCGGCTGGGAACGGTGATAGTAACGGTGGGGGCGGCCATCGCCGTCATTCCTTACCTGAACGGCGCCTTCTCCAGGATTCTGTTCCCCCAGCTCGAGAGCGCCGATCTGGCGATTCCTTCCCTCTCCAAGGCGGTTCTCTCCCCCTGGGGCGCCGCCCTACTGTTGGCCGGGGTGGTGGCGGCCGGTATGTCGACCTTCGCGGGGGTGCTGATTATCGTATCCAGCTCCCTGGTCCGGGATATCTACCAGAAGGGCCTGAAGAGGGAGTTGACCGGAAAACAGGAGATATTCGCCAACCGCTTGGTAAGCGCTGCCGTGGGAGTGGTGGCCCTGGTCATAGCCCTCAAGCCGCCGGCCCTGATCCTGGTGCTGTGCGGTTTCGCCTGGGCGGTTATTGCCTCCACCAACCTGTGGCCGCTGATCTTCGGACTCTACTGGAAGGGGGCCAGCCGCGCCGGGGCCTTTGTTTCGATGATCGCCGGCGCGCTCACCGCCATCCTTTGGACCTGGCTGGGCAATCCTTACGGAATACACGGATTTATCGCCGGGCTGACGGTAAGCCTGGTGGTGATCGTAACGGTCAGCCTGGTGAAGAGATGGACCCCCCCGCCGGGACTCATAGAGAGTATTTGGGGGGAGGAGTAAGAGCGATCCTCCCCTTAATAAATATTCGGATGGATATCGATGATCACCCGCCGCCGCCGCTGCCGCCGCCGATGGCCCCGTTAAGCTCTTCCAGGAACTCGATAGCCTTGTCTATCCGGGTATTGAGGGGACCATTGGACTTCAAAATATCTCGCGATGACTGGATCATTTCCGAATTCTCCGTGGAAGCAAGCGCTTCAGCGGCGATTGCCTCCGCCCAAGCCAACATTACATTCTGCAGCTCGGGATCCTCCACCATACCCCTCCCGCTTACATGGTTGAATTCGGCCGTGAGAAGTTCCTTGAGAAGAATCAGAAGGGGATCCTTTTTTGACATGGATTTGAGGAGATCCGGCAAGGCGCCCTTTTTGGATATCGCATTCAGGGCGTTATGGCCTTGATCTCTTGCGGCTTTCTCTTTAAGGATATTCAGGGCTTCCTGGAACTCATTGCCGGGGGTGAACTGGAAAGGTTCAGGAAGGAAGAGTGCCTGGATCTGAACGAGGAACTGCGCCATGGTCTCGACGTCGTAGGTAGGATTCCCGTTACCGCCATGCAGGGCGGAACGTACCTCTTTTGTCCAGAACTTGGCCGGTTCGCCGGTGGTCAAGATTATGCCCTCTTCCAGATCAGCGGTGATCTCTTCCACCTGAGGACTGAATCCGAAATCGTTGCCGGGCGAATCGGGCCCTATGCTAACGGTCACCGACGTCGGACCGGAAGGATCGAAGGACTCCGCCAGGGACTCGTTGAAATCCTCGGCGGGCGTGGCCGCTTCGATCAGCAGGGTGTAGGTACCCGCGTTGGCTAGGAATTCATAATCGCCGCCCAGGTCGGTGAGGGCCGTCTGGCTATGGCCGTCACCGTCGGATAGTGTCACGGTAACACCGGCGATGCCCGATTCCTCGGCAATATCCCTTACTCCGTCTCCATCAGCGTCGATATAGACATTTCCGGAGATCTCGTATCCACAGCCGGGACCGGCGATCTGCGCTACTGCGGGATCGTAGGGAAGCATAATACAGGTTCTGGTGATCCCTAAGGGGATATCTCCGGAAAAGGTGACCGAATAATCCCGGCTTTCGTCCATCCCCAAATCGTTATACCATTTGATCCCATAGAGGTCGATAGCAGAATGGATGTTAACGTATACCCCCGAGGGTTCCCAGTCAGCGGGATAAGGGACGCAATCGCCCAATTCAATGAAGAAGCTTAATAAATCGTGCTCGGCTCCGGCACCCGTCACCGTGTAGTAAAAAGTAGTCGCTTCTCCGTTATAATCACGGCCGGTGAATTCCACCAGGTAACCGTGTAACATGGCCGTTGTGGGGATCGAGGATTGGGAAGTTCCGGCGGTGGAAGTCAGGGTTGGAAGGTTTTCCTCCGGAGCCTCGGTCCTAAATATCTGTTCTTCCGTACTGCAACCGGCCAAGACAAGAGTCAGAAAGGAAAGCAGGGTAAGAATAAAATAGATACGTTTCATTATGATCCCCCTAAAGGAAAAAATGATAAAAGTCCCCCTTCCAGATTATTCCCCGGGGAGGGTCGTCCGGATTAGGGATCGCAAGGCGTAACCTTTTGCGATTCTTTAGTTTGTCGGAAATTATTATAGCAGAGATTTGAACCTAGGTCAAGTCCGCATTCTGGGTGGAATCACCTATTCGCACTATTTAGACGCTCCCTGACGGTCTCGAGAAGTTTTTCAAACTCGGGATCCCCGCGCAGGGAGGAGAGATCTTTATCCTCGAAGATAACCGCCAGGGCGAAGCCGCGCTCTATGGCTTCTCGCAGGAAATCGACCGCCTCCCGGCGCTTGCCCTGGAGGGCGGAGACGCAGGCCAGGTTGTAGTAGCTCTCGATGATACGGGGATGATCCGGGCGCAGGTTCTTCTTCCTTATGGCCAGGGCGCGCAAATGGATCTCCTTGGTCTTTTCCAGATCTCCAGATGCCATATACAGGTTGGCGCAGGTGTTGAGGGTGTGGGCCAGATCGGGATGCTCCGGACCCAGGACCTTCTCCTGGATCGACAGGGCCCGGGAGTTGTACTGGCGCGCTTTCTGGTTTTCCCCCAGGAACCAATGCAGGGTGGACAGGTTGTTGAGGCTGGTGGCGACCAGGGGATGATCGGGGCCGTAGGCCTTCTCGCGGATTGCCAGGGCGCGCTCGTACAGGGGCAGGGCGGCCCGGTACTCTCCCTTTGCCTCGAGCACGATGGCCAGTCCGTTGAGAGTATTGGATACGTCGACATGATCGGGACCCAATGTTTTTTCCCTTAGGGCCAGGGCCTCCCGGTATAGGGATATGGCCCGGTCGAAGTCCCTCGTCTGCCGGTAGAGATTGGCTAAATTGCTTATGGCCTTGCCTACTTCCGGATTGTCCGGACCCAGTAGTTTTTTCCGCAGGGCCAGGGAATGCTCGAAAAGGGGACGGGCACCCTCGAAATCCCCGATAGAGCCGAGCAGAGTGGCCAGCTCCTGCTGGCTGCAGGCCACCTCCAGGTTCTCCTCCCCCAGTTCCCTTCGCCTCAGGGCCAGGGATTCCTCCAGCAGGGAACGGGACTGGCCGTATAAACCGAGGTTCATGTATACCCGGCCCATGGTGACCATCAGGCGGGCCTGTATCAGAGGTTGGTTTTCCAGCTCCCGGATGATCTTTTCCGCGCCTTTGTCCAGGATCTCGCGGGCGGTGACCGTGTTGCCCCGGGCCTCGCCGGGATCGGACACCTCGAACAGGCCCTCCAGGAATGTCGATACCCGGCTGGCGGTCTCGGCCTCTTCCCGGGCCACCCTTTCGGCTTTTATGGCCCTTATCAGCCCGATGGTGGTGCCGGTGATTCCCAGCAGCAGCGCCAGCACCACCAGGGAGGCGGCGGCCACTCCCACCTTGTGCCTGATGATGAACTTCTTCAGGCGGTATATGGTGCTCGGGGGACTGGCCAGAACCGGTTCGTTGTTCAGGTGGCGCTGTATATCGGCCGCCAGGTCCGCGGCGGAGGCGTAGCGGCGGCTCCGGTCCTTGTCCAGCGCCTTCATGATGATCCAGTCGAGATCGCCTTTCAACTGGCTGGACAGGCGCGCCGGATCGGTATGATGCCTCTCGGCCAGGGGAACCGCCCCCTCGCCCAGGGTGGTGACCTTGGTGCTCGGCATGGGGGGTTCCACCTCCCGGATCATCTTACGGATCCCCTCGAATCCCGACTCCCGCAGCACCTTGGAATCGAAGGGAAGCGCGCCGGTGAGGAGCTCGTACAGGATAACGCCCAGGGAGTACACGTCCGTCCTGGTATCGATATCTTCCCCTGTCAGTTCGGCCTGCTCGGGGCTCATGTATTCGGGGGTTCCGATCAACTGGCCCAGGTGCGTGAACATGGTCCTTTCGGTCAGGGGCTGGGCCGTAGCCTTGGCTACGCCGAAATCGATGATCTTGGGCACCGGCTTGTCGTCCACTACCGTGATCAGAACGTTACTGGGCTTGAGATCCCGGTGGATCACGGCCTTATGGTGGGCGTGCTGAACCCCCTCGCACAGCAGCATGAAGAGTTTCAAGCGCTCCCCGGTGGCGAGCCGGTGACGATCGCAGTACTTATCGATGGAGATCCCCTTGATATACTCCATGGCGATATAGGGGCGTCCGGTGGCCGTCGAGCCGGCGTCGTACACCTGGGCGATGCAGGGATGGTCCATGAGCGCCAGGGCCTGCCTCTCCGCTTCGAAACGGGCCACCACCTCGGCGGTATCCATACCCGGTTTGAGGATTTTCAGGGCAACCTTGCGGTGAAAGGGCTTCTCCTGCTCGGCCGACCATACCTCGCCCATGCCCCCGATTCCGATTCTCTCGCGCAGACGGTAATTGCCCACCGTATCGCCCGCGCTGGCGAGCTTCGATTCGGCCGGTTTCGAAACCTTGGCCGCTTCCGGGAAACGGGCCTGGACCCCGGGGATGCCTTGCAGCTCGGCGATAAATTCTTTCATGGAGGAAAGGCGTTTCTCCCTATCCTTCTGGAGGGCCCGGTCGATCAGATCCTGGATGCGGGAGGGAAGGTTCGTTCTATAATATTCGAGCGGCTGGGGATCCTCGTTCACTATGCGGTACATCATGGCCATTTCGTGGTCGGCCGCGAAGGGGTGTTCCCCCGTAAGCATTTCGTATAACATCACCCCCAAGGAGAAGATATCGGACCGGGCATCGACCTCCTCGCCGTTGACCTGCTCCGGAGACATGTAGGCCACCGTGCCCAGCAGGCTGCCGGCCATGGTCATGACCGTTTGCCCCGCCAGCTTGGCCACTCCGAAATCGAGAATCTTCAGCTGACCGTCCCCGGTGATCATCACGTTGGCGGGCTTTATATCGCGGTGGACGATTCCCTGTTCATGGGCCCGGGATAGGCCGGAAGCGACCTGGGTTATTATCTCCAGGGTCTGCTCGGGTTCCGGAATCCTCTTTTGCATGCGCTGCCGGAGGCTTTCGCCCTCGTAATAGGCCATGGCCATGAACATCTGTCCGTCGGTAAGGTCGCCTATCTCGTAGATGGTACAGATGTTGGGGTGCTCCAGGGCGGAGGCCGCCTTGGCTTCGCGGATAAAGCGTTTCTTGAGTCCCTCCTCGGCGCTTAGATGGGGAGGGAGCAGTTTGAGAGCGACGAAGCGGTCCAGGTTCAGGTCCTGGGCCTTGTAGACCGTGCCCATTCCGCCTTCGCCGAGCGCCTCGATTATCCTGAAGTGTGATACGGTTTTCCCTATCATGGAAATGCAATTATAAAAAGTCCATTTTTTGCTGTCAATTATTTACGGTAAGGGAACACATCCAGCTCCAACCTTAATCCCCTTTGGCCGGTTCCCCTCCCCTCCTCGTAGATTGTGACGGAGTATCGTCAATCAATCGGACCGCCGGCAGAGGCGTTTCCCCGCTTCGGCCGCGTACACGCGGGCTTCCCAGTCGGAGTCCGAGCGGGCCATCGAATCCAACTCCGTGCACGCCCGGTCCGTTCCCGTTTTTACCAGGGCGATGACCGCGCGCCGCCTGACCCAGGCATCCTTGTCCCCCAGTCCCGCCAGGATAAGATCGACGGCCTTTTCCGATCCCAGTATTCCCAGGGCGTCGATGGCCCCGATCCTGATCCATTTAGACTCCGAGCGAAGATAGATCCTTACCCCCTCGAGTACCTCCTCCGCCTTAAGGAAGGCCAGGGATCTTAGGGCCGACATCTGCACGAATTTTTCGGGATCGTCGAAAAGAGCAAGAAGCGGCTCCACCGCGTCGCGGGAAGACATGGCCCCCAGCGCTCGAGCGGCCCCCGAACGGATATCAGGCGAGGGATCCTCCAACGCCTCTACGAGGTGGGGTACGGCCTGCCGTGCCGCCATCCGGCCCAGATGTTGGATGGCCAATTTCCTGACCTCCAGCAGCTCGCTTTCCATCAGCCTTATAAAATGTTCCTCGGCGGGCGGGCCGTAGGATCGCAGGCGGTCCGCCAGGTGATATCTGGCCAGCCTGCCCTGTTCCCTGTCCAGCCGGTCGGCCAGTTCCGCCAGTTCTTGGCTTTTACTGGCGGCCGGTTTGAAGAGGGTGGTTATCCTTCTGGCCCCGTCCAGGTAGAAGAGGGAGGATATACACAACAACAGCGCGGTATAGATCGAAAGCACCGCCGCCACCTCTCTCTTTCGCCCGGGCAGATCCTTCTTGAACATTAATTTCAAGGGCAGCGAAAAGAATCGCCTCAGAAAGCGGGGCAGGGGAAAGAGGAAGGGAGCGCTGAGGCGGTATCCGGCATACGCTTCGCCGTGCCGGTGCTCCATCTTGATCTCTTCCACCATGGCCACGCCGACGATGAAGATGGTTGACAGTAGCCAGGGCAGGCTGCCGCTGATACCCCAGGACCGTTTGGGGTACCGCGCCAGGAGGAGCAGCAGGTAAACACCGTAGCTCCAGAGGATCCATCCGGCGTACTGGGGATGGCGCGAGAGGCGGTATATCCAGAGGTCCGCCACCTTTTTCCTGCCGGCGCGCGACGAGAGCCAGGCGTAGGTGCCCAGGAAGAAGACCAGCAGTCCGCCGCCTATGAAGAAATATACGATATACCAATAGGCGTTTAATCCCATACGGCGCAGCAGCCAGTTCAGAAGGTCGAAAGGGGCGTGTATGACCATCCCCAGCCGTTGCAGGTCGAACGATATGTCCAAGAGGGGGAGCCAGAGAACATTGAGCACTCCCAGGCCGGCGAGGAAGAACATGACGCCGGCGAACTGAGCGAAGACGGGAAGCATGAAGGTGAAGGCCCCCACCGCCGCCAAGCCGGTGCGCCTGGTGGAGAATCCGATGATAAGCAGTAGTATCATCACGGCGAAACAGGCATAGCCGATCTCGCGGAGATGGTAGTGACCGATGAAAAGTTCCGTCTGGAGCCGGCTGGTCTCGTCCACCTGGGAGTCAAAGTCAGGAGTGGTGAGGTTATCTTGGAGGACATGATCGATCCTGTAGGGAAGCTCCACCGTCGCGAAACTGAGACCGATGGTGAACACGATCGCCAGGAATCCCAGGAATATGGGCTGCAGGAACCGGTTTTTCATTTTCCACTACCTTCTCTACCTGCCCCCGGCGAAAGGCAGGCTTTCACGATGGGGTGAACCGCCGGGGGTGGAAATAATATCTTTTTCCCCGATAACCTTGGAAAAAGTAGTTACTTATCCAGCGGCAAATGAGTTGGTGAAGCGTAACCGGACGGGGGTCGATTTTCAAGATCAAATTTTATTACGCTATTCTTTATATCAATGAGACTTATCTTAAAGATCTTGCCAAGGGGAGAGGTGATGGTTATTTTTAATCAAAGATCAAAGGAAACCTGGAAGATCGAGCAACGGATGAATGACAAGGGCGGGTGATCTACCATGAAATCGATTCTAATGTTAACGGCTATTATAGTATTGCTGGCATATTTCCGCGGCCCGGAAGCGAGCGCGGGGGAGAAGAATATGAAAA
>JAFGPI010000145.1 GCA_016926065.1 Candidatus Krumholzibacteriota bacterium
CGGGGATTTTGACAATCTGTCGGCTTCCCGGGGGGAGGTGATCTGGATCAACGCCGACTGCGGCCGGGAGCTTGAACTTTGGAACGACCGCATCCGCTGCTCGGTGGGAGATGCCGACTTCAGCGATTTCCAGACCGGGGTGGACGGCAAGGAAACCCAGGTTCACTGGCTGGTGGGCACCGCACCCCCGCCTCCCCACATGCGGATCATTCCCGGAAATCACCGGGTGACTATATTCTGGGATAATTTCAGCGAAACCACCCCCGATCCCAGCACCCAGGAACTCGACTTCGAGGGATACCGGATCTGGAGGGCCGATAACTGGCACCGGCCCCAGGGAACGTCCGTTCTGACCGGACCGCCCCGCGCCCTGTGGCAATTGGTGGAAGAACGGGATCTGCCGAACGGGGTGTGCGCCGATGAAGATTTTAGACTGCCCTTCGCCGAGGGTGGTTGGGAATACGAGCCCCTGCCGAACCTCCAGGGCAAGGAGGAATATATCAGCATGTTCGAGGAGGCGCTCTGGTATTTCCCCCTGGATAGCGTTCCCTGTCCTCCCCATCTGGCCGACACGGACTGCGACACCCTGGAAGCCCTGGCCCGGTCCAGGCTGGGATACGAGGGGGGCAAGCGCTATTACAAATTCGTTGACTATAACGTGCATAACGGGATGCATTATTTTTACAGCGTAACCGCATTCGACCACACCCTTTCCCGGGAGGTGCCGGTGCGTCCGGGAAAGTACGGTGATCCGGCCTCGAATTTCCAGTACGTGGTCCCGGTCTCCGACGCGCAGGCGTCCTCCGCCTATGACGAAAAGGAAATATACGTGGTTCCCAATCCGGCCACCGCCGAATCGATGGCTCCCTGGATGCTGCAACCCAATATGGAAGATCCCACCGGAATTAAGATCGAGTTCCGGAACATGCCCGCCTGTTTTTCCACGGTGCGGGTATACACCCTGGCCGGAGATTTGGTTACGGTGCTGGGACACGACGGAAGCGGCGGCAATGGTTCCTTGCCCTGGGATCTGGTTTCCCGTAACGGGCAGAACGTGACCAGTGGAATCTATATATATTCGGTGGAGCCGGTGAATGGGGCCTTTGCGAAAAAGATCGGAAAGTTCGTGATTATTAGATGATCGTTAGGGATAGCGAATAAATTCAGTTTGAGCGAAGAAGGATGTGGGAAATAGAGGTCCTAAGGGCGATGACCGTAATAGTTTTACAGCTTTTTCGGAAGGCCGGGGCAATTTAATTGACACCAATATCTTGTACAATTATATTATCTATGGAGAACGAGGAGAGGAAGAGCCCCACATTAATGGAACGTACACTTGGTGTGAATCCGGTGATCACCGGATAATATGGGTGCTAAGGTGAAGTGTCGCAGTATAAGGAATCTGGCAAGGAGTAGAGGAATGAAGAACCGCTCTCGTATTGTCGTCTTGGCTTTTTTGCTAATTCCTTCTCTTATCCTGGCTATTACCGGTTCGGATGTATTAGCGCAGACGGGAAGGATCGGGGGGAAAGTTTTCGCCGCCAAGGATGGGGCCCCTCTACCTTACGCGAACGTGATTCTGCTGGGAACCAAGATGGGCGGAATGACCTTGACCGACGGCACGTTTTTGGTGACCGGAGTGCCGGTGGGAACCTACACGGTCAAGGTGATGATGATGGGATACAAGGTGGAAGAGAGACCGGGCGTGCGGGTAAATGCCGGGCAGGTGACCGAGCTTGAATTCAGGCTGGCCGAGCAGATAGTGGGCAAAACCCAGGAGATCCTGGTCGAGGCGGAACACAAGCAGATCGAGGTCAAGGATAGCGACGTGAGGCACCAGGTCAGCCGCGACGAGCTGGAGGAGTTGCCGGTGGATGACGTGGTCGACGCCCTCGCTCTCAAAGGGGGGATTATTAAAACCGGTGACGAGCTGCACGTGCGCGGGGGAAGGGACGGGGAGGTCCAGTTCCAGATCGACGGAGTGCCGGTGGACGATCCCCTGGGCGGCGGCATGATCTCCGTGGGCATGATGGGAACCGCCAATAGCGAGGTAATCACCGGTGGCATGGACGCCGAGTACGGAAACGCCCAGTCGGCCATCGTGAACCTCAGCACCCGGGAGGGGGGCAAGACCTACGAGGGCCAGATTCGATTCATGACCGACGATTTCGGACGCAAGGATAAAACCTACACCAACTACGACCGCCTGGGGATTGGATTCGGAGGCCCCACTCCGCTGCGTAACCTGACCTTCTATTTTTCCGGGGAAGCTACCTTCAACGACGGGGAGAACTGGACGATCACTCCCCGCGAAGAACATACCTATTTAAACGATTGGATCAAATTTTCAGACCGTTCCAGCCAGAGCTACAACGTGCAGAGCAAGCTGGCCTACTCGATCAAGCCGGGGTTGAAAGTGGTGGGGGAGGCGATTTACTCCCATACCATAAACCAGGGCTACGCGCACAACTGGAACCTGGAGGGTTACGTCCAGAAGATCTACCGTTTCATGACCCTGCGCTCCAGCCGGGAGAGCTATGCCGAGGATGCCCGGGCCTTCGGTCAATACATAAGCTTCTATCACGGGGACTGGGTCAATAATCCACCCCCCCGGGTCGACACCTACCCCGGCAGCCTGGCCCAGAGGCGCCGGCTGATATATCCCATCACCATCTATAACAAGTTAAGGGATCCTTCCGGGGTGGCCTACGTTATCCGTTACGATAATTTTTACGCCCGCATGCTGGAAAATATCTACGGAGAGGAAGTGGAAGTCATCTGGGACGAATCGATCCTGGATGAAACGGGAAGCGTGGAGCGTTACGAGAGCAAGATGCTCTTTGAGGGATTTCAGAATCCGGACAGCAAGTTCAGTCATTTCCGGGATGATTCGAGTTACGTCTACTTCAATTCGGCCGACCGGACCGGAACCAGCAAATCGGACAACCTGCAGTTCAAGATCGCCCTCAATCATAACGTGGATGATGATCTCCTCTACACCATTAACCTGAGCCGCTCCCAGTTCAACCGGTTTGTCAGCGTGGACGACAAGGATCCGGAAGATTTCCTCACCGCCGGACGGCCGATCATTCTTCCCAGCGGGGCCTACCAGTTCAGCGGGGTGAGCAACGCGGTCTGGTACACCGATCCCGATTATCCTTATTTTCTCACCTGCTACGACGATCCGACCTATACCGACAGAAAAAGCGTTATCTACACGGTCAAGGCCGATGTCACCTCCCAGAAATGGTCGAATCACCGGTTCAAAACCGGAGTGCAGTTTATTTACAACGATCTCAATGAGGAGGCGATCACCTACCCCGGTAGCGTGCGCCTCATCGGGGGAAACGAGGTGCAGGGACTCAACCGCAACATATTCCATAACTTCAATCCGGAGGCCTCCTACTACATGCAGGATAAATGGGAATACGAAGGCATGGTGGTGAACGGCGGCCTGCGGGTTGATTTCTTCTCCCCCGGCAACAACACGCAGATTACGATCAGCAGTTCCGAGATCGACAACAGCGTGGAAAAATACAAATTCCAGATCAGTCCCCGGCTGGGATTCGCCTTTCCCATCACCGACCGGGACAAGTTCCATTTCCATTATGGAAGGTTTACCCAGTGGCCGAGCCGGACCTACCTCTTCCATTCTCAGGAAATGATCGGCGGCGCCGGCATCCTGGGGAATCCCGACCTGGACGAAGAGCTGACGGTTTCCTACCAGGCCGGGGTATCGCATCAGTTCAGCGAGACCGTGGCCGCCAACGTCGTGGTTTTCAATAAGGATATCTACGGATTGATCTCTTCCACCCGGGTGACCGATGAGAATCTGGGAACCACCGGATACCGGTATATCAACCGGACCTATGCCAGTTCCCGCGGATTCGAGTGCAGCATTAACAAATCTTTGAGCCATCATATCGGAGGGGAGATCGCCTACACCTGGTCCTTCGCGGATGGAGTGGCCTCCCGGGCCAACTTCGGAATTTCCGCCGAGGGGCTCACCCACCTGCCCACCCAGGAAATGCCCCTGGATTGGGATCAGCGGCACACCCTCAATGTCACCATCAGGCTGCAGGATGAGAATAAGTGGGGCGCCACCATCGTTTATTCATTGGGCAGCGGTCTTCCCTGGACGCCCTGGGACCGGTTCGCCCGGCGCCAGGACCCGTTGGACGAGAATTCGGAACGCCTGCCCTCCACCCATATCATCAATCTGCAGGGTAGAAAGAAATTCAATATATACGGACAGGAACTCACCCTCTTCTTCGAGGGTAGAAATCTCCTGGATGAAGATCAACTCCTGCCCGGAGGAACGGCTCCGTTCGTTTTCCCCAACATGGTTAACGCCCGCATGGACGGCGGTTCCTATTTTACCGAAACGGGTCAATACGGAGGAGCCTATTTACAGGATCTGGATGAAGACGGACTGGACGATTTCACTCCCATTCACGATCCCACCATTTGGGCTTCGCACAGGCAGTGGCGTGTAGGATTTGGATTTGAGTTCTAGATTCGGAGGCTGGTTGGAGGTCAAGCAATGATTATAAAGGGATCTGTAGCGCTGGTGCTGATAGCGCTGGCGGGTTTTTTAATTCATTCTTCCGCGGAGGCCAGGGATGAAAGCGGGGAATGGAGTAAAAAACTTAAAGAGATGGAACGCATCTGGGTGTTCGACGGCTCCGGAGTACATAACGTGGGTAATCTACAGATGCATGTCTGCAACTGGGGATGTTTCGGGTCGTATCCCAGTTCCACCTGGCCCACGGCGGAATTTCCCTCCGCCCAGTGGCCGGCCAACTCGGGAACCGAGTATCTCTATATAGCCGGATTATGGATCGGAGCCAAAAAAGGCGGTATCCCCGTGGTATCCACCTCCGCCTACCAGATAGAATTCAGGCCCCCCGGGCTGGAGGATCCGAACGCCAAGATATACCGGGCCTTTGAAGGCATAGGGGGCGGTGCCCGGATGCCCAGTCCCGCCGACGATGATAAGGACGGAATGATTGACGAAGACTGGCAGAACGGCGAGGACGATGACGGAGACGGCCGCATCGACGAGGATTTCGGGGCCATCGGCAAACAGATGTTCACTTGCTGGTTCACCGATGATCACCCCACCGCCCTGCAGATATACCCCGAGCATACCCCCCTGCACCTGTTCGTGCGGCAGGAGAGTTATCAGTGGGAAGAGGAGCAGTTTTACGATTTCGTGGGAATAGAATACAAGATCCGAAACTACGGGGCGGACATCATCGAGGATATTTACGTGGGATTTTTCGCCGACGGCGACGCCGGCCAGAGGGAGCGGGAGCAATACTGGACGGATGATTGCACCGGGCTGTTCGAGGGTATACG
>JAFGPI010000146.1 GCA_016926065.1 Candidatus Krumholzibacteriota bacterium
ACAAATCCTCGAAATAGAGCCGGCCCCCCTGATCGAAGCGATCCTCCGGGATCTGCGCGAAGGGATCCCGGCCGGAGAGATAGCGGCGGCCTTTCACCATTCCATCGCCCGGATGGTGGTGGAGCTCTCGGCCCGATGGGCCCGGAAGTGTGGCTGCCCCGCAGTGGTGATCTCCGGCGGAGTATTCCAGAACCGGGTGCTGTACGAGAGGGTGATGAAGCTATCCGGAGAGCGGGAGTACCGGCTTTACCATCACCGGATCGTCCCTCCCAATGACGGAGGGATATCCCTGGGACAGGTCGAGGCGGCGGCGGCGATGTTGGAGAAAGGAATGATTTAGTCCCGGCGGACCGGACGGTGAAAGGAGTTGATCTGGAATGGCCCAGAGAGGCGATAGAATAATGCTGGCGCATGGAGGGGGCGGGATCTTGATGAAGGAATTGATATCCTTCATTGTAGATAAGCTGGGAAGCAACGGCGCGGCTCCCCTGCAGGACAGCGCGGTGTTTGATGCGCCCGGAGCCAGGCTGGCCTTCACCACCGATTCATTCGTCGTCGATCCCCTGTTTTTCCCGGGAGGCGATATCGGGCACCTGGCCGTGTGCGGCACGGTGAACGATCTGGCGGTGTGCGGCGCGGAGCCGGTGTCCCTGTCCCTGGCGTTCATTATCGAGGAAGGATTGCCTTTCCAGACCCTGGAAAGGATAATCGAATCGATCGCCCGCGTCACCCGGGAGGTGGGGATGGCGGTGGTCACCGGAGACACCAAGGTGGTGGAGAAAGGCAAGGCCGATCGCTTGTTCATCAACACCGCGGGGATCGGGCTGGTGCGGCAGGGAATCGAGCTTTCCTCGGCGGCGGCCGGCCCGGGAGACGCCGTTATCGTAAACGGCACCATCGGCGATCACGGCCTGGCCATTTTGAGCCGCCGCGAAGGGCTGGATTTCGGTAGTGACCTGGTCAGCGACACCGCCCCCCTGTCCCGCATCATCCTGCCCTTGCTGGAGAAAACCGGAGGGATAAAGGCCATGCGCGACGCCACCCGGGGAGGCCTGGCCGCGGTTCTTAACGAGATCGCCTCGGACTCGGGGGTGTGCATCCGCCTGAAGGAGGAATCGATCCCGGTACGGGAAGCGGTGAGGAGAGGGTGCGAGTTGATGGGATACGAACCCCTGCATATAGCCAACGAGGGAAAATTCGTCGCCATAGTGGAAGGCGAGAAGGCGGAGGAGGCCGTTTCCCTGATGAGGGAGCACGATCTGGGAAGGGACGCGGCCATCATAGGCTGGGTCGATGAGGGACCGGCGGGGCACGTGATCCTGAAAACCCTCCTGGGGGGGGAGAGGGTGGTGGATGTTCCCTACGGAGATCTGCTTCCGCGCATATGCTGATCTCCGGAGAGCCGGCCGACAGGTGACGATCCGGAAAGGATCAGGTTAAGGATTCTTCCAGTTCCGGTTCCTCTATCCGGGGGAGGCTTCCCGTGGTCAAATTCATGCAGGGGCAGTGACGGAGCAGCTGGTGGAACATCTGGGTGCGGTTTTCCACGTTATATTTCTTGTAAATCTTCCACAGATGGTTCTTTACCGTTTTCTCGCTGATTCCCAGTTCGGCGGAGATTTCCCGGTTACTCAATCCCAGTAGCATATTGAAGAGGATTTCGTTTTCCCTGCGGGAAAGGGAATTGTTATCGGACATGCCCTCCACCCGGGAAAGGGCGCGCCCTATCCGTCCGATTTTATTCCGGCGGATTAGCTCCCGCTCCTCGTTGAGAAGAAAAGCCACGATCTCGTCTATCCGTTCGATTTCTCCGGTGCTGTCGATGAAGAAGGCGCAGCCGCCGTTTAGCGCCCGCAGGATGGAACGGCGTTCGGCGTTGATCTCAACGATGATGCAGGACGGGCGGTATGCCAGATTCTTGGCCAGAGCGAGGAGTTCCTGGACGTTATCCAGATCGCCATGCCCGGCCAGAATCACGATATCGAAAATATCGTTTTCCATGAGGGATATCGCTTCCAGGTGGGACAGGGCGGTAACAGTGAGGGTGTCGGGAGATCTCAGACGCGAGGTTATAAGATTAAGCATCGCGTCATTATGGCTGTAGACCAGATATTTTTTACGATGCACCGATCCGCTCCTTCTCTCTCTAATGAGCGCGGGCCGGAAGTGCCTTATCCTATTGACCCAAAACCCTTTTTGGCACCCCGTTCGGGACGGCGGGAAGGCGGCGCCCACTCCCGGCGCGGTCCGGTAAGGGAGTATCCGTCGCCGGCATAACCATTTCCCCTCGGTCTGCTTCGCCTCGCCTTCCCGGGCGAGTCCCCGGGCGACTTTCCCCTTGCCCCCGCGACCGCGCTCCCCCGGGCCCGGAACTCCTTGCTTACATCCTGAATTCGGCGGAAAGGTGCCCTTTCTTTAGCGAAAGATGCCCGGGGCGGAGTCGGGGAGCGGACTATTTCCAGGGAATGGTTGCCGGAAAAGGATTAATTGTGTATCCTCAGGAGTATGATTGACTACCATCTGCACGGCGATTTTTGCGGACACGCCGAGGGCGAGTTGGAAGAGTATATCCAGGAGGCGCTGCGGAAGGATTTTAGGGAGATAGGATTCAGCGCCCATCTTCCCCTGGTCACCGAACCCGATCCCTATCACGCCATGGTCGAGGAAAAGCTTCCCGATTACGTGCAATTGGTGCAGATGCTGCGGGATAAGTATAGGGGCCGGATTATCGTCAAGCTGGGCATCGAGGCTGATTTCTTCGAAGATTATCAATCGGCGACCAAACGCTTGTTGGATCAGTATCCTTTCGATTTCGTGCTGGGTTCGGTGCACTATTTGGGAACCTGGCATTTCACCAGCCTGGCCGGGCGCGACCGATTCAAGACGGAAGATCCCCGGTCGGTTTTTCCCCGCTACTTTGAGGTGGTGAAAAAAGCGGTCGAAAGCGGTCTCTTCGATATCCTGGCCCATCCGGACGCGATCCGGAAAAGCGATTTTTTCCCCGATTTCCCCCTGCTGGACGAATACCGGGCGGTGGCCCGGCGGTTGAAAGAACAGGGCATGGCCCTGGAGGTCAATAGCGCCGGTTTGAGGAGGGGGGCCGGGTCGGTCTATCCGGAGTTCGATTTCCTGCGGGCCTGCGTGGAGGAAAATGTTCCCGTCACTATCGGCTCGGACGCCCATAAACCGGAAGATGTGGGCCGTGATTTCAGCCTGGTTTTCGACCTGTTGCGGAGGGCGGGAGTCACCGAGCTGGCCCTCTATGAAAACAGGCGTATGCGGCTAAGCCCGCTGGAGAATTATTTCCCCGGCCGCTCCTGGAGGGTATCCGGCTAATGCATCTTGACACCAATCGGAGCAAAAGGTATCTTGCTATCACCCAGTGACTTTAGTAATCGAGGAAGATGAAAAAAGGCCAAATACTATTACAACCATGGAGGAGATGAAAGGAGGGAGAAGGAGCCGGCGGCTCCTTCGCGTCATGTGAAGAAAAGTAAGATAATGAACGAGGGGCTTACTTTCGACGACGTTCTCCTGATCCCGGGTAAGTCACGGTATCATCCCCAGGAAGTCAAATTGAAAACCTCCCTGACCGCGAAAATATCTCTCAATATTCCGATCGTATCCGCGGCCATGGATACGGTGACCGAAGCCGAACTGGCGATAGCCCTGGCCCGGGAAGGCGGAATCGGTGTGATCCACAAGAATTTCAGCATAGCCGAGCAGGCCGAACAGGTCGACCGCGTAAAGAGAAGCGAAAGCGGCATGATTACCAATCCGGTCACTTTCTCTCCCCATCAGTTGGTTAGCGAAGCCGTGGAAGTGATGAAGAAATACCGGATTTCGGGTCTTCCCATTACCGATGACGGCAATGTGCTGGTGGGGATACTGACCAATCGTGATCTCCGTTTTATCGCGCGCGACGACGTGAAAGTCGGCGAAGTGATGACCAAGAATCCGATTACCGCCTCGCTGGGGATCAAGCTGGACAAGGCGATGAGGATACTGCATGAGAACAGGATTGAGAAATTGCCCGTGGTGGATAAGAAAAACCGGCTCAAGGGATTGATCACGGTCAAGGATATCCAGAAGAAACTGGATTTTCCCAACGCCTGCAAGGATTCGAAGGGAAGGCTGCGGGTGGGTGCGGCCATCGGTATAGGGGCCGACACCCTGGAAAGAGTGGAGGCGCTGGTGGACGCCAACGTCGACGCTCTGGTCGTGGATACGGCGCACGGGCATTCCACCGCCGTGCTCCGCACGGTAAATGCCATCCGCAAGAAATACGGCTCCCTGCAGCTGATCGCCGGAAACATAGCCACGGCCGAAGCGGCCCGGGATCTGGTTCGCCTGGGGGTGGACGCGGTAAAGGTGGGGATCGGTCCGGGAGCGATCTGTACCACCCGGGTCATCGCGGGAATCGGGGTGCCTCAGATTACCGCCATTATGGATTGCGCCGCGGTCACTTCCCGGGCCGGAATCCCGCTCATCGCGGACGGGGGAATAAAGTACTCCGGTGACATCGTCAAGGCCATCGCGGCCGGTGCCGATTGCGTGATGATAGGGAGCATGTTCGCCGGCACCGAGGAAAGTCCGGGGGAGATCATATATCACCAGGGCAAGAGCTACAAGATATACCGGGGGATGGGTTCCATAGAGGCGATGAAGAAGGGCAGCAGCGACCGGTATTTCCAGGAAGGGGTGGAGGAAGAACGTAAACTGGTGGCGGAAGGGATAGAAGGAAGAGTCTCCTACAAGGGCAATCTTTCCAGCAATGTGTTCCAGCTCCTGGGCGGACTGCGGGCGGGAATGGGCTATGTGGGAGTGAGGACCATAGAATCCCTGAAGAAGAAAGGCCGCTTTATCCGGATAACCCAGGCGGGACTGCGGGAGAGTCATCCGCATGACGTCATAATTACCAAGGAAGCCCCGAACTACAGAACCAACTGAGCGGCGCGTGAAGTTGGCGGAGTGAAATGGAATGCCTGCAACCAAGGCCGCCGATAATATCGAGAAAATCAAGCTGGGCGCGCGGCACCTGGGATTGGACATTGTGTCCACCGCCCGCCTCGGCGGCGATCACCGGAAAGAGTTCCATCCTTCCATCCGGGAGATTTCCGCCTCCCTGGAATACGCCGTGGTAATCGGGATAAGGCTTTCTCAACCGGTACTGCTGACCGTGGAAACCGCTCCCACCTGGACATATTATTATCACTACCGTAATGTCAATTTCGCCCTGGACCAGGCGGCCTTGCGGATCTCCGGATTCGTCCAGAAAATGGGTTTCCGGGCGCTCCCTCTCCCGGCCTCGCAGATCCTCGACTGGGACAGGCTCCGGGGCCATCTTTCCCACCGGGAAATGGGGGAAGCCGCCGGTATCGGCTGGAGGGGAAGAAACAATTTGCTGGTAACCGAGGAGTTCGGATCGCAGGTCAGATACACCACCATACTCACCGACCTGCCCCTTCCCGGAAGGGAAGACCCGCCGGAACCGTGGGGATGCGGAGATTGCCGGCGCTGCCTGAGCGTGTGCCCGGTGAGTGCCATTCACGAAGATCCGGCCGATTTTGAACTGGATAAATGCGCGGCGCAGTTGCGCCGGTTCGCCAAGAGCGAAAAACTCAACACGCTGATTTGCGGTCTCTGCTTGCGGGTATGCGGGGGAAAGGACCCCGGGGAAAAACTGAAAGGATGACCATTGTCCAAGACGCTTCATACCATAAACCAATCGATTTGGGAATTGCAGGAGAAGATTCAGGAGTACCCGCATGAACTGGGACTGAGGAAAGATCTGCTGCAGTTCTTTCACGATAGTATGCGCTTCGTGGAGAGGAGGAGCGGGATAGCGGAGGAGAAAAGGAGTTTCCTCATGCTTCAGGAGCGGGAGGCGATCTGCTGCTTGCTGATTCATGGAGCGGGGGGATCTCCCCTGGAAATGAAGCCGCTGGGGGAATATCTATTCAAGCTGGGGTACACGGTATATGGAATTAAACTGCCCTTAAATCCCAAATCGTCCGATTCACTGCTGTGGGAGTATTTCCGGGGCCGGAAAAGAAGAAATAAGGGTCCGGGGGAAAGTAATAGCTGGAGTGTCTGCCTGGCTCAATCGAGGATCGTCCTGGAAACCCTGCTCAGCTACTCATCCAGCACTTACCTGATCGGATTCAGCTTTGGAGGCACTTTGGCCCTCGATCTGACGCGCACCTACCCGGTGCCGGGGACGGTGCTGGTCTCTCCCGGCATCTATCCTTCCCGCCGGGGCGGATATCTCTTGTTCAGACTGTGGAAAACGGTACTGCCGACTGTGGCCCGGGATATTTCGCCGGTCAAGAGCACCCTGGTTGATTTTCTGGAAAGGACCCGGAGCGGGTTTGAGCCGTTGGACTCGCCGGTTCTGGTGATTCAGGCGGCGGACGATCCGGCCATCTCGGTACGGGGATTCAACTTTTTAAAGCGGCACTGCACCAATCGAAAATCCAATTTTGTATTGCTGGATAAGGGCGGCCATCTTCTGCTCCAGGGGGAACAGTCCGAGAAGGTATTCGGGCTGTGCGGCGATTTTATCAAAAGCTTGTGAAAAACGGTTAATCCGGCAGCGGTTCATCCGGCTGGAACTTGAATGAAGGATCGAGGGCTCGCAATTCGCGGATGCTCAGGTCCAGGGCTCTTTTGGAGGGCGCGGTTCTTTCCTTCCGGTAACGGGAGTAGGCATCCAGGAAATCATCGTATTTAACTTTCAATTTCCCCTTCCGGTCTTCCTCGGAGAGCGATTGGTGGAGATGAAACATCTCCCCCTCGCTGAATTTGCGGATAAGATTGAGATACTCGCTCTTCATAACCGATAAGATCTTGATATAGTTTTCAAAACCACGGGATAGTTTTCCCAGCACCTCTCCCGTGGCGGTGGGCCGCAGGGAGGTCTGAAAGAGGTACGATTGGGCCAGGTGATAATAAGTCTTGCCCCTCCCGATGAAAGAGGCGGTGGACCGCTCCAGGTAAGGGATGGAGTGCGGCCGCGTCCCTTTTGGATTGCCGAAGATGCCGATATGAATCAATAGAAAGTCCGCGTTGGTTTTATAGGTAATATATTTGATCCGGGGATTCTTTTCATCCCTCAGGTTCTCGAAAAGAGGAAGATCGTAAGGCATGGCGTAGCGGACTAGATTCCTATGGTGCTCCGGCAAGATCAAGGAGGTCAGCAGATTCGCCAGGTATACGTTCACATCCTCGTCGAAAAACTCGTCATTGGTGTGATATCCGCTTTCCATTCTGCTATAGAGCAGATTATTCAACATGTAAAAATAGGTCTGGACCGATTCGGGTTGAGCTGATCCTATCAGCGAATAGGCAGTGGATAAAGGCATTTTGTATCTCCGTTGCAGCGCTTTAGACGTAAATCCTGATGTCTGACGGCTGAACTGCAAGGTTCATGCCACGAAAAAAAAGGTAAAAATACTAAAAATTGATTTATACCTTTTATTTAATGAGTAATTTGTTATAATCCACTATTATGGTGGAAAGCAGTTTAGAGACGACTTGATATCCAAAAGGGGGGGAAATGAGAATAGGTTTCCTTCAGCTTCGTTCAAAATTCGGAGAAACAAAGCAGAACGTCAAAAAGGCGGTATCCCTTCTCAACCGGGTATCCGACGCGACCGTAGTCCTTCCCGAGCTTTTTAACACCGGCTACCTTTTCAAGAACAGGCAAGAGCTGGTTTCGTTGGCCGAAAGGGTGCCGGAAGGTTATACCACCAGCGAGTTGAAAAAGATCGCCAAGAAAAAGAATCTCAACCTGGTTTTCGGAATCGCGCAGAAATCGGGAAAGAAATTCTATAACTCGGCGGTCTACCTCTCCTCCAAGGGAAAGATCGAGGTTTATCAGAAGGTCCATCTCTTCGACCGGGAAAAGCTCTTTTTTAATGCAGGTAAAAGCCTTAAGGTTATCTCCACCCCCGAGGCAAAACTGGGCATGCTGATCTGTTTTGATTGGATAATGCCCGAAGTAAGCCGCGTTCTTACGCTGAAAGGCGCGCAGATCCTGGTCCATCCGGCCAATCTGGTGTTGCCCTGGGGGCAGGCGGCGATGAAGACTCGGTGCGTTGAGAACGGGGTTTTCGGAGTCACCGCCAACCGCATCGGCACCGAACGCCGCGGCACCTTGAATCTTACCTTTACCGGGGGGAGCCAGGTCATCGGGCCGCGCGGCGAATCGTTGGTTTTCGCGGGGGATCGAAGCGAATCGTTGAAAGTCGTTGAGATAAACGTGGAAGAGGCCGACAACAAGAACATCACCTCCACCAATCATATATTAAATGACCGGTTTCCCACTCTCTACACGCCGTTGATTAGAAAGGGAAGAAGTAAAAAGTAATTAGCGGATTCGGCTGCGGATGCCATTTTCGCTGTTTTTATCAATCCGGACACGGATAAAGCCCTCCTTGCAAAAAGCATCAAAGAAAAGCATATTAGTTCTTCTGATCCTTTCTTTTGCTTAAAAATATCTCGTAAGGCCTTATAAATACGCTATATTACCGCAACTCACCCCTTGGCATAATCTTTGCGGATTCCAGATACGATTATTAAAGAATCGTTTGACAAGGTTCTTCGCAGCGAGGGGCCGCAGAGCCTGCTTTTGCTTATATAAAGGAGAAAACGGTGCGAAATAAGAAAAAGAAACCGGTTCTGACATCTCCCTGGAAAATCGGCATGTTTGTCTCCCTCCTCCTGAGCGTGGTCAGTTTCGGGGTGGGGTATTATCTGGTCAATGTATATAACATAAACCTCGTATGGTTGCAGGGCAATGCCAGCGAATGGATAGTTGATTCAATCAGATTCTTCAAAGAGATATATCCCCTGGCTTCCGGGGTGATCATAATTTCCCTGGCCACCTATTTTATAATCGCTTCCGCCGTGAGAAGGTACAAGTTTTATCTCGATTCCGGACAGGATTACAGAAAGATGATTTCGCTGGCGGACAGTATCGATGACTTGACCAATCCGGCCCAGATAGCCCGTTTGTCGGATTACCCCGAATTGCAGAATATCCTCCGTAATTACGGGGATCAGATCCGGGAGATATCCGACGAAATGGGGCATAAGGAAGACGAACTGAGATCGGTCGATATGGAGATGGAGATAGATTCCCTGCTCGCGGGTAACGCCTTGCAGGAGACCCTGGTGGAAGGGAAATGGTGGGCTTCCGCCGTCAGAAAGGTGGGAAAGTACATTTCCGAGAGGAACCGGCAGGTTGAAGGAGTGAAGCAGCAAGAAATGTCCTTCAGGAAGATCTCCAGCCAGGCGGCATTGGCCTACGGCCGGGTAATGGAGTCGGTTGGGGGAGCGAGCGAGGATCTGCTGGAAATAGTGCGGGCGGTGGGGGAATTGAACAGCCTGGGGAAACAGCTGGGCGGGGAGAGCCCCGGTGCCGTTTCTGACGCTGGCCGGCGGGGAGGGGACACGGTCGACGCGATGGTGGTGGAAATGGAAAAATCGCTTGAGATGTTAAAGGACGGAAGCCGCACCCTCCTTGGTTTTTCCGAGGAGAACAACGGTCTGGCACTCAACATTGCCTTGATGGCAGCCAAGGGCAATGTGGACGACCGGGACCTGGCCAAATTCGCCGAGAAGGTACGCTCCTCGGCTGAAAGGTTCAATCAGCTGGGATCGGCCGTCACCCAAATAGTGCGATCGTTTACTAACAAATTCGAGATGCTCAAGGGCGGTGCCCGGTCCGCCGGGGGAGCGGCGCTGGATTCCGGCGCGCAGAAAGCGGTTAAAGAAATTTCAGACCGGATCGAAAAGAGCAGCCACCGCCTGCAGGAGAAGATCACCACCCTGGGTAATGAATTGGATGATATCAATAGGAGTTTCCATGAGGCGCTTAGCGGACAGGTTTCGGAGGGGATACGGGAGGAGACAGAAGTACGCGATAGAGGTTCCATTGTGAATTTCGGGTCGGACTCGGTGGAGGAGAAAATAGAAAGTAACCTGGTCATCGATCATGGAAAAGTATGGGAAGAAAGCGATTCCTTCGAGGTGAGTTACGCGGCGGAGAGCGAAAAAGAAGAAGGATCGGGGGATAGTCTCGAGGCTAAGGATGAAATGCTCTTTGGTGATTTTACCGTTGATTCCGGTTCGACCGGGAAGGAGATTCCGGACGACAAGATATCCCTGGATCAGCCTTTGCCAGGAATCCCGGCCGCCGCCACGCCCCCTCAGGCACCTCCCGTCGCGAAGGACAGCCCCGTGGGGCCTGCCGCGAGGGAACCGGAAGCGGACGAGGACTGGGCGGAGATGCCCGGCCACCGCTGGATCAAGACTGGCGCGGAGCGAGAGAGGCCGAT
>JAFGPI010000147.1 GCA_016926065.1 Candidatus Krumholzibacteriota bacterium
GGGCCAGGACGATAAAGATCAGTCCCAGCATGGTGAGGACCGCCTTGAACCTTCTGCCGGCGGGATTTACCGAAAGGGAAATCCTTTCCAGCAAACCGGCTTCCACAAAAATCTCCAGCGCCCGGCGGCGTTTATGCGCCGCCCAGAATAACAGCAGCGCGATCGCCGGTAACAGCCAGAGCAAAGATAATAATTTTACGTTTCCCCAGTGCATAGGTTCCTAAGGGATCCTCCTGAAAATCGTGTTGGCTAGAATTAATTCCATCAGCAACAGGCCGAGCGCCAGGAAGCTGAAGGGAAAGAAAAGCTCCTTGTAATCGACGTACCGTACCGATTCCACCTCACTTTTCTCCAGCCGGTCTATCTCTTCATAAATTTCCCGCAGGGAGGCTTCGTCCCGGGCCAGCCTGAAAACGCCTCCGGTTTTCTCGGCGATGACCTGCAGCGGCCGGGTGTCCACCCGGTTGGCGTTGGGCACTTTAAAGTTACCGAACAGGGTTTGCACCGTGCTGACCCCTTCGTCGCTGCCCACCCCGATGGTGTAAATTTTTATGCCCCACTGGGCGGCCAGTTCCGCCGCTTCCTGGGGCAATCTCTTCCCGAAATTATTTTGACCATCGGTGAGAAGAATAATGATCTTGCTCTTGATCTCGTATTCCTTTTCCCCCGTCCGGGAGGCGAAACGGGCCACATCCTCCTCGGCGGTCTTGAGCCGGGCCGCGGCCAGGGCCAAGGCATCGCCGATGGCGGTCCCATCCTCGCTGCGGCGTTTGACCAGCTGGACCGTCTCCAAGAAGCGGAGCAGGGCCCCGTGCCCCAGGGTCAAGGGAGCCATGGTGTCGGCGTAGCGGGCAAAGGCGATCATCCCGGTCAGATCGTTCGGCCTTCCCCGAAGGGTTTCCCCGTTGCCGATCAGAAATTCCTCGAAAACCCTCTTTACCACCTCCAACCGGTTCAGCCGCCGCGCCTGGTACTCCATTTCGGCTCCCATACTGCCCGAGCGGTCTATCACCATCTCGATGGCGATTCCCTTGGTCACGTCCTTGACCCTCTCCCGGCCCCTCTGCGGCCGGGCCAGGGCGATAATGAGCAGCACCAGGATTACGATCCGCAGCAGCAGGGGAAGAAAGGAAAACCGGTGGCGCGGGGATTTTCCCGCCCGGCGGGCGTTCACCAGCGAGGAGAAACGGATACTGCCGGGCACGTTACGCCGGGTGAGATAAAAGATGATCAGGGGCACCGCCAAAAACAGTAAAAAGGCCCAGGGGGAAGCAAATCTCATGCTCGAAGGTAAGCGCCTACGCGGCCTCCTCTTTCACCTCCTCCATCTTGGTAACGTCGATGAAATCCCGGCAGGTATCGAAAGTATCCTTAACATTATCCGCCGATGGCTCCAGGGCGGCGAACTTGACCAGGTCGCAATGGATCAGGAAATCGCGCAGGATCCCCTTCTGTTTTTCATCCACCGGCAAACCCTCGCCGGCCTCCTCTATGAATTCCTCGGTGGTCCGTTCGGGAGCCATCAGGCCAAAGCGATCCTCGATATAGAAGCGGAGGATATCCGCCACCCGGGCGGTAAACTCACCGTATCTCTTTTGATCGATCAACCCCTCGGCCAGCAGCCTTTCCAACCGCAGAAAAGCGATCTCGTGCGCCCTGAGGGGGGGCACTTCCCTTTCCCTGCGGCGGCGGCGCAGGATGAAAAAGACCACCAGGGCCAAGGCGAGCACCCCCGCCGCGGAAATGATCAACAGCCGCCGGTAACTGGCCGGCAGCGATACCGGCCCGGTGATATCCTGGATCTCCAGTTCCGAAAGATCCTGGGGAAGGATCGACATCACGCGCACCAGAATGGTGTCCGACTGCAGGGTATGTTGAAGCGTATCTCCTTCCTGCCAGAAAGAAACCGTCATGGGGGGAATGCGGTAGTCCCCCGAAAGGAAGGGCTCCAGCTCGTAAAACCGCCTGGCCACCACTACTCCGTCTTCCTGCAATTCCGGGGTAGGGGTGCTGTAATCAACGATGCCGAATTCTTCCAGTTTTTCCCCGAAACCGGGCAGGTTCACCTGATATCCTTCGCGGACCCGGGTTTCGATGAGCATTTTCACCCGTTCCGCGATGGTTATCTCTTTCTTGCTTATGGCAATACGCAGATCGACCGGTCCCCGCTGGTAACGCCGGTTTATCTCGAAATCCTCTTCTTCCGCGGCGGCAGGCCTTTCCTCCCCGCAGGAAACAAGCAGGGCCGCCAGCACGGCCACTAAGCCCAGCAGGAAATATATCCCCATCCCCCGCGCCCGATTCCCCGGACCGGGGAGGAATTGGATTGTATCTTTGATCTTCACTTCTCCCCCGCGCGCCGCCCCGGTCTCGCCCCGACCGGGCGGCCCTCAACTCCCGGCGGCTATTTTCCCTCCAGCCGGGAACGATGAATCACCACGTCGTAACGCGCCCTCAATCCTTCCAGTAGTTGCGCCTGCACCTGCATCTCTTTTTCCATCCGCACCGCTTGGTATACCTGGTCCCGGACCTCCGTGAAATCCTGCCGCACCCCCTCTTCCGTGTACTTTTCTCCGTGCCGCTTATAGTAGTCCTGCAGCTCCTCCTCGGAGACCTTCACCTGGCGGCTGAATTCCCTGTCCAGCAGCGCTTGAACAAGGAGCTTTCTTTCCAGATTACGGAGCAGTTCCCTGTATTTTTCCTCCTGGTACAGCTTTTCCTCCAGGGCGTACCGGTAAATCAATTCTTCGGCAATAAACCGCTCCATCCATTTCTCCCGCTCCCCCCGCGCCAGCACGCTCTCCAGCAGCTTTTCCTTCTGGGCGGATTTCTGCTGGGGGGTCAACCCGACGGCCAGTGAGGACAGCTGGGCGTCGATTTCCGCCTCGATCATCGATTCCAGTTCAGCCCGGCTGATCTTCCAACCGCCGATCTCCGCCACGATCTCCCCGCTGGTCGGATCGGACACCCCCTCCACCGCTGTTCTGCTTTCCAATTCGGAGCGCAGGGCGGCGAAGCGCCCCAGCTTTTCCAAGCACTCCGCCGCGCGCACCGCGATTTCCCGGTCAATATCCTTCAATACCGCGATCTTTTCACTACGGTAGTAAGCTTCCAGGGCTTTTTCGAATTCTCCCCTTTCCTGGTATAACTTTCCAATCCGGTACTGTATGCGGGCGCTTTCCTCCCGGCCGGGGCGGGCCGAGGCGAGGTAGCCGGTCCAGATCCGGGCGGCCGCGCCGGGGAGCTGCTGCTTTTCCATTTTCAGAGCCAGCTCCTCCAGGGTATGCGGCGGAAGAACTTCCCCGTTTCGGCCGGCGCCGCTCCCTTTCGACAGCGACAAATAGAGGTTGAGGGCGGTCATGACCATTAACAAAATGAGTAAGAACAGCGCCGCCCGGAGGGGCAATCCCTTCTCCGGCCGGGGTGGTTTCAGATCCAATTGTAGATCAGCGGACATTTCTTCCTCCAGTCAGCGGTCACGTCCCTGTTCCGATCCTTCCCCGGCAGCCGGTTCCGTAACTCCCCGCCTTATCGGCCGATCTCCCGCGGTAGAACTAATATCTTCTCTCCCTGGATCGGAAAAACTGGACCAGTTTATAGACATAATCCTTATCGGTATCAACTTCTATCTGGTCGACGCCCATGGAAGCGAAAAGCTCCCGGAAAAATCCGGATCTTTCCCGGCCCAGGCGCTCGTATCTTTTTCTTACCGCCAGGCTGGAGGTATCGATTAATATAATCTCCCCGGTTTCGGCATCCTCCAGTTCCACCAATCCCACGCGGGGCAGCCGGACCTCCCGGGGATCAACCACCGTGACCGCCACTAAATCATGCCTTTTGCTTATCACCCTCATCGATCTTTCGAATCCTTCGGCCTGGAAATCGGATACCAGGAAAACCACCGCCCGCTTGGTGGTAACCTTTCCCAGATAATCCAAAGCGCCCTCGATATCGGTCCGGGCCTGGCGGGGCTTGAAATTGAGCAGCTCCCTGATCACCCGCAGAACGTGCCGGGTCCCCTTTTTGGGAGGGATAAACATCTCCACCTGGTCCGTAAATACTATCAGTCCCACCTTGTCATTGTTTTTAACGGCCGAGAAGGCCAATAAGGCGCAAAATTCGGCCGCCACCTCGTTTTTCAGCTTACGCACACTGCCAAAATCGCCGGAGGCCGAAAGATCGACCAGGAATATCACCGTCAATTCCCTCTCCTCCACGAAACGCTTCACGTAGGGAGTGCCGGTGCGGGCGGTGACATTCCAGTCGATGGTCCGGATTTCGTCCCCGGGCATATATTCACGCACCTCATCGAACTCCATGCCGCGCCCTTTGAATACACTTCCGTATTCACCGGCGAGGACGTCGTTCACGACCTTGCGGGTGGTAATCTGGAGAATACGTATCTTTCTGGCAAGTTCCTGTGAAATCATGGCACGGCAATATTATTAAAAATGGCGGTTACAACATCTTCTGAGGTCTTTTCCTCGGCTTCCGCTTCGTACGTGACAATCACCCGGTGCCGCAGCACGTCCATGCCCACCGACTTGACGTCCTGGGGGGTAACATAGCCCCGGCCCTGCAACAGGGCGTGTGCCCGGGATGCCATGGCCAGGAATATAGTCGCCCGGGGGGAAGCGCCATACTGGATCAACCCGGCCACGTCCAATCCGTATTCCTGGGGGGTACGGGTGGACTGCACTATATTGATGATGTAGTCTTCCACTTTCTCATCCATATATATCTCGTCGGTAAGGTGGCGCAGCCTGATAATATCCTCCGGCTCGATCACCGTGTCCACGTCCAGCTTGGGGCTGGAGGTGGCCATCTTCTGGAGTATCTTTTTCTCCTCATCCTTGCGGGGGTAGGTGACCTTGAGCTTCAGCATGAACCGGTCCACCTGGGCTTCCGGCAAAGGATAGGTTCCCTCCTGTTCGATCGGATTCTGGGTGGCCAGCACCATAAAGGGATCATCCAGCGCGTGGCTCTCCTCCCCAATCGTCACCTGCCGCTCCTGCATGGCTTCCAGCAGGGCGCTCTGCACTTTCGCCGGAGCCCGGTTGATCTCATCGGCCAGAATAATATTGGCGAAAACCGGACCTTTCTTGGTGCTAAACTCGCCGGAACGGGGATTGTAGATCAAGGTTCCGATCAAATCGGCCGGAAGCAGGTCCGGAGTAAACTGGATCCGCCGGAAGGAGGCCTTAATGGTACGTGACAGGGTGGTTACGGCCAGGGTCTTGGCCAGCCCGGGAACTCCCTCTATGAGCACATGATTGTTGCACAACAGGCCGATGAGAAGCCTTTCGATCATATATTGCTGACCCACGATGTTCTTCTCTATCTCGCTTCTGACCCGCTGCAGAACGGCGTTCTCTTTTTCTACCCTTTCCCCGATCTGTTTTACGTCGATAACCATTGTAGAAACACCTCGCGTTTAGTTTTAAATTCATGCGGAATGGATGAAAAGTAGTATACTTAACTCGATTTTTCAAGTCCAAACCGAGATCACCGGGAAACTTGCCTTTCTCCTCCGGTCAAATCCAAATTCAAGTCCTTCAAATTCAAGCCTTTCCGTTTATTACAGAGTTGTATAACCATTATTCAGCCGAAAGTTCCAGGGATCGAATATATAATTTATTGAGCGGCCCGGTAAATCTTCCGGGGATCAGACGTAAAGACCTCGAATATCTTGAAATTCAATGAATTAGACATTTCATCCCGGCTCCAACCGGCAAAAATTAGAAAATAAGCTGAAAATATGATATAATTTAGAAGTTAATAAAGCCGGGCCAAGGGTGGAATTTGCCTCCCGGTTGCCTCCATCGGCGGATTTAATCCCGGAAGGGGGGCTTTTACCAGACTCACGGATCGGATTCCGGAGTTTTTTGATATTTTTACCAGAAAGGAAAACCGTGTCTAGAAAAAGATCCACGCTTACGGCCCTGGTATTACTAACGGCCTTTATCACCACCCTCCTGTTTATCCCCACCGCCTCCCGCTCGCAGGAAACGGAACGGGAAAGGATAAAGAAAATAAACCGGGAACTGCAGGAACACGGTTACCACTGGACCGCGCGGACCACCTCGGTTTCCCTCCTCTCCCCGGAAGAGAAGAAGAAGCTTTGTGGACGCGTTCCCCCTCCCCGGGATTTTGACGCCCACCTCCCGGTGCTTACGGCGCCCGCCGGGAAAACCTACGATCCGTCCATGGACTGGCGAACCCTGGGGGGCACCACCAGAGCCAAGAATCAGGGCAGCTGCGGATCTTGCTGGGCCTTTGCCGCCACCGGCCAGCTGGAATCGCATGTCCGGATTTTCGACGCCCGCATCGAGGATCTGTCGGAACAGCAGATCATCGATTGCAATCCCTATGGATCGGACTGCGGCGGAGGCTGGTCCGGCTCCGCCTACTACGTCATGCAGAACTACGGGCTGGTCCGGGAATGGGACATTCCCTACCAGGCGCGGGACGATCTGCCCTGCACCCAGAGCAGCTACGAACCGGTGGCGTTTATCAGCGGATACTACAGCGTGACCAACGACGTGAATTCCATAAAGGAAGCCCTCTTGACCGGACCGGTCTACACCTCAATAGACATTGTGGACAGATTCTACGACTACTCCACCGGCTGTTTCTCCTCCACCGATCCGGTGGTCGGGTACCATGCCGTACTGATCGTGGGCTGGGATGACTCGCAGTGCGGGGGCGAGGGAGCCTGGATCATAAAGAACAGCTGGGGCACGGGATGGGGCCAGAACGGATTCGGATACGTCAAGTACGGCACCTGCAACATAGGCAGCGGCACCCGCCAGATCTATTATCTGCCCAGCACCGTTTTCGTTCAGGTGTACGATCCCAACGGCGGAGAGATCCTGGAAGCCGGGGAAGATTATACCATCAAATGGACCACCAGCCGGGAAACCCCCGATTCGTTGAGCGTGCTACTGAGCTTGGATGGCGGAGCCAACTACAATTACACCCTGGCCAGCGGACTGACCTCCACCGACTCTCTGATCTGGAATGTCGACAACCTGCCGGTCAACACGGCCCGCGTCAAGGTGATCGCCTATTTCGACGGAAACCTGGCCGGTTACGACACCAGTGACGGAGATTTCACCATCCAGGGGCTGCCGCGCCGCTACGTGTCCTCCTCCGGCGGGAACATCTATCCCTACTCCATCCCGGACTGGGCCGCCCATTCGATTCAGGACGCGGTGGACGCGGCGGAAAACGGAGACACCATCATGGTGGCGGAGGACACCTACGAGGAGAACGTGGGAATCGTCGCGCCCGTGTACCTGCTGGGCGGCTGGAACCTCGATTTCACCGCCCGGGACCCGGAGCTCTATACCACCACCATACAAAATCCGGGAACGCCGGTATCGTTCTTCAGCATACCCAGCGGTTCCTGCGGAATCGAGGGCTTTACCATCACCGGAGGCACCGGCTCCCAGCTATTCATGCCCGAGCTGGGCAACTACGGGGGAGGGGTGGTGAGCAAGGACGCCGATCCGATCATCAAGAATAACGTCTTCATCGCCTGCGGATACGTGGCTCCCACCACTTTCTCGGGAGGCGGAGCCATCGCCTGCGCCGGAGGGGAAGTGAGAATATCCGGGAATATCATAAGCGCCTCCCTGGCCCAGAGCGGCGGGGGGATATATCTCTACGACGTCACCGGAAGCGTCAGCGGGAATAATATATCCGGCTCCTCGCCCCACGCCGGATACAGCGGTTACAAGCAGGGCGGGGGCATTTGCTGCCTCCATTCCACCCTGGCCCTGGCGAACAACGTCATCACCGGTAACAGCGGCTATTCCAACGGAGGGGGCATCTACTCCCGGCTCTGCTCCCTCACCCTGAACGGCGATTCCATACGGACCAACGAATGTTCGACGAATGGGGGCGGAATCTATACCGATCATTCTTCCCTCACCATCGGCCGGTGCACGATCCTGGAAAATTACGCTCCTACCATGGGGGCCGGTATTTACCATAAAGCCGCTTATTTGAATGTTCACAATTCATTGATTGCGGAAAACGACTGCGACGCCCTGGGGGGAGGCATATACGCCGACAGCACCTGGGGGGGAATCACCAACAATACCATTGACCGCAATTACGCGCAGTACGTGGGCGGCAACCTCTATCTCTCGGGAGCGGTGTCGATGGACGTTAGGAACAACCTGATCACCTATGCCCCCGCGGGCAACGGCTTTCAGTGCGCCACCACCGACAACATCACCTTCCAGTACAACGGCTGCTACGGAAACCTGCCCGCCGATATA
>JAFGPI010000148.1 GCA_016926065.1 Candidatus Krumholzibacteriota bacterium
ATGTCCTGTCCGGGACCGAAGGCATCCGTCACCAGGTCTACGGCGGGGGAAACCGGATCTATGATCTCTATTTCCCTGACCCCTTCCACACCCGGATTGAAGAATATTATGGTATAGGTAACCACCTCTCCCGGCCGGGCCTGGCGCAGATCGACCTCCTTGACCAGGCGCAGGCGCCCGCTGGCCTGGGCCAGGATCAGCAACTGGTCGGTCACCGAGGAGGCCGCGATCACCGCCGTTCCGCTCAGCACCTGCTCCAGGGTCAACACCACCGCGCCCACCGTTCCGGCCGGAACCTGGGGGGGCACGAATACCCTCACCAATACCGGCACCACGTCCCGGCCCGCCACCAACGGATCCAGGTCGAGATCGGCGGCGGTCAGCCTCCGGTCACCGCCGTCCAAAATTCCATCCCCGTTCACGTCCCGGTAGTAAACCTCCACCCATCCGGCGGGCAGGGAGGCCAGCAGGGAGGCCTGCCCGGCCGTTCCGGCGGTAACCGTATGGGGCAGATCGATGAACCCGCCCGCCGGCCCGGTGCCGTTGATTTCCGGGGCGATGGAGGAACGCAGCACGTCGGCGAAGTCGATAAATACCGTGTCCCCGGCCGAGACCATCCCGGTGGAGAGGGTGTCGGGAGTGAGACTGACCATTCCCGCGGGGGTAGTCTCCCTCACCTCCCTCGCGATCCCTGCCGGCACCTCGAAGAGGTACCAGCCGCGGGCGTCCGTTACCGCGGTGAGAGGAGTTACCGGATCGGTAAGGGTAACCGTCACCCCGCTCCAGCCTTCCTCCCCCGGGCCGGGCGCTCCGTCATGATCGCTGTCGTTAAAGACCCGTCCCCCGATAAAAGCGGAAGTAATTACCTCCAGCAGGACACTATCATCCAGGTTGCGGGAAAGCGCCGAGCCGTCGATGATCAGGCGGCTTCTCGCCGGGGCGTTAAGGGGAACCGAGATCTTGACCGTAAAGGCGAGAAAATCGCCCGGATCGATCAGGCCGGTCACCAGGGGAGAGGTAAAATCACTTCCTGCCGCGGAGAGCAGCACCGATCCCGCCGGCCATCCCGGCGGCTCCTGCCAGGAAATCTCGAAGGAGTCGGCGAATCCCCCCCGGTTGAATATCTCCAGGACGGCGGTGATGTTTTCTCCCGGATCGCCGCAGACCATCGCCCATCCACCGCCTCCCGAGCCGGGGGGAGCCGTTTGGAAGGCTCCCTGTCCTTCGATCACCAGGTCGGTGCGGGGGGGAGGATTGACGTGGACCCGGGCGGTGACACTCTCCTCGTTGCCCGGATCGGCGGTCGATTGAATATCGATAATAAAATCGTAGTCACCTTCGGCGGCCGAAAAGGGGATGGTTACCTGAAAGATAAATAATCCGGAATCGCCCGCCCCGATCGGCAGGGTGGCATAAGGCGCTCCCTGCCCCTCCAGGACGGCCGTCCATCCGGGGAAACCGCTCCAGTCTACCGTGTAGCTTTCCGGATCCCCCCCCTGATTTTGCAGCTCCAGGGTGAAGTTCAACGTCCTTCCCCCGATGGATCCCTGCAGGGATAGCCCGCCGGCACCGGTTCCCGCGGCGCCGAACAGCTCGTCGCCGTGACCGTCAATTAATCCGTCCACCCGCTTTAAGGGATTAACGATAATCCGCCCCCGCACGCTGTCCAGGAAGAAGATCTTATTGGTTTTTATGCCGTCAAAGATTACATCGAACACTCCTCCCGGACAGGCGGAGGGGATCCTCACTTCCAGCCTGTATACCCCGGCGCCCACCCCCCTCAGGGTGGAGGTCGAATCACCGATCACCACTTCCCAGCCGGGGGAATGGTTCCAGAGCAGGTCGAAAAGGTTTTCCCCGTTTTCATTCTGCACCGTTATATCGAAGAAGACCGTATCTCCGGGATTGGCGGTCTGGATGGAAGATCCTCCCAACCCGGTTCCCAGGGGCCCGTAGGTGTCATCCCCGCTCCCGTCGATCAGCAGGTCCACCTCGTTGCCGGAGGCCACGGTGATCCCCGCCGTCACGCTCTCGCTGATATACCCCGCCACCTCCGAGGCGGCGTCCAGAATCGATATATAGGTGTCGTACGCGGCGTTTCCCGGTATGGTCACCGCCAATATATAGTTATTCTGGCTGAAGGGCTCGAAGGAGGGCGTCGTCCAGGGGAAAGGGTGGTCGCTCGAGCCATCGTTGATAACCGCCGACCAACCGTTGCCGGGCCCGGTCCAGTCGAGCGAGAACGAATCGACCACCCCTCCCTCATTCTGGATTACCACCGGGTAATACACGGTGATCGACCGCTGGCCGGCGATGGTGCTGCTTCCCCCCAGGCCCGCTCCGGTAGGATCGTAGATGTTATCGCCGTTTCCGCAGATGATCATATCCAGCCTGGGCGCGTCCACCCGGGTAACGGCCCGTACCCCGTCCTTCCGCAGGGTATCGGTAACCGATTTGGCGTAGACAAAACTTTCATAATCTCCTCCGCCGATCGCAGGCGGGACCGTAACCCGCAGGGTATAGTCCAGGGTGCCGCCGGGATCGATAGCGGCGGTGGTGAACATCCCCGTGTGGGTCGTTCCCCCCTCCAGCATTACCGCGCCGAGGGCGGGCGCCGGGGCAAACCAGATGGTGAAGGAATCGGCCACCAGGCCGGAGTTCAGTATCTCCACGGAGTAGTCAACGGTAACGTCGGGATCGACTTCCCGGAAGGAGACTCCCCCGCCGCCTTCCGCATCGATCACGCCGAATCCGTTGGAGTCGATGGCCAGGTCGGCGAGATGGTCGGACGGCACCACGTTGGTATTCAACCTCACGCTGTCGAAACGGTTGCCGAAGGAGACGGAGACGGCATCCACTATCGCCGCGGAACCTCCGACCGGCTCTCCCGGGGGTATGGTCAGCCTGACCGTGGCGGTGATCACCGATCCGGCCGGAATGCTGGGCGTGGTCCAGGGGAAGGAGTAGTCGGCACCCCCGTAATTAATAACCGCTGCCCAGCCGGCGGAGGGTGAAACGGAAATGGTGTAGGAGTCGATATCCAGACCCTCATTCTCGATATCGATAAGGTAGGACACCGTTTCACCCGCCTCGCCGCTCTGCGTCGAGGTTCCGCCGTTGCCGGAGAGGAGATCTCCGAAGAGATCGTTCCCCTGGCCGTCCACCGCCAGATCGACGAATTTCTTATACACCACCGAGACGTTGTCCACGAAGGCCCAGGTTTCATAGAGATCGTCCGCGGTGTTCTCCTGGCGGAAATGGATGCGGATGGTCTGCCCGGACCAGGGGGAAAGATCGTAACCCTCCGGCCCCACTCCGTCATCCGCGATCCACCCGCTGTCCTTGAACTGGTTGTTCCATTCCGAGAAGGAGAAATCCGCCACCGTGGCCAGGGTGGTATTCCCCGTATTCCTGATGGTGGCCACGAAGGGATCGTAATCGGCCCCGTCGTAACCCTGCTGGCGGTACCGGAAATACAGGGTGGCCCGGGAAATATTTCCGGGAATGGTCACGTCCTGATACATGAATCCGTACCGGTTTCGCCGCTGGGTGGTGTACTTGAAGCCGAGCAGGGCGGAATAATTTCCCGCATAGGGAAGATCGAGGACCACTGCGTGATCGGCCCAAGCAGGATTGGTTTGCTGTCCTCTGGCCCCGCTGTGGACCCAGGAAGCGGTGAAGGCCCCCGACTCGAAAGTGCCGCCGTCGATCAATTCGGCCCCCGCGGCCGGCAGGGAGAGGATCCCCGCCAGGGCGGCTATCGCTATGATCCAAAACCCGTATTTAATCTTATAGCTCATAAACTTATTCCCGCCCGCGCCCTTCTGCGCGGATGGCACTTTCATTCCGCATCGTTTCTTATCCCCACTTTCTTGCACCGAACAATCGGCCTTTCCCTTCTTCCCCGGGGTTCTGACCCGGGTCTTCTTTTCCGGGGTGGTTACCGCTATTTCCCGGCCTGAAAATATTCCAGCAATTTCTCGTTGAACTTCCATTTCATCCCTATATGCAATCCGTTCCGGGTAAATTCGTTGATGGCCGAGTCCTCATCCCGGTGTCCGCCGAAATCGTATCCGGCGCCCACCCAGATATTTCGGGCCATGATTCTTCCCGCCTCCATCCCCCCGCCATAGCGGACCGTGCCCGTTTCGCGCTGATGCACCACGCGGGCGCTGAGACTGATATCGTACCTATCTCCCAGCAACCTGATCAACTGCGCCTGGTACATGAATGTCGAAGAGCTGGCCGTATATAAATTAAAGGTGTTCTTAACCCAGCGGGAGGCGAATTTACCCTCCAGCTCCCAGCGGGAATCGAGCACATAGTTGGCCTCGGTCATGAGGACGAATTCCTTATCCACCGCGCCGGGGTGGGCGGGACTGTTCTTCTCGTAATTGGTTTTCAGCAGGGAGAGCAGGGTGAGCGGTCCGGATATCCGGGGCCGGTAGGAGAATCCGGCGGTGGCGCCGCCCTTCACCCGGTCGATGTCGTTCTTCTCATCCGTGTACCAGAGATCTCCCTTGAGCAAGCCGGACCAGCGCTCACTGATCTTTTTAATTGCCCCCAGGGCGAGCAGGTGCTTGTAACGCTGCGGTTCCAGCCGTATCTCGTAATCGCCTTTTACCTTGTATAACTTCCGCCCGGGGGTGTACAACCACCCGGTGGTGAAGGCGGTATAATCGTCGGTTTTCAGCCCGCTGACCGTGGATAACTTCTCGGCGGTGAAGGTGGAGGTGAGATCCTCGGATACCTGGAACCGGTTCTTCAATCCGATCGTGGCCTGTCCCCGCTCGCCGCTCATGGCCCCTTCCATCCGGTACCGGGAGAACAGATGCAGGTTGTCCCGCACCTGAGACTCCAGCCCGAACTGGGTCAGG
>JAFGPI010000149.1 GCA_016926065.1 Candidatus Krumholzibacteriota bacterium
AACTGAGCGGTGCCATCCGGCCCCGGCGGATCGTATCGATGCTCAGAAGCAGGACAGGAAGAGTGGAACTAGGTAAACTACTGGGACGCGACGTTCCTCCCGCCGATCGACTTCTCTTCGATCGGCAATTGCGTTTCTCGGAAAAAAGGGATTGCGGCGCCCTCTGTATCTCCGATCCCGGTTACCCCGAAAGGTTGAAGGAGATAAACGATCCTCCCCCCTTGCTTTTTTATAAGGGTGATACCCGCTGGCTGGATTCCCCCGCGATCGGAGTGGTGGGATCCAGGCGTTCCAGCCGGAGGGGATTGATTACCGCCCGTACCCTTGCCTCAGAGCTTTCCCGCCGGGGATTTCTGATCGTGAGCGGACTGGCCCGCGGCATAGACAGCATGGCTCATGAAGGAGCCTTGGACGGCCGGGGTGGGACCTGTGCCGTGTTGGGCTGCGGGATCGATGTCGCTTATCCGCCCGAGAATGTGTCGTTGGCCCTGGAGATATCCAGGCGGGGATGCCTGCTTTCGGAATTTCCTCCGGAAACGCCTCCCTTCAAGTATCATTTTCCCGTTAGAAACCGGGTAATAAGCGGTCTCTCACTGGGAATTTTAGTGGTGGAGGCGGGAATTAAAAGCGGGGCCATGGGAACCGCCGGTTGGGCGGGGGAGCAGGGGAGGGAGGTATTCGCCGTTCCCGGTCCGGTGGAAAGCGAAGGGAGCCGGGGTCCGCATCGTCTCATCAGGGAAGGCGCCTGCCTGGTCGAATCGGTGGAGGATATTCTGGCCGGACTCCCCTCTCCCTGGAAGGAGGGGGACGCGGCGGGGGGGAGCATTATCGAAATTCCGTTTGCCGAGGGGAGCGGCGCGCCCGGATATTCCCTGGATGAAATGGAGAGAAAGGTTCTGGCCTCGTTGACCCTGGATCCAAAACATATTGATGAGATTCTGCAAATTTGCCATATTTCAGCGACATCGATCCTGCCCCTTCTCCTCAACCTGGAGATGAAAGGATTGGTGGAATCGTGCGGGGGAGGCACCTTCGCCCGTCTTCCCCTTTCCGGTAAAGGTAGCTGTGGAGGAATTTAATGGATCCCGGGCGTGCCACCCGCGGTAAAGCAAGTAAGCGGCCAACCGTATCGCTTGTAAAATGCGATTCCTACCGACTCCCCTCGATCCGGACGGCCCTGGGGAAAGCCCTGGAGCCGCTCGGAGGGATGCGTTCCCTGGTGCTTCCGGGACAAAAAGTCCTGATCAAGCCGAACCTTCTTTCGGCCAAGGATCCCTCTCGGGCGATCACCACCCATCCGGTGATCCTGGAGGCGATAGGGGAAGAGGTGCGCCGGGCGGGTGGAATACCCTCGATCGGCGATAGCCCCGGAGGAGCGATCCGGGGTATAGACAGGGTCTGGGAGAATACCGGCATGAAAGATCTATCGCGACGCACCGGTATGAGGCTGGTGAATTTCGAAGCCTCCGGCTCCCGGGAAATAAAAACCGGCCGTTACTCCTTTTTCGTGGCCGCTCCGGTAGAGGAAACCGATGTGATAATCAATGCGGCCAAGTTGAAGACCCATTCCCTCACCCTGCTTACCTGTGGAATCAAGAATATGTTCGGGGTTATCCCGGGATTCCGGAAAGCGGAAATGCATAAGCTATATCCCAAGCCGGAAGAATTCGCCCAAATGCTGGTGCAGCTTTACCGGTCGGTGACGCCGCAGTTGACCATCGTGGACGCGGTGGTGGCCATGCAGGGAAACGGGCCCAGCGCGGGAGAACCGCGGCCGGTGGGATTATTGGCTGCCGGGAAAGACGCGGTGGCCGTCGATGCGGTAATGGGGCGGTTAATCGGTTTTGCCCTGGATCAGGTCGACACCACCAGGATAGCCGCCCGGGAGAACTTGGGTGAGGCACGGATGGAAAATATCGATATCACCGGTGATGGCGCCGGTGTCCGGCCGGAAAATTTCTCTCTCCCCTCCAATCGGGGGGCGCGGCTTATTCCCCGGCCTTTGGTCAGACTGGTGACTCCGCTGGTATGGCTGAAGCTGGTCATCAATCCGGGCCGGTGCGTGGGTTGCGGTTTTTGTTCGGAAAGCTGTCCGGTGGATGCGATCCCGGCGGAGGGTGAAATATTCCGGATAAATGCTAAAGACTGTATTCAGTGCATGTGCTGCCATGAGCTCTGCCCGGAGAACGCTATAGATATCAAGATGAGCTGGCTGGCTAGAAAGCTGGTTTAAGAATCCGCGGAAGGAATTTATAGCGGTTGCGGAAGCGGGAGGAAAAGCCGATCAAAGCCTGGAAGAAAATCAAACATCGCTTGGAGCTGGCCGGCGTGTATTTTATGCTGGCCTTGCCGGCCCTCCTGCCTCTTAAGCTAGCGGTTAAAATGGGCGGGTGGTTGGGCGTCCTGGCGTTTGATCTGTTCCGTATCCGGCGCCGGGTATCGCTGGATAACCTGCGGCGGGCCTTTGGCGACCGCTACGGCGAAAGGGAGAGGATAAAGATCGCCCGCCGCTCCTACGTAAATTTCGCCAAATCGATGGTCGAATTCGCCTCGGTAAGAAGCATAAGCAGGGAAAAGCTGAGGAAACTGGTCGCCCTAAGGGGACGGGAACAGGTGGACGAGGTGCTGTCCCGGGGAAAGGGGGCGCTCATTGTTACCGGCCATTTCGGAAGCTGGGAGTTTCTGGGAGCGGCCGCGGTAGCCCACGGAATGCCGGCCAGTTTTTTGGTGGGGGACCAGTCCAATCGCTTGGTGGATGATTTGATGAACAAGATCCGGGCGCATGCCGGGATAGGGCTTATCTCGCGGGGCGTGGGAGCGCGGGGGATCTTCACCGCCCTGAAAAATAACCGGATGGTGGCCATGCTATCCGATCAGGATGCCAGGAAGGCCGGCATCTTCGTGGATTTTTTCGGTATTCCCTCTTCCACTTACCCGGGAGCGGCCCAGTTCGCTTACCGCGCGGGAACTCCCATAATTTTCTGCTATATAGTGAGAAATAAAGACGAGTCGCATGAGGTTTTCTTTCTTCCTCCCTTGGAGGTGAACCAGGATGCCGCTAAGCAAGAGGAAATATTGCGTTTGACCGCCGCGCATGTCCAGGCCTTGGAAGAGTGCGTGACCCGCTACCCGGACCATTATTTCTGGCCTCACCGCCGCTGGAAAACCATTCCCCCGGCGGATCTATGATCATCCGCGGGAAGACGGAGGCGCGGAGGGAAAATCTTATCGATAATGATTATCTGGTGGTTGATCAGTGTTTTTTCTCCTCCTTGTTCAATTTCGCGCCGGCGGGATCGGCCTGGAATCCGATCTGCGTTCCGGCCTTGGCTCCCTGAATGGTGATCTTGCCGTAATTTTTCTCGTACTGCTCCACGGTGCGGGTAAGGACCATCAGCAAAGATTTTGCAGACTGGGGAGTCATCACGATCCTGGATAGCACTCTGGCCTTTTTGAGGCCGGGCAGCATGCGGGCGAAATCGAGAATGAATTCCGAGGGAGTATTACCGGTCAGCACGAAATTCGAGTAGGTGCCCTGGGCCGCCTTCTCATCCAGTTCGATCTGTATCTGTTGCTGGGCTTTCTTCTGCATCTTTTCCCTTCTTTCCAAGATTAAGCTATTCCCTAAAAGCATGAGCGCGATTCTCGGCTTTTGCCGGATCTTATAAGTACTCTTTAACAGATTGCCGGGGGCGCGTCAACCGCCTGATTTTCTCCCTCCGCCTACCGTCACTGTCAAGTTCTCTTTACTTGGATTTCCGGAGAATCGAATGTACCGGAGCAGCGGCGATGCCTTCATATAATAATTTAAATGAATATTGTAATTTAATTAAAAATATAAGATTGAAAACTTATTCAGCGGCTGGAAAGGAGGGCCGGCATATAAATATTTTAGCGGTGGGGCGAACCTTTTCCTGTACCGCTCGGGGGCGATTCTATTATAATGTAAATGAATGGACTCACTGTATTCCTGCTGCGCAAATCTGACTGGTGACCGATCTCCTCCCAGCAGGCGGTTAGCGGAGTTTTGCCCCGGGGCGTGACCGTTATACCTGTTCCTTCCGGCATGGTTCAGATTGAACGCTCCGGGAACGCTACAATAATATGATAGGGAAAATCGTATCTCATTACAGAATCCTGGAAAAACTGGGCCAAGGTGGGATGGGAGTGGTGTACCTGGCCGAAGACACCAAGCTGCAACGCAAAGTGGCCCTCAAATTCCTTTTTCCCGATCAGATTCTGGATTCCCGGGCCAAGGAACGTCTCGTAAATGAAGCCCGGGCGGCTTCCGTGCTGGAACACCCCCATATCTGCACCATCCACGAGATCAATGAAACCGAAACAGGCCGAATGTTTATTTGCATGGCTTACTGCGAGGGGGAAACGGTCAAAGAGAGGATGGGGCGGGGTGAGCCGTCGCTGGATGAAACCCTGTGGATCATGGAGCAGGTGATCGAAGGCCTGAGCGCGGCCCATGATAAAGGAATCATCCACCGGGACATCAAGCCCACCAACCTCTTTATAACCTCCCAGGATCGGGTACAGATAATGGATTTCGGTCTGGCCAAGACGGTGGGCTCCCAGAGCTCCACCAAACCCGGTACCACCAAGGGTACCGTAACCTATATGTCGCCGGAGCAGATAAAGGGAGATCCGATAGATCATCGAACCGATATCTGGTCGCTGGGGGTGGTGCTGTACGAGCTTCTCACCGGGAGGAGGCCCTTTACCGGTGAATACGAGGTATCGGTGCTCTACTCCATCGTAAACGAGGAGCCCTGGCCGCTGTCCCGGATAAATGAAAAGCTCCCCCCGCAACTGGAACGGGTGGTAAATAAAGCCTTGCGTAAAAATCCCGACGACCGGTATGCGAACCTCCGGGAAATGGGCGAGGATTTGAAACGCATCCGGCAAAGCCTCCGCTGCGGAGCCCGGAGTCCGCTGCGAAACCTGCTGGAAAAGCTCGGTCTCAAACCTCTGCGCAAGACCACCCCGTTTCTGCTGGCGGTTTTAATAGCGGCGGGAGTGATCTCCGTAGCGGGATGGCCGCCCTTTTATCCCGAATCCCGGGAGATGGTTTCCGTGGCCGTGCTGGATTTTGAGAATAAAACCACCGACAGCTCTTACGTCAATTTCTTGCCGGAGTTGCTCATCGACGGTCTGGAAGAGAGTCCCTACCTGCGCACCATCAGCCACCGGAGGATGAGGCAGTACTTCCGGGATAACCGTCTGGTGAGGGGAGACCTGGCAGCGGGGATAAGGTTGTGCCGGCAGGCGGAGATCCAGTTCCTGGTGCTGCCCACCATCCTGGAAGTGGGGAAAACCCTGGTAATCACCTCGCAGATCTACAATGTGGGCAACGGGATAATGGAGTTCCGGGCCAGTGAGAACGGGAAGGGGAGGGATGCCATTCTTCCCATGATAGACAGGATCGCGAAAAAGATCAGATCCGGTCTGAAGGCCGAACGAAGCTGGTACAGCGGTTGTTACCATAAATCCTCGCGGCCCGCCACCAGTTCCTTGGCGGCCTATATCATCTACGCCCCCCTGGCGGCCGATTCCCTCTACGATCTGGGCCGCTCCAGCTACCTGGGCGGCGATCCGCAAAGGGCGATTTCACTTATCAGCCAGGCGGTGGCCATGGATTCTACCTTCGTGGACGCCTATCTGGATCTGGCTATCCTGTACAATTCGATAGGCGAGATCCGGAAAGCCATGACCAGCGCCCGGAGGGCCCGGGAGCTTACCCGGAACCATGACGAATTAGACCGGCTGAAATCCGATATAGTTATTTACACGGTACAGAGAGACTGGAACCGGGTCATAGAGCGCATGAAAGAATATTTGTCCTTGAGACCCAACGATGTGCGGATGCGGCTGAAACTGGGATATATCATCTCCCGACATAAGGATGATTTTAAGGAAGCCATAACGCAGTACGAGAAGTTCGTTGAACTTGATCCGGAGGATTATTCAGGCCAACTGGATCCGGTCTCCGATCTGCTGGGCGAGGCTTATTTTTACTCCGACCGGTTCGCCGAAGCGATGAAAGCCTACAAACTATATACTCCCGTAACGGCCGACTCGCTCTATGCAATGGGCAGGTCATTGTACTCCGGGGATAATCCCCTGAAAGCCATTCCTCCCTTGGAGCGGGCGGTGGCGCTGGATTCGAACCACGTCAACTCCTGCAATATCCTGGCTATCCTCTATGATGCCATCGGGGATTCCCCCCAGGCCGTTCACTATGCCCGCCGGGCCAAGGAGCTTTCCCGGGATCAGGGCGTTAAAACCTTCTTCCATTCCGTAATCGTGGAATACCTGGTGCAACGGAACTGGAATCAGGCCCTGGAAATCATCCGGCAGTACCTGGAGATCGAACCCGACAATATTTATTGCCAGGTAAATTCCGGTTATCTCAAAACCACCTTCCTGGGAGATTATGACGGGGCGATCGATGACTTGCGCAGAGTGATAGAACTCGATCCTGGGAATTCCTCGGGATACCTGGGGATGGCGTATAATTATCTCGGTCACGCCCTGCTCTTCCAGGGACGGTTCCCGGAAGCCCAGCGGGCCCTGGATCAATATAAGAAGCTGGTTCCGGGCAGGCCCGATCCTCTGCACAGCGCGGCGGCGGCCTGGCATTTCCGGGGATACTATGGGCGGGCCATTGATGAGTATTCACGCATTATCCGGGATTATCCCGGTTATTACAGCAGCTATGAAGATCGGGGGCTGGCCTATATGGCCACCGGCAAATGGCGTGACGCCGTCATGGATTTTAACCGTTTCCTGAGCGCCGTCCCGCACGGTCTTTTGCCCGTCGGTCATATTCACCTGGCCATGGTATATTTGACGCAGAGAAACTTTCCCCTGGCCCACCAGGAAATTGATGAATCGCTGGCCCGGAAATCCCATCTCTATTCTTCCCATTGGTTGCGTGGTTTGATCGCACTGGAGGAAGGTGCCGGTACCCTCAAGCCCCGGGAAGAACTGGAGCGGATGAGGGAACTCCTGGAAGGGGAGGGGGTAATAAAGGAAAAAACCCTCTATTATCATCTGTGGGGCAGAATTCTCCTGGCCGAGAAGGATGTGAGCCGCGGTATCGAACTCCTCCGCCGGGCCGCGGAGGTATCCCCGGTAAAAGTGCCCGCACCGGGCATCCACTATTTCCGCAAAGAGCTTATCCGGGGTTTTCTGGCCAGCGGACGGAGTGCCGAGGCGGAGGAAGAAATCTCGGCCCTGATGCGGTTGAACCAGCACGACGGCGAGTTGAATTATCTGGCCGGATTGGTTCGCGAGCAAAGGGGCAGGCGGAGCGAGGCGGTCGATTATTTCCGCCGGAGCAGGTGGGTCTGGAAAGAGGCCGATAATGATTATTACCCTTTACGGCAGGTCATATCTAAATTGGAGAAATTAGATGCCGAGGGGTAAGGAAAGACCTTATCCCTAAAGCGCAATAAATATTTGAGGAGGAGGTTTACATGCCCTCGAACCAAACCAACGGTTGGGCGGTACCGGTAGACTGGATGAATATTCAGCTCGGTTTCTTCCGGGCCGCCGACGACCCGGAGATAGTTCTTTTTGTGAAAGACTCGGAGGGGAATATCCTGAATTCCTCCGATTACTCCTTGCATATATGTGGGTATAATTTCGGTCCGGATGGAAAGACGGCAGGAAGGGTGATAATCGATCTTTTCCCGCCGCCGCCCCCCCCAACTTGATGGTCTGGATCAGGGAAAGTGAAGATTCCCAGAATGAGTAGGGGGCCGGATTAAAACCGGGGAAGCGCCGCGCAACCAGTGCGGGCAATGCCGGCCTTCCCCGGAGTATTCCGGAGAACTATCCCCCCGAGCCCGTCGGCGCGGGGCCGGGCGGTCTGCCCCGGCCGCCGCCTCCAGGGAACGGGGCGAAGATCCATTCCCCGCGCCACCTTATACGGCGGCCCATCGATTACCCCGCCCGGGGAAAATCAAAAAAAATTGTAACTATCTCTTGACATCCTCGTACTTACTCTATATACTGTGTATATACGATATGTACAGACCCAGGGAGGACCATTTGTTTATCGTAATATCGCATACCAATCCCGATCCGATGTACGTTCAGGTCATGGAGCAAGTCAAGGATGCCGTAGCCCGGGGGGAGCTGCAGACGGGGGAGAAACTACCCTCGATCCGGGAGCTTTCCCGGGATCTTTCGATCAGCCCCATAACCATCAAACGGGCCTACCGGGATCTGGAAAGGGAAGGATATATCTTTACCAGATCGGGCATGGGCTCGTATGTCGCCGCTATTAACCGGGACCATTTGAGAGAAGGGAAGCTGAATGAGATCCGGCGGGAAATGAGAAGTCTGCTGGTCACGGCCGGGAAGTACGGAATCCCTCTCCACCAATTGCAGAAAATATTGAGAGAATTGAAGGAGGAACAAGATGGGTAACATCCTGGAAGCGAAAAAGCTGAGAAAGGAGTACAAAACTTTCACCCTCGACGGCGTGTCCCTGAGCATACCAAAAGGGGGCATACTGGGATTGATCGGCCCGAACGGTTCAGGTAAAACCACCACCATCAGGATCCTGATGAACATGGTCCTCGCTGATTCCGGCAGGGTGGAGATTTTCGGACTGAAGCACCCGGAAAGTGAAAGAGAAATCAAGGATCGAATCGGATATGTGGGCGAGGAACAATTTTATTACGAACATAAAAAGGTATCCTGGACAGGGAAATTCGTTTCCCAATTCTTCAGCCGCTGGGACCAAGGGATATTTAACGGCCTCTTGGACAAGTTCGGGATCGACCCCGGTATAAGGATCAAGAACCTTTCCAAGGGGAACAAGGTTAAATTATCGATTGCCATCGCCCTCAGCCACCATCCCCAGTTGCTGGTTCTGGACGAACCGACCGCCGGTTTGGACCCGGTGATCCGCCGGGAAGTGCTGGAGAAGCTGCTGCATTTCCGGGGGGACGAGGAAAGATCGGTGTTGATTTCCTCCCACATCACCGACGACATCATGCGCGTCGCCGACCAGGTGGCCTTCATCGTGGAGGGACGGATTGCGCTCAACCGGGGAAAGGACGACATCCTGGCCAACTGGAAGCGGATCCACTTCAAGGCGGAAGCGATCGAGGCGTCTCTGCGGGAGAGACTTTTCAATTTACGCGAACACGTTTTTGGAAATTCGGGAGTGACCCGGGAATATACCAGCATCCAGGAAGCGCTGGTGCCGGGGATTGAAGCGGGTGATATCAAGATCGAGAACGCCAGCCTGGATGATATCCTGATCGCGTTCGTGAAAGGCAAAAAATCATGTTTGGCATAATCAAGAAGAACCTAGGGCCCTATATCATTTTTCCCCTCTTCACCATGGTTTATCCGGTCAGCTACGCTCTGACCTCTCGGGTGAATAATCCCCTGGCGATCGAGGAAGTGATCTTGCCCCGGGTGCATCGACAGGGAAGCGGGAGAGCGGATCCGGGAGGGACGGGGGTGGCGCGGATTATCGGGGCGGGAGTTTTGAGGATTTTCGGATTTCTGGCCCTCGCGGACCGCGAGGTGAAGGAGGGAAGATGTGAGATCGGCCTTTAAGGGAAGATGGTTCTTGGCCGCCGTATATATTTCTCCCTTGCTGGTTATGGCCTTCGACGCCGGGGGCGGTCCGGAAGTAGCCCGGAAATCGCGGGAGAGGGATAAATCCCGTTCCTACCGGTATGAATTTGAGATAAGCCCGAAGTGCTATAGTCTGAACCTGATAGCTTTCCGGTATGAGAAGGCCGGGAGCGGCCGCTACCGGGGCAGGGAGGAGGGATCCTCGGCGGCGGAAAAAGGAAAAACCGCTCGATCCCTTCCGGGCGGGGCAAAGACTGTTGTTGGCGGTAAATACGGAACCGGCCGGTTCCGGATTTTACTGACCGACGATTGGTTTCTTTTCTCCCGGTTTGATCAGCAGGGTCAATAAAACGGCGGCGCCGCAGATCATTCCCCCATAGAGGGTAAAAAACCTCCAGATCAGGGTGAAGACCGCCACCTGTCCCACGGGAAGGACCTTTCCCATGATGACGGCGGTGCTTATTTCCGCCAGGCCCGAGGATCCGGGAGTGGGTGAAAAGTAGAAGACCAGGATCAGGATCAGTTGCAGGTAGATCACCGTCCAGAAATCGGGCTCTATCCCCAGGCCCCGGATCACCAGGTAGGCGATGATGAATTTGTTGAAGTAGATCACTCCCGTCAGCAAGAATCCGGCGGCCAGGTAGCGCCTGCCCTTTCTCAGGAAGAAGCTCATGAGAGCGTGGTACCGGTGGACGGCGGAGAAGAATCCCGCCACCCAGCGGCTCTGCTCGAGCCTGTTTTTCAGAAAGGGAATAAGCCCCAGCCCCGAGCGGAGGGCCGACTCGAAATGGACCGGACTTATCAGGGCGAGAATGACCGCCAGCATTATCAGACCGAAAAGAACGATGGAAGCGGTGGAGAGAGAGCCCAGTAGCACGCTGTCGAATTCCGGACGGATCAGGCAAAAGACCAGGATGCCGCAGAGGGGTAGAAAGATCACGGTATTCGCGAAAGAGAGAAAACTGGCCACGGCGGCGTCCAGCACGCTCATTCCTTCCCGGTACAGGACATATATCTGGCCCACTCCTCCCCCGGTCTGGGAGGGGGTCACCCCGCCCATGAAGATGTTTACCATATTTGCCTTCACCGATCCGCGGAAAGAGACGGGGGGGTGGATATGCGAGGCGAATATGTATATCCGGGCCGCGGCCACGGTCCAGTCGAATAGTACCAGCAAAACGATGAGCGCCAGATAGGAAAGGCGGAAATTCCGCAGGCTCTGGATCGATTCGGTGAGGGAACTGCCGTAGAGAATAATTACCATGCCGGCCAGGGTGAAGAAAAGAAAAACCTTCATTCCCTTGGCTACCTTGTCCCGCGAGATAATGGTGGGAGTTGATTCCATTGAAAGCCTACTGGCGAATTGGATTGGGTGGAAAAAGTAATGCTTCATTAGGATGATAATCAATCCGTTATCGGTTTATATATTATTTGCGGTTCCCTGTCAAGACGGAGCGTGAGAGAGGCGCCGAAGTCCGCTCCCGCGGGTACAAAAACGCCGGATACCGGGGGTGGCGGGAAGCCGGCCTGGCTCCGGTTCGATTATATTATACTTTCTAATAAGATAATTTATGATGGATATTGTGAGAAAACTGTTCATTATTTTCAGCATTTAATGTATAATTAAATTTAAGTTTTAAGTTCTTTCTAAATCCGGCGCTCCACAACTTGTGAAATGGATGCAACTTTTGTCAAGCGCCTCTACATTCCAGATGATTGTCCGCTAGGTGGCGTGAACGGTACAATCAAGATTAGGAGGAGGCTGTAAATGGCAGCTACAAAATTCGTTCTGAGGAGAATAGGATTTGTCGCCCTGATTCTTCTTTTATCCTCTCCGGTCTTTGCCCAGATCGAGGACCAGCTCTCGGCCTACACGGGGAAGAACGGTACCGCTTATCTTCAGCCCCTGGCCGACGCCCTGGGATGCGATCTCAACGACGGCTTGTTCCACTCGGCCCATATTCCCGGAACCGGCGTCCACATCAATTTCGGTATAAGGGTCATGGGGGTCATTTTCGGGGACGAGGATAAAACCTTCCGCGCGGTAACCGAACGGGGATTTACTCCCCCGCAGACGGTGGACGCCCCCACGGTGGTGGGACCGGGGAAAGCAGTGGTGGTTAGTGGAGCCGGCGGGACCAGTTTCGCCTTTCCGGGCGGTTTCGATCTGCATTCTTTCGCCGTGGCGGTTCCCCAGTTGCGGGTGGGAGCGGTCAGAGGCACCGAAGCCATCCTCCGATATTTCGCCCTGGACACCGGTGACGCCGAGCTGGGAAATTTTAGCCTCGTCGGCCTGGGGCTGCGCCACAGCCTGTCTCAGTATCTCAATCAGTTCCCGGTCGACCTGGCGGCCGGTTTCTTCTGGCAGAGGTTCAAGTTGGGAGATGATCTGATCAACGCCAACGCCTTTACCATGGGAGTGCAGGCCAGCAAGAGGATAGGCACGGGCGCGGCCAGGCTGGAACCCTACGCCGGGCTCAGCTACGATTTCTTTTCCATGGACGTGGCGTACGAAGCTGAAATCTCCGGCTCCCCGGTGGATATCGATATAGATTTTGAATCGAGCAAAACGGCTCATCTGACCTTGGGACTGTCCGCCAATCTCGCCTTCTTGAATATACACGGCGAGTACAACATAGCGTCCATGAACAGCTTTTGTTTCGGGGTGTCCTTCGGTAACTAACGGAAGATAACAAGGAGTGTGAGATCATGAAAAAGATCCCCAGATTGTTGGTTCTGCCCCTGCTGCTCTGCATGCTGGCGATCGGAAGCAACTGCGTGATGGAGGAAAAAATCATCGAGATAGTGGTCACCGATGAGACCTGCCAGGAGTACGACGTAAATTCGACGACTCAGGATATTGACTCATCCAGCGAGGTGCTCTACGGCGAGGTGCTGGATGAGGCCCTGGGCGACGCCGGCCTGGCCCGGTCGGAAATCAGGAGCGCCTCGGTGGTCAGCGCCTCCTTCGAGGTGCTGGAATTCAAGCATGATCACGACTGGATCATTTCCGGCGCCATCACGGTGGGCAGGAAGGGCGCCGGAGGTCCGGTACCCCTGATAGAATATACCAATCAGTCCGTAAAGGGAGCGCTGAACAAAAAGGTCGAAGCCGAGCTGGAAACTAACGGCGTGAACGTTCTCAACCAGGCGCTGTCCGATTTTATCGCCGGGGCTAATCCGGTCATTGTGATCGCCGTTGATAACGGATCGGTCGGTCCCGCTCCCGGCCCCACGGCAGGCGACCCCATAGTATTCAAGTGGAGGGCCTGTATCGTAATGCAGGTAGTGCTGGAGGAGGAGGTAAGCAGGCCGGATCTGTTTTAATAATAGCCCCGCCCGGGGGCAAGGGTTGCCTTGAAGCCCGCTTTACTATCCGCGGCGGCAGTTTCGCGGAGTAAGGAGTCGATCGGGCGATAAACGTTATTGAGCTCCGAGTAATTGGCGGCAGCGCGGTACGGACTGCCGCCAATTCTTATTTTCTTGCCCTCCGCTCCGTTCGACGAACAGGCGGTCCCGCCCACCCCGCCAAACGGCCGGCCGGTTGAGGGAGGGACCCGAACACCATTCCGTCCTGCTCCTTTAAATTATTTCCCACGCCTTTTTTACAATTTTACTTGATGTTAAAATAAATAAATAGAATTATCAGAAGGCCCGGATGTCCGTGGGAAAGGAAACGGGGATAGCGATAGGAGGATTCGCATATGGGTATTTTAAGTTCAGACTTATATAAGAACAAGATCCGGACCATAGACGAGATACTCAAGCTGGTCAAGGCCGGAAGCCGGATTTTCATCGGATCGGGCGCCGCCGAACCCCAGGAACTTATCCGTATGCTCATCGAGAAGGGCAGGCATATAGCCGACCACGAGACGATCAATCTCATCGAATTGGGAACCTCCCCCTACACCGAGGCGGTAATGAGCCGGCCCTTCAAGCAGAACGCATTTTTTATCGGAGCGAACGTCCGGGACGCGGTCAACGAGGGACGGGCCGAATATACTCCCATCTTCCTTTCCGAACTGCCCGGCTTGATCCGTTCCGGTCATCCCAAGATAGACGTGGCCTTCATCCAGGTGGCTCCTCCGGACCGGTATGGATTCTGCTCCCTGGGTGTTTCCGTGGACGTGGTGATGGCGGGGGCCCAGGCGGCTCGGATAGTGATCGCGGAGGTAAACCGGCAGATGCCCCGCACCCTGGGCGATAGTTTCATTCATCTCAAGGATATCGATTACCTGATCGAGAGCGATTTGCCCCTGCTCACCCTGGTCCCGCCCCAGATGAATGAAGTATCCAAGAGAATAGGGCAGAACGTGGCCCGTTTGATTCACGACGGCACTACCCTGCAGACCGGTATCGGGATGATTCCCAATGCCATCCTTTCATTTCTAAAGGATAAAAACGATTTGGGCGTGCATACCGAAATGTTCTCCGATGGAATTATCGATCTGGTTGAATCGGGGGTTATAACCAACCGCCGCAAATCGATACACAACGGAAAGATAATCGCCACCTTCTGCATGGGTTCCCAGCGGTTGTACGATTTCGTCAACGATAATCCCCTGATAGAGTTCCATCCCTGCGATTACACAAACGATCCCTTCGTAATCGCCCAGAACGACAGGATGATATCGGTGAACGCGGCCATCCAGGTTGATTTGACCGGGCAGGTATGCGCCGATTCGATAGGAGAGTATTTTTACTCCGGTATCGGGGGACAGGTCGATTTCGTAAGGGGCGCATCCCGGTCCAAGGGAGGCAAACCGGTTATCGTGCTTCCCTCCACGGCAAAAAACGATACCGTTTCGAGAATCGTACCCTATCTCGATCAAGGCGCCGGGGTGGTGACTTCCCGGGGGGACGTGCATTACATCGCCACCGAATTCGGCATCGTCAACCTGCATGGGAAAAACCTGCGGGAAAGGGCGCTGGCCCTTATCAGTATCGCCCATCCCAACTTCCGGGACGATCTGGTCAACTACGCCCGGCAGAGGCATCTGGTTCATATGGACCAGATGCCGGTGGCCCTGCACGGGCGTTATTATCCGGAAGAATACGAAGAGGTTAGAAATATCGGAGGAGTGGACATACTGTTCCGTCCGGTCAAGCCCTCCGACGAGGACATGCAGCGTGAATTTTTCTATTCCCTAAGTGATGAATCGGTTTACTACCGGTTCTTTAACCGGATCAAGGCCATGCCGCACGAGAAGATACAACCGATGGTCAATATCGATTTTCGCGAAGAAATGGCCATCGTCGGTCTGCTAGGGGAACCGGGAGGGGAGGAAATGGTGGCCATCGGAAGGTTCAAGATCGATCCGGCGGAAAACCACGCCGAGGTTGCCTTCCTGGTCCGGGATGATTGGCAGGGAAAGGGTATCGGTTCCTATCTGATGAAAAAGCTGGCCGACATCGCCATTGAAAGGCGCCTGGACGGATTCGTGGCGGATGTGCTGGTGGAGAACAGGAAGATGATGGAAGTTTTTCACGGCTGCGGATATCCGGTGCAGGTGAGGATGGAGGATGGATCTTACCTGGTGCGGATAGATTTTACCGAGGGGAAGCTGCGGTGACCGAAAACACCCAAACCAAGGCGGTTTTTCTTTATCCGCGCCGGTTGGCGGAGTATGTCTTCGCGCCGGACCATCCTTTTAAACCGGAAAGGATATCCCGGGTCTACGATTTGTGCCGTCAGAAAGGGCTTTTTTCCCATCCCTCCGTCAGGGTGGAAGAGGTTCTGGAGCCGGAAGAAGGGGTTCTGGAGAGATTTCATACTCCGCAGTATATCGAGATGCTGCGCCGGGCCAACGGGGGGAATAACCTGGACGCCGCGATGCTCTCACACGGAATAGGGACGATGGAGAATCCGGTTTTTGCGGGGATATATGATTTTTCCGTGTTATCCGCCACGGCCAGTCTGCGGGCCGCCCGGCTGTTGGCCGGGGGCACTTTATGCGCTTTTAATCCGGGGGGGGGATTTCATCATGCCCATGCGGACAGGGCCTCCGGTTTTTGCTACATCAATGATGTGGTAATCGCCCTGGAGGAATTAAAAAGATCCGGAAAGCGGGTGGCCTACCTGGATATAGACGCCCACCACGGCGACGGGGTGCAGGAGGCCTTCTACCAGGATCCGGAGGTATTGACGGTATCCCTGCACGAATCGGGAAAGACCCTGTTCCCCTGGGGGGGATTCGCGGGGGAAAGGGGGAAGGGAGCGGGATTCGGATATAACATAAACGTACCCCTGGAACCAAGTACCGATGATGAAGTATTCCTGCTTCTTTTCAGCCGCATCGCCCTGGATGCGCTGACCCTATTCGATCCGGATGTAGTGGTGGGGCAGTTCGGCACCGATACCTTCTCCACCGATCCTCTGACCCATCTGCGTATGACCAACAACGGATACATCGAGGCGGTCGCCGGATTGCATGAGCGTTTCCCCCGTATTTTGGCCCTGGGGGGGGGAGGATATAACCTGGATAATGTGGTGCGGGGATGGACGCTGTTATGGGCGGAGCTGGCCGGTTTAAAACTTGAAGAAGGATACGGGGGCGCCATGGGAGGGGTATTCCTGGGAGATGCCTCGATAGTGGATTCCGATCTCCGGGATATGAGGCTTTTTACCTCCGGCCCGCCAAAGGAAAGTTTGATGGAAAAGGCCGAAGCCCTGATATCCGAGTACGAGAAATTGGTACGTCCGGTATTGTCAAAATAAGAATGGGTGATGGAATGAAGGAAAAGCTGAGGATAGTGGAAGCGGGACTCAATTCTCTGATCAAGGCCATCAAGCGCAGTGAAATCGGCAAGGAAATCGAAAGGGAGGTTTTTCAGGCCGCCCAGACGGTGCACTATGGCAAGATATCCACCGAAACGGAACTGTTGAACCTGGTCTCCCGGGTGGTTTCCATTTCCAGGCCGGTCTTGCTGGTGGGGGATTGGCAGGAAGCCTGGGGAAACCTTTTTTCCACTCTCATTCAACTGGTTTTATCCTCGGAAAAAGGCATGGAGACGGTAATTTCATTCCTTTATGGTCTGGATGAGATTCCCTCGAAAGCAGCCGGGGAGCGCGTGCTTTGTGTTAATCCCGGCTCCACCTCCACCAAGCTGGCTCTCTTTCATGGATTAAGCCTCCAGGTCGAGGACGAGGTTCATCTGCCTCCGGAGTTCGAGGATGGTATCGAGACCCGGGCGGAGGCGATCCTGGAATGGTTGGAGAGGCAGGGAATCGAAAAGGGAGGCCTGACCGGCATCGTCTGCCGGGGAGGATTCGTGAAACCGGTGCCCACCGGGACCTACCTGGTAAACCAGGAGATGGTCGAGGATTTGCGCGAGGCCACCATCAATCACGCCTCCAATATGGCCATTCCAATCGGGATGCAGGTCAGGGAGCGGTTCTCCGGTGAAAAAGAAATTCTGATCACCGTCACCGATCCGGTCGGTTCCGATGAGATGATCACCGGAGCCCGGCTGACCGGAATTAAAAAACTTCTTCGGGACGGCGCCGGCGCCCATTATCTCAACCAAAACGCCGTCCATAACCTTATCAGTTCCATCCTCGGCCTGGATCGCCGGGAGTTGACCACCATCGGCGCCCACATCGGGGGGGGCATATCGGTGGTAAGGCACGAGGATGCTCAGATCGGGGACTTGGTTAACGCCTTCTCGGGAGTGCCCAGCGCCAACCGGAGTGGAAATATCTCCCTGGATATTCTCCTCCGGGCCTTCGACCAGGGAGAGATGAGCATCCCCGAGTTGAAGGATTACCTTTTCCGTAAGGGAGGTTTGATCGATCTGGCCGGAACCAATGACTTCAAGGCGTTGCTGCATTTCCGGGACACGGGCGCGGTGGACGTGCAGCGCGAAAAGATCGAATTGATCATCTACTTCATGATCAGCAAGATCACCGGAGCGATCATGAGTTTGGCGGCCATCAAGGGAACCGTCGATCTGGTGATGCTCACCGGCGGCCTGGCCCGCAACGCCGAATTCACGGGGAGGATCAAGAGGAGACTGCTCCCTTATTTCCCCACGGTGGTCATCCCCGGATCAATAGAACACGAAGCCATGATGGCGGGGCATCTGCGGGCCCTCTTTAAACCCGGATCGTTGAAAGACTACTGCGCCGAAAGGGATAACCTGAGGAAACACCGGACGTACGAAAAGGATCTGATCGAAGCGGAAATATTCGCCCACCCCCATCTGCGGAGGAAGGAAAACGCGCCGGTGAGCAGCCTGGACGAACTGATTTATATATCCCGGGCCATGGTGGCCCGGTACCGGGTCCCCCGCATAGCCATAGTGGGGGCGGAGAACGAAGAAGCGCTGGTCGCGGCCAAGCAGGCCAATGAAGAGGGACACTACCCTCTGGCCAAGTTTTATCTGGTGGGAGATTTTTACGCCGTCAACAAGATAGCCTGGGAATACGATATCAAGGTCGATGGAGATAACTATACCATCGTGGATGCCGATGATCCCGTGGAAAGGGCCGTGTCCCTGTTGGACTCCGGGGAGGCGGACCTGTTGATGAAGGGCGGGGTGAAAACCGCGGAGATAATGCAGGGGACGCTGCGTTACCTGAAAAAGAGCGGCCGCATGAGGAAGGGACGCGTCTACAGCCACGTGGGCATCTTTCAGATACCGACCTATCCGAAACTGCTTATAGTCACCGATGCGGCGCTCATTCCCAATCCGGATCAGGAGATGAAGAAGAAGATTCTGGAAAACGCCTTGATGGTGGCGGAGTACCTCAATATAAAGAATCCCAAGGCGGCGGTGATTTCGGCGGTGGAGGTCGCCAATCCGAGCGTGCAATCCTCCATGTTGGCCGCGGAACTGGCCGGTTATTACCGGGAGCGCACGGATTGCATCGTGGAGGGTCCGTTATCGTTGGACGTGGCCATGTCCGTCCATTCCGCCGAGGAGAAAGGCTACCCGGGGAAGATCCAGGGGAACGCCGATATCCTGCTGATGCCGAACATCGAAGCCGGTAACGTGGTCTACAAATCCTTGACCGTATCCTCCGGAGCCTCCCTGGCAGGGGCCATAGTGGGAGCCGGTATTCCCATCGTCCTCACCTCCCGGGGAGATTCGGCCCGATCGAAACTGGCCTCGATCTGTTTTGCCTCGCTGGTCGCCATGAGACAGGGTGATATTTCGATCAACGAGGCGTAAGGGCCGCTCGCCCCGCCGTCACCGCCCGGGCGCGGACTCCCGGTGTGAGATCACGGTTTCCGGCGGTTCCCGGAATGGGCCGGTGCGATTAGCGTTCGGAACGGAGGAGAGATAATGAGGCGAGGATCAATACCCTACGGCCGGCCGCGCGGAGGGATCGGGCTGTCGATCCTGCTGTGTGTCTCCTTTATGATCCTGTGCGGAGGGGCGGGGAAAACGGAATCGTTCCGTTTCATTTTCATGACCGACATTCACGTGATGGAAGAGAGGGGGGCCGCCCAGGGCTTCCGGGCGGCCATCGCAAGGATCAATAGCCTCCATCCCGATTTTGTCATCGCCGGCGGCGACCTGGTATTCGATGCCTGCGGGGTCGATTACCCACGCGCCTGCGGATTGTACGATCTATACGCAGCACTCTGCCGGGAAATCGAAGCGCCCGTGCACGACGCGATCGGCAATCACGATGTCTTCGGTCTCTATGAGAGCAGCGGCGTGAATCCCGATCATCCGCATTACGGGAGAAAGCTTTTCGCCCAGCGGTTGGGCGGGGGAAGCACTTACTCTTCCTTTGATTATAAAGGCTGGCATTTTATTCTCCTGGATACCGTGGGATTCACCTCGGACCGTAAATATTTCGGCCTGGTCGGATTGGACCAACTGGAATGGATCACCGCCGATCTGGAAAAAATTGACCCCGCCATTCCCCTCGTACTGGTGGGACATCTCCCCCTGGTTTCAGTTTATCGCCAGTATAGAGAGGGCGGGGCCGTGGCCCTGGCGCCCCGTGAGGTAGTCATAAACTCGCATGAGGTGCTGGCCCGTTTCGAAGGCTATAATTTGAAATTGGTCCTCCAGGGACATCTTCACGTGGTGGAGCAAATCGCCGTCAAGGGGATCCATTTCGTAACCGGAGGGGCGGTTTGCGGATCCTGGTGGCAGGGGCCGTATGAGGGTTTTCCGGAGGGATTCGTGGTGATCGACATCGAGGGGGAGCGTTTCAATTACTACTATGAGACCTACGGCTGGAAGGCCGTTCCCTAGGGGTCTTCCGGCCCGCGGGTTTAAGCGGCGCCCGGTCCTGCCGCGGCCGGGGACCCGCGGAACGGTAATAATTCGGTAACGGTTAAAAACTGTTGAGTCCGGGGACGGGAAGGAGTAAGATCCTTCTTTCCCGCGCATAGCGGAGCGTTTAGGGGCGGGACGGAGCGCATGCAAAATTCGGGAGGATAAAATGAGCGGACTTTTCGGCGTCGTTTCCAAAGAAAGCTGCAGTGAATTGCTTCTGTATGGGACCGATTATCATTCGCATCTGGGAACGGAGTTCGGAGGAGTGGCGGTGCTGGGAGATGATTTCAGACGCCAGATTCATAACATCAGCCAGAGTCAATTCAAGTCAAAATTCTACGAGGATATCTACAACATGCAGGGAAATATGGGAATCGGAGTGGTGAGCGCCTGTGACGAGCAGCCCATATACCTGAATTCCAAGTTCGGGCCTTTCTGCATCGCCACTGACGGATTCATCGATAACGCCGCGGCATTGACCGAACGGCTTCTCTCCCAGGGGGTCACCTTCAGCGAAGTCAGCGATAGAACGGTGAATCTGACCGAATTGGTGGCCAAGATCATTACCCGGGGGGAAACCCTGATCGACGGCATTGAAAAAATGTTTAACCAGATCGACGGATCCTGCTCCCTGTTGCTGCTTTGCCGGGAAGGGGTCTACGCGGCCCGGGACCGGCTGGGATATTCATCCCTGGCGGTGGGGAAAGGGGCCGGATCCTGGGTGGTGGCTTCTGAGACCACCGCTTTTCCCAATAACGGTATCGAGGTGGTGAAATTCATCTCCCCCGGAGAGATCGTCCTGCTGGGAGAAAACGGCCTGGTCCAAAAGCGGGAAGGGACCGAGAAGAATCAGATCTGTTCCTTCCTCTGGATCTATACCGGATTTCCCGCTTCGGATTACGAGGGGATCAATACCGAGGCGGTCAGGGAGCGTTGCGGCAGATGCCTGGCCAAACGTGACGGCGATATAGAAATCGACGTGGTTGCCGGTATCCCGGACTCCGGAACGGCGCATGCCATCGGCTATGCCATGGAATCGGGCAAGCCCTACCGCCGGCCGCTGGTGAAGTATACCCCCGGATACGGGCGCAGCTATACTCCCCCCTCGCAGGAAACCAGGGACCGCATAGCACGGATGAAACTGGTTCCGATCAAG
>JAFGPI010000150.1 GCA_016926065.1 Candidatus Krumholzibacteriota bacterium
AAGATGCTAGACTGATTTAAAACCAGAAGGCGGACAGGAATATCTTTTCCCGCCGGGCGATCGAGCCCCCTGGGATTGATCGCTGTCGGGAGCTGCAGATCAAGGAGGAAAGATGGAAATTAAAAGCAAACCGGTAAGACCTGAGGGCAAACTGGGTGTCCTCACCCCCGGCATGGGAGCGGTGGCCACCACTTTCATCGCCGGCGTGGAAGCGATAAGAAAAGGGCAGGCGGAGCCGATCGGATCTTTGACTCAGATGGGCACGATCAGACTGGGTAAGAGAACCGAGAACCGGATTCCCAAGATTAAGGATTTCATCCCCCTGGCCGAGCTGGAGGATATAATTTTCGGCGGATGGGACATATTTGAGGATAATGTTTACGAGGCGGCCCTGAAAGCCGGCGTTCTCCACCGGGAAACACTGGATGGGATCAAGCCTTTCCTGGAGGGCATAAAGCCCATGAAGGCGGTCTTCGACCAGAAATACGTGAAGAAGCTGTCCGGGACCTGGGTGAAAAAGGGCAAGAGCTGGTTCGATCTGGCGCAGCAGCTCCAGAACGATATGGTCGAATTCAAGAAACGGAACGGCTGCGCCAGGTTGGTGGTGGTGTGGTGCGCCAGCACGGAAATCTTTATTCAGCCCTCCGCGGTTCACATGAGCCTGGAGAGCTTCGAGAAGGGTTTGAAGGAGAACGATCCGATGATCGCTCCCAGCATGGTATACGCCTACGCGGCACTTTCGCAGGGAATACCCTTTGCCAACGGGGCGCCGAATCTCACCGTGGATATACCGGCGCTGATGGAACTGGCGCAAAAGAACAACGTCCCCCTCGCGGGTAAGGATTTCAAGACCGGCCAAACCCTCATGAAAACCATATTGGCCCCGGGCCTCAAGGCCCGCCTTATCGGACTGAACGGATGGTTCTCCACCAATATCCTGGGTAACCGGGACGGGGAGGTCCTGGACGATCCCGAGTCGTTCAAGACCAAGGAGGAAAGTAAGCTGTCGGTTCTGGAATACATTCTCCAGCCGCGGCTTTACCCTCAACTTTACGACCGGTTCTATCACAAGGTGAGGATCAATTACTATCCTCCCCGGGGGGATAACAAGGAAGGCTGGGACAACCTCGATATCTTCGGTTGGCTGGGGTACCCGATGCAGATCAAGATAGATTTCCTGTGCCGGGACAGCATACTGGCCGCTCCCATCGTTCTCGATCTGGCCCTTTTCATGGATCTGGGAGCGAGGCTGGGATTCAAGGGTATCCAGGAGTGGCTGTCATTCTACTTCAAAAGCCCCATGCACGCCCCGGGCCTGTACCCCGAACATGATCTGTTCATCCAACTCATGAAGCTGAAAAACACCCTCCGTTATATACAGGGCGAGGATCTGATCACCCACCTCGGCCAGGAATACTACGATTGACCGGGCCATCGCCCGAGGCAACAGAAGGGGGGCGCCGCGGGGCGCCCCCTTTTTTTCGCCGGCCTTTCGGCTCCGCGTAAAGTCATATCCCCCGGGCACACCGGAGCGGAAACCGCGCGGGCGGAACGGGCGCGAAAAGCAAGCGCCGGGTCCGAACCGCGGACCCGGCGCAAGCAGGTTCCAGAAGCACCGCTTAACCGGCGGGCGCGGTGGATATCATTTCGCCCGCACGGTGATAAAAATATAACCGCCGGCCCGGTAAATGAGCAGTAACACTTTGTCGTCCCGGGAGCGGTCCAGCACTTCCCGGAAATCTTTCAGGTTACTTATTCTCACCCGGTTGACTTCCACCACCACATCGCCGCGGTTAAGCCCCGCTTTTTCAGCCGGGGTGCCCTGATCGATATCGGTAATGATCACTCCCCGGATATTGGCCGGAATATCCAGGGCGTCCCGGTATTCGTCATTCAAGGTAATTATTCCCACGCCCAGGAAAAGGGGCGAACGGTCCTCCATCTGGTCTTCCGCCTGGTTGATAATCTCGTCCGGACGTTTTCCTACCGCCACCTGGAGGTTTTTCCTTTTTCCGTCCCGCAACACGGTGACCTCGACCTTGCTGCCCGGCTTCTTCTCCGCCGCCAGCCTGCGGAATTCATTGGTCGATTTCATCTCTTTACCGTCAAAGTCGAGGATAATGTCTCCCTGTTTGAAACCGGCCTTTTCCGCCGGACTATCCTCGGCCACCTGTGAGACCAGCACTCCCCCGGCATCCTTCAGGTCGAAGAACTCCGCCATTTCCGGGTCCAGGTCCTGAGGCACCACTCCCACGAATCCCCGGATCACCCTTCCATGCTCTATGATATTATCCATTATATTACGGGCTAAATTTATGGGAATGGCGAATCCAATACCCTGGTTTCCGCCGGAACGGGAGTAGATGGCCGTATTAATCCCGATCAACTCGCCCTGGATGTTGATCAATGCTCCCCCCGAATTTCCCGGGTTGATGGCCGCGTCGGTCTGAATGAAATCCTCGTAATCCACCAGGCGCAGGGCCCTTCCCAGCGCGCTCACGATACCCCGGGTCACGGTCTGCCCCACGGCGTAGGGGTAACCGATGGCGAGCACCGTCTGGCCGAGCCGGATCTTCTCGGAATCGCCCAGCCTGACCACCGACAGGTTATCCCCTTCGATCTTGAGCACGGCCACGTCACTGCGGGGATCGGTCCCGATCACCTTGGCGTCGAACCGGCGCTGGTCGGGGAGTAGCACCTCCACCTCTTTGGCATTTTCCACCAAGTGGTTATTGGTAAGGATGTAGCCTTTTTCGCTGACGATCACCCCCGAACCGAGAAATTGCTGTTCCCTTTCCCGGGGAACGTTATAGCGCCTCAGGAAATCATCAAAAAAGTCCCTGAATAAAGGATTATCGAAGAAAGGAGAATTGGCCTGCCGTTGCTTAACCATCCTCTTGGATTGGATGTAAACCACGGCGGGGATCACCTTTTCCACCGCGTCGGGGATGCTCTCGGTCGGGCTCTCCTCGGCTACCGCCTGCTGGATAAACGAGGAAGCCAGCTTTCCGTCACCATTCACCGGGGCTAGAAGATCTCCGGCGACCATTCCTGAAAAAAATATCCCGCCGATTAGCACCGCCGATATAATCCATCTGAATTTTCCCATCTTATCAATCATTCCGTCTCCTCCTGAAAAAAACGCTGCTGCTTCACCCTCTTACTAACAACTTTTCTTCCAAAAAGTTCCCCCGGCAACTTAGGGTCATTGCCCTATTTTACACCGGTTATTATAGAAGAACCGGGCTAAAGGTAAAGGATATTTCCACTAAAGCCGGAGCGTAAAATATTCGAAAAGATATAAGAGCGACTAAGCCTTGAACACCTAAGCCCTGCCGGAGGCAGACGGGTATCGACCCCCATGGTGGAGGGAGCCAGAAAAGGTGAACATTCCAGGAACCGGGCGGGGAAAGAGGAGAATGGAACTCCTGAGCATCAGGATCTTCGATATCCTGGCCAGCCTATCGGCTCTCCTTCTGCTCTCCCCCCTATTCGGCATAATTATGCTGCTGATAAAAATCGAAGACCGCGGTCCGGTATTCTTTTCCCAAAAACGGATCGGATTCATGGGCCGTCCCTTCCGGATACTGAAGTTCCGATCCATGGTGGTGGACGCGGAAAAGACCGGAAACGGCCACTACATAGAGGGTTCCCGGGATGCACGGATCACCCGGATCGGCGGCTTCCTGCGCCGAACCAGTCTGGACGAATTGACCCAATTGATAAATATAGCGGGAGGCAGGATGAGCCTCGTCGGTCCCCGGCCCGGCCTGGACATGCATGTCAGGCAGTATACCGGCAGGCAAAAAGGGCGCCTCACGGTGAAACCGGGATTGACCGGCTGGGCGCAGATAAACGGCAGAAACTCCCTATCCTGGCCCGAAAGGATAGAGCACGACCTGTGGTACATACAGCATCAATCTCTCCTGCTGAACCTGTCCATCATATTGAAGACCATTCCCGCCCTGATTAAGCCAGAGGGATTGTACGCCTCCCGGGAAAAATTCGATTTCCCCTCCCCTTCCCCTCCGTCCCCCTCTCCCGCGGCCGGGAGGATCGAGAGGGAACACAAAACACCGGTCAGGATGAAATCATCCGAACATAGTTTAGCAGGATAGCCCGGGAACGCGGTGTTTCCCGGAAAGTTCCGAGGTAGTCGCGCAGGTGATCTTCGTCTTCCAGGAATCCCTCCCGGTTTATTAGAATCTCGCGGTACATCCCGGTCAACTGGATCAATTGCTCGGGACCGAGCTCGGGGTGAGGCTGAAAACCGAAAGACCGGCCGGCCTGAAAAGCCTGCGTGGGGGTCATCTGGTTAAAAGCCAACCGTACTGCTCCCGGGGGAAGTTTAGTGACGTGCGTGCGGTGGACGAGGTTGACCCAATCACCCGATCGCAATCCGCGCAGCAGGGGAGCCTGTTCTCCCTGCGGGGTCAGATAGATGGGCACGGTTCCCATCTCCCTGCCCCGGCGGTTCGGTTCGACCGTTCCCCCCAGCGCCTTGGCCAGGAGCTGGTGCCCGAAACAAATACCGAGGATCCAGGCGTTCAAGCGGTGGGCCTCGCGGATGAAATCGATCAGCGGGGCGATCCAGGGTTTATCCTCATTCACCGAGCCACGGCTGCCGGAGATGATTATGCCCTGGCCTCCGGCGGCCATCGCCCCGGGGGCGGGCAGCCGGCCGGAAATGCCGTCATAGGCTCGCAGCTCAATTTCCGGCGTCAATCCCAGATCCGCGAACGCGTTTCCGAACCAATCCCGGCTGCCGGTCCCGTCGGGCAGGGTGAATCCGGTTACATCGATTAGATGAATGAGGGCGGTCATTTTCTCCTTAGCCGTTCATTTCCGCGAAAAACTGGATGGTTTCCCCGCACCCTTCGTCCCCCGGAGCTAGAACCGGATCTCGAAACGGTCGAAAGCAGCCTCGCCGGATATCTCCCTGACATCCAGGGCGGAAACGTATCCCGCCGCCGGGCCCCGGCGGAGTAACTCGATAAACTGCCTGATCCGGCCTTCCTCGCCTTCCGCTTCGGTCTCCACCGTTCCATCCGGCAGATTCCGCACAAATCCGTTTATATCGAGGCGGGAAGCCAGATTGCGGGTGAAAAAACGAAATCCCACTCCCTGCACCTCTCCGCTTACGATAATATGCACCCTGATTTTCATTCGCCCGCTCCGCATCCATCTTCCCTCCCCGGCCGGGAGGTTGACATAAAACAGATTCAATCCCCTAGAAACTTATTAACAAATCATTTATAGGTTTCGATGAATTTCCGGAAGGACCGATCCCAGCTTTTTTCCACCTCGTCGGGGAAAGCGCAGGCGGGAAGTTCACGCAGGGACAAATGATACTGGATGCAGGCGCAGCAGTTACCCTTCCGGGAACATCGCTCATAGGTGCAATTACAAAATTTCCGGTTCGAAGCGAGATTCTCACACTCAAGGACCATTTTCACCTCTCCTAAAAAAAGGAATTTTAACTAAATACCCTGCTTCATTCCAGGAAAAACCGCTACAAGATCGAAAATACTTATGGTATAATAAACCCGGAATAAGGGTCGAGCAACCATGGTTCTCACACGGTCTACGAGCGATTATGTCTGTACGGTCTCTATCGCTTTTCCTTGTTGTACTTCTACTCGCGGGAGAGGCAAGGCCAAGCACCATCGAAAAAACGATTTTCTTCGAGAAGCCCAAGATAGAGAACACCGGGACGGGAGTGTTGTTTTCAATTTCCGGTTGCCGGACCATCGGACGGACGGGTGAACCGATGATGCCGGTTTATCCCGCCTGTTTTCTCATCCCTTACGGAGAGGCGGTCTCCAGCATATCGGTGCTGCCGGAAGAAGAGACCATCCTTCCCGCCTCTTACCAGATACCCCCCATGCCCGCGCAGCATCCCCTGGATGGTTCCGCGCTTCAGCCCGTCGAGAAAAACCGGGACATCTACAATTCCTTCTCTCCCTTCCCGGTCAACCGCGGGGAACTGATCGCGGAGCAAACCCAGGCGGGATTCAGGCTGGCTTTCGTAAACCTCTACCCCTGCCGGGTTACTCCGGCCTCCGGCCAGGTCACCTTTTCTCCCGCCCTAAAGGTCACCATCTTCACCCGTCCCGCATCTACCCTGCAAGGCGCCCCCCGTCGGACCACCCACCCGGATAGGATCCGGGGACGATTCCCGTCCCGCCTGGAAAATCCCGATCTGGCCGAATCCTACCCGGCCCCCGATCAGAGATGGACCCTGACCGGGGAAGAGACAAAACCGGTTCCCTACGTGATAATCACCTCGGCCGATCTGGCCCCCTCTTTCGAATCCCTGGCGGAACTCAAGACGCAAAGGGGCCTATACACTGAAATCGCCACCCTGGATTCGATAACGGCCCACTATACCGGAATGGATCTACAGGAGCAGATACGCAATTTCATCATCGATACCTGGCAAAACCGGCTGACCGAATATATACTGTTGGGAGGCGACGACGAAATCATCCCCCACCGCGGCCTGTACGTCAAGGCCGGCAGCGAAATTGAACCGGATATTCCCAGCGATCTCTATTACGCCGCCCTGGACGGAAACTGGAACAATGACGGCGACGGCTATTTCGGCGAGCCGGGGGAAGAAGACCTGATCCCGGAAATCAGCATCGGCCGGTTACCGGTCACCGAACCCGAACAGGTGTCAAACTATTACGACAAATTTTTTAATTACGTGATCAATCCCCCCCCGGCCAAATGCTCCACCTCCCTCATGCTGGGTGAACTGTTGTGGACGATCGAGGACGAAATTACTTGGGGCGCCGACTACAAGGACGAGGTGCTGCGGGGTTCCTCCGCCTATGGATTTACCACCAGCGGTCTTCCCGCCGGATTCAACAATACCTCCCTCTATGACCGGGATCTGGGATACTCGTGGAGTCAGAACGATCTGCTCCCCCTCCTTAACGCCGGAGTCAACCTGGTAAACCACTGCGGGCATGCCAACACCTTTGAGGTGATGCATATCGCCATCTGGGAAATCCCCCTACTGGAAAACGGGGGGAGCGGGGGTATGCCCTTTGTCTGTTACTCCCAGGGATGTTATCCGGCCGCTTTCGACAACCGGGACGACCAGGGTACCGTGCACCCTGAAGACGCCATCGGGGAACAGCTGCTAACCGGACCGGACGGAGTCGTGGCCTTCATCGGCAACACCAGGCTGGGGTGGAATTCCCCCGGTTCCACCTGCGGGGTATCGCAGTTTTTCGACCGCCAGTTCTTCGACGCCCTCTGCGGAGAAAAAACACCGACCATCGGAAACGCCCTGGACGATTCAAAGATAGACAATATCTCCTATATCCCTTACGCCGCGGTCAGATACGTCATGTACGGCCTTTGCCTGCTGGGGGATCCCGCCCTGCCGGTATGGACGGGCACTCCCTCCTCTCTCACCGTCCTGCACGACAGCATAATACCGCTGGGCAAGAGCATTTTCGGAGTGGAAGTGACCAGCGGGGATTCCCCCGTGCCGGGAACCCGGGTCTCTCTCCACGGCGCGGAAGATGATCTCTATATGACTAGCTGGACCGGCGAAAACGGCAAGGCCTACTTCCATACGGACCTGAACTCTCCCGGAGAGTTGAGATTATCCGTGCAGGCGGCCAATCATTACCTGTACGGCGCCGATATAATGGTGAATTACGCCGTCAATCCCCGGCCCGAGCTCGTGTACGTGGGCATAGACGATGACACTCTGGGAGTAAGCCGGGGAGACGGCGACAGGATTATCGAATACGGGGAAAAAATCGAATTGATCATCGCCGTGGACAACGCCGGCACCAACACCGCCTACAATACCCGGGTGGTGCTGGAACCTGAGGAGGATTACATAACCATCCTCAGCGATACCTGCGTGATCGGAGAGTTGCCCCCCCGCGTGTTGGCCATCCGCGAGAGCGCCTTCATCTTCGAGGTGGCACAGGATATCCCGGACGGGTATACGGTGGACCTGAACTTCACCATCTTCACCGAGGAACAGGAATGGAGTTCCCACCACCTGCTCACCGTCAACGCTCCCGGGATAACCATGGGAACGGCTTTTCTGAGCGACACGCTGCACGGTAACGGCAACGGATGCGTCGACGCGTGGGAATTTCAAAACATCCACTGCACCTGGTACAACAACGGCAGCATCGATGTCATTTCACCCGTGCTCACCCTTTCCACCCCCACCGAGAGCTGGGCCAGGAGAATCGTGTTCGAGGACATACTACCCGACTTGCCGGCGGGTTCCTCGGTCGATTCGGACGGAAAGCTCTACTTTTTCGTCAAGGAGCATACTCCCGCGTTCTCGGACATCGTTCTTTTCCTGACGCTGTCGGGAGAGAACATCGAGTATCACACCGAGATGATCCAATTAAAGACCTGCGGCATGGAGCTAGACGACATGATCACCCAGGAAGATCCCTGGCGGCACCAGGCCCTTACCGGCTGCGACGGATGGCATATCAGCAGCGAGGATTTCCATTCCGCCCCCTCCTGCTGGAAATTCGGGGATTCCCCGGGAGGAGTGTATTCCAACATGGCGGACGCCGTGCTCATCACTCCCCCCCTCTGCCTTTATGAAAATTCCACCCTTACCTTCTGGCACCGCATGGAAGCGGAAGCGGGCACCACTTATCCCTACTGGGCCCAGGACGCTTCGGTGGTGGAGATCAGCGCCGATGGCGGAGAAACCTGGTCCATCGTTCAACCCCTGGACAATTACCCCTGCCGGGCCAGTTCTTCCAACACCATCTTCCTGGATCCTTACCAGCGATGCTACTCCGGCGTAATCGACTGGAAGCAGGAGAGCTTCGATCTAGCGGCCTGGCAAGGTCCGGTTTATCTAAGGTTCCATTTCGCCAGCAACGAGCAGTACGGATTTATTGGCTGGTTTATCGACGACGTTCAGGTCACCACCGAAGAGGTTACCGCGGTGGAAGAGGATAATCCGGTACCCTATCTGAACGCCCTCAAGCCCGCCTATCCCAATCCCTTTAATCCCTCCACCACCATAGCCTACGAGGTGGGCGGCCGGGCGCGGGTGGAAATAAAGATATTCGACGTCTCCGGGCGATGGATACGCACCTTGGTGGATAGGGTGCAGGAAAAGGGAAGCTATCAGGTTAATTGGGATGGCCGGAATAAGGAGGGAAAGGTTCTTTCCAGTGGCGTGTATTTCTGCCGTTTCAGCACCGGGATCTATACCGCCACCCAGCGGCTGGTCCTGATCAGGTGAACCGGACGGGGAACGGCTCCCAATATTACCTTGACCGCCAAGCAGGCTTTCCCTATATTCTGTTCCGTTATGGGGAAACTGCCGGCGGCCGGGACCGTAAATAATGCAAAAAATCACAGGCTGGGCGATTTCGTCCTGTGGTTTTTCCTGGCGATCATTTTCGGCATAATGCTTTTCAATCTATTCTCCGATAATTTAAATATCATACAGCGGTATATAGGGGATGACGCGTTTTTCTACCTGGTGATCGCCCGCAATTTCTCCCGCGGTATTATCTCGTCCTTTGACGGCCTCCATTACACCAACGGTTACCATCCGCTGTGGATGGTCCTGTCCGCTGGCATCGCCCGTTTGATCAGCGATGATGACGCCTATTTACGGATTTCCATACTGACCGGATTCCTGTTCGAGGGTTGTATGCTCTATTTGCTCTGGTCTTTCTTCCGCCACCGGGCGCGGGACCGTACAACCGCCTACCTGGTGATGCTTACCGCCGTTATTTTCCTGGTACTTCCCAGCTGGCACAGCCTGGAATCGCCTTTGGCGGTCTTGATCACCCTGGCCGCCCTCGGTTTCCTGATAAAGCACCGGGACGACGACTCCTTGAAACACAGCCTCCTGCTGGGATTATTTCTTTCCCTGGCCGTCCTGGCCAGGCTGGATTCCATATTCGTGGTGGCCCCTCTCCTGCTGGCGCGCCTTTATTACCTTAGCCGCGACAAGAAGCGTACCTTCCGCTCCTTCTCGCTCACCCTGCTGGTTTTCTCCCTGCCCCTGGCCGCCTATCTGGCCCTGAACCTCGCAATGACCGGGCACTTGGTCCCCATCAGCGGGGCCATAAAATCCAGCTTCCCGGTTCCCACCCTCACCAACCTCTCCTTGAGCGTACCCCGGTTGGCCAGAATAGCGCCCCCCGTGTTTTCGGCGCTGCTGGTCACTTCACTGCTGCTCCTGGAAAGGAAGGGAAAAAGGATCTCCTCCCCCCTCCCCACTCTATTTTTAGGCCTCAACCTGGGGGTGATTCTTTTTTCGATATATGAATTCTTCTTTCAAAAGGACGCCGGTTTCGGGCTTCGCCCCTGGCACTTCGCCGTACCCAACCTGATAATGGTCCTTTCCCTGGGATTATTCGTCTATCCCCGCTTTCCCCGGCTCCTGAAATACGCGCTGGCTGGTCTGATAATTACGGCAGGCCTCACCAACGCCGCCGCCAAGTACGGTTTCCGCAACCTGCGGGACGTGGCGTTATATGACGTTTATCATACCGCGCTGTGGGTCCGCGGCAACGTAGCCGAAACCGAGGTGATCGCCGCCACCGATCCGGGAATCGTGGCCTACTTCGGACGGTGCAGGACCATCAACCTCGACGGATTGGTAAATACCTACCGTTACCAGGAAATGGTCGCCGCCGGCCGGTTGGAAGAATACCTGCGGGAAAATAAGGTGCGCTACCTGGCCATAATGGAAAGAAACTACCGGCCCGCGGCGGACGGAAAGGTTAGAATAAAGGCCCGCTTATACGGTAAATATGACACCCTGGATCTTACGCAGCTGCGGCCGGTCTACTCCTCGCCCCACCGGTATTACAGGATCTACCAGATGTAGCGTTTCTCAAGGCAGAATCTTCACCGCGCCGCTGGCCAGATCGTAGCAGCCTCCGATCACCCGCAGCTTTCCGTTCCGGCACAGATCGTCCAGCACCGGCCCGGTGGATTTTAGCTGTTCCACCACCCTTCCAATATTGGCCAGGACGGAATCGAAACAAAGATTGCCCTCCATGACCTTTGCCTTGGCCACGGCGGGTCTGATAAAATCTATGAAACTGCCGGTGTGCCCCGGCGCCTCCTCCTGCTCTATGGCCGCCTTCACCGCTCCGCAATTAGTATGCCCCAGGACCAGCAGCAGGGCCACGCCGAGATGCTCCGCCGCGTACTCGATACTGCCCAGGGTCAGATCGTCCAGCACATTCCCGGCCACCCGCACCACGAAAAGATCTCCGATCCCCCGGTCGAATATAAGTTCCGGGCAGACCCGCGAATCGGCGCAGGTTAAAATTATAGCGAACGGTTTTTGGGCCTCCGCGGTTTCCCTTCGTCTGCGCCCGCTGCGGTGAGGAGCCAGGGGCTTGCCGGCCACGAAGCGGGTGTTGCCCTCCGCCAGCCTCTCCAAGGCTTGTTCCTGATTTTCCGTAGACATGGATACTCCCTGTTTGATAGTTAGGCTTTCCCGGATTAACGCTTTCTTTTACCCAGCAGGATTATATCCCGCAGTCCTTCCTTGTCTTTAGCCTTCATCCAGTTTTCCTCGAAATGCGGATCACGAACGATCTGCGCTATTCCGGCCAGGGCCCGCAGGTGGAAATTGCGTTCGTTCTTCGATCCGGCCAGCACGAATATGGATTTAACCGCATTCGCGGTCTCGGAGAATTCCACCCCGCTCTTGCACCTGGCCAGCAACACTTCGAACACATCCTCCCGGTCGATGATTATATGCGGAATGGCCAGGTAGGGATTGAGCACGGTACTGCTCTCTCTTTCCCTCTCCATCAACAGCTTCATGAAATCTTCCGTTTCCAGTCCCAGACGACCGGCCATGGCCTCGGATACCAAATTAAATAGTTCTTTCATGGTGATGGGCTTGTCGATATCCAGCACCACGGCCCTCTCGACCACCCTGTCGAATCTATCCTTTACGATATCATCACGTTCCCGGATAATCTCCTTTAACTCGGTTTCCAGGGTGCGCGAAGTCAGTTCCTTGGCCGTTATCCTCTCAATCAGGTGCAGCAGGGCGAATTCCCTCCCGGCCCGGATACGACCGTATACCCAGTAGACCAGGAGGCCGCACACGATCAATCCGGCGCAGGCGGTGATGGCCTCCAGGCCTAATTCGAACAATAGAAATCCGAAACCGATGATTCCCGCGATTTGAATCCAGGGGTAAAGGGGCGACCGGAATACCGGCTGGTAATTTTGCAGCCTGCTCTCCCGGAGAATTATGATGGAGAGGCAGGAAAAGATATAGGTAAGGATGAGGACCGCCGAGGCGGCCTTGATCAGCACATCCAGCTCCAGGAACATGACCGCCATCATGAAGAAACCGGTGATCAGGATGGAAACATAGGGCGTCTTGTATCGGCGCCCGATGCTCCCCAGGAATCCGGGTAGCAACCCGTCCCGGCTGAGGGCCAGGGGGAAACGGGAGGCGGCGATGATCCCGGCATTGGCGGTGGAAATGAAGGCCATCAGGGCGGCGAGGCTGAGAATTACCCTCCCCCGGTTTCCCATAAAAACGGCGGCCGCGTCTGAAATGGGAGTGAGGGATTTTTCCAGCAGTCCCGGATCCAGAACTCCGGAGGTGATAAACACCACCAGCGAATAAAAAATACTCACCACCACTATGGAGAGTATCATTCCCCGGGGAATAACCTTTCCGGGATTCTTCACTTCTTCGGCCACGCTGGCCACCTTGAGTAATCCACCGAAGGAAACGAACACGAAGGCGGCGGTGGAAAAAATCGCCGTGACCCCCCGGGGGGCGAACGGTTCCAGGTACCGGACGTTAATTTCCGGGAAACCCCGGATGATAAAATAGAGCAGTAGTCCCATGAGGCAAAAGACCAGCCCCACCTGAATCCGGCTCGCCTCTTTAATCCCGAACAGGTTTATAACGATAAAAATGGAGCACAAGGCGATCGCCATAATCCGGATATCGATACTAATTAAATACGCGCTGAACGCCGCCATTCCCACCAGGGCGAAAGCGCTTTTCAGGGAAAGTGAAAACCAGGTGATTAGACCGTCCACCGTGCCCACCGCCGGTCCCAGGGACCGCTTGACGTAAAAGTAAGTGCCGCCGGACTTGGGCATGGCGGAGACCAGTTCCGCCTGGCTGAACATTCCGGTCATGGCCAACAACCCGGCCAGGAAATAGGAAATTACCACCGCCGGTCCCGCCCGGGCGTGGGCCAATCCCGGCAGGATGAAAAGCCCGGAGCTTATCATGGCGCCGCTGGCGAGACAGAAGATATCCAGCAGCTTAAGTTCTTTTTTTAATTTCATCACGTTCCCAGGAATCTGAACAATTCGTCTTTTTCCTTCTCAGCTTCCGCGTAACCTAAATCGATGATCTCCCGGGCCCGGTCAAAATCGAAATCCTGATACGCTCCCACCGGCGGCCGGATTATGAAATGAGGCCCCGACCTCAGTCTCTCAAAAGCCAACACCCGCGAAGAGACTATGGCTATACTATCGGTGATCACATCGATTATATTCCTGCTCCGCGGCCTCTCCTGTCCATTATCACCCGGGGAAGATTTGCTGTCAGCATGAAAATACCTCAGAGGGGTTTTCCCCAGACTCTCCCTCACCCAGCCGTCCATCTTTTTTACCAGGGAAGGATGATCCGGACGGTTCTGCATCCGCTCGGCAAACACCGAGCGGCAGGTGTTAACGCCGATGACCAGATCGGCGCCCAGTTCCAGCGCGATGTCCAGGGGAACCGGATTGACCAATTCCCCGTCTATAAGGTGGCGTTGGTGAATATTCACCGGGGGAAATATTCCCGGTATGCAGGAGGACGCGCTGACCGCGGCCACCAAGTCTCCCCGGCTAAAAATGAATTCCTGCCCGGAATCTATGTCGGAGGCCACGCAGGCGAAAGGAATCCGCAGATCCTCGATCGACTTGTTGCTGAATTTGTCTTTTAAAAATCCTTCGATCTTGTCCCAGTCGAAAACGCTCTTTCCGCTGAATGATAGGCGCATGTATTTTAACAGGTCGATCCGGTTGATCTTACTGGCTTCCTCTTTCAGGTATTCGGGCGAATAGCCGACCGCCACCGCCGCACCCAGGATGGCCCCGATTGATGTTCCACTGATACAGTATATCTCGATACCCTGCTCCTTGAGCCAGAGCAAAACGCCGATTTGGCTCAATCCGCGGGCTCCTCCGGAGCCTAAAGCCAATCCGATTTTTTTCTTCATCGTTAAAGCGCCTTTTTGACCGCGTCCTCCTCAGCCGGACCCGGCCGACCGCATCAATACCTGCTTCCCACCCTTAACCACTCCGGCCGATAGATCAGGACCAATAGAAACACCAGGGTAGGAACCAACAAAGCGGCGATCAACCAGGGATGAATCCTTAACAGATGCGGTTTTAGAACGATCGATAGTAGAATCCCCGTCAGGGCCCCTCCCAGATGGGCTTCATGCCCGATATTACCCAGCCGGGACCTTATGCCGTAAATCGATATCAAGATGAAGGCCACGCCGAAAAGCCAGGAAGGAATGGCGAAGGGAAGAAATAGGAACCCTATCGATCCGTGGGGAAAGATTAGGATGCTGGAGAATATCACCCCGCTCACTCCCCCCGAGGCGCCCACCGCGCGGTAGCCCGGATGATAACGGTGGATGAAGAGGGCCAGGATGTTGCCCACCAGCAGGCTCCCAAAATAAACCAGCATGAAATCGATGAAGCCGAACACCCTCCCCACGCCGATACTGAAGGAGTACAGGGCCAGCATGTTGAAAACTAGATGCCCTATATTGGCGTGGAGAAAAGCCGAGGTCACCAGGCGCTTATAGTCATGCCGCTGCAGAATGCTGCCCACGTGAAAAACGTGATTTTCGTAGAACCTCCTGTCCGTGAATCCCTTCCAGGAGAAAATTCCGTTGGCCACCATAAGCAATATGGTGAAAGTTTCGACCGCCTGCTCCATCCTCACTCCTCTTCTGGTAACAACTTTCCCCGGGAGATGCCATCGATCCTTTCCCGGCATCCGGGATAGTTTTTTTCCGGAATACTTACCTCCAGGATCACCTCGTCGCCATATTCCTCGCGGATTATTTCACCCTCCGCTTCCCGGAGGACTTTCCTGATCTTTTCCAACCAGGGATAGGGCACCTTGAAAGTGACTTCCACCCGGGAGATCAATTTATCAACCGGAAGCCCTTGCAGCACCTTCCGCGCGCACTCGCCATAGGCCCTGACCAATCCTCCGGTTCCCAGCTTGGTCCCGCCAAAATACCTGACCACCGTAATCAAAACGTTGGTGATCCCGCTCCCTTTCAGTATTTCCATCACCGGCCGGCCGGCGGTTCCCTTGGGCTCTCCGTCGTCACTCATTCCCGATACTTCGGTGTTCCCTTCGCCCACCCGGAAGGCGTATACCACGTGACTGCATCCAGGATGCGACGCCCTTTCCTCCCCTATCGATGAACGGGCCTGGGCCACCGATCTCACGCCCCGGGCGCGGCCGATAAACCGGGATTGCTTTATGACTATCTCGCTCTGATACCCACCGGCGGGTATATATTGATCCTTAACCATGCTCCCCGTTTCCTTACCCGGACCGAGGCGGCCCCTGGCCTGTCCCTATTCCCTAATCCCTCCGGCGGGGAGATCCGCATTTCACCTACCCGGTAGAAATACCGAGCGGAACACCCCGCGTAGGTGCCGGGGAAAAAGATTATTCCTCGCCTTCGCTCCAGACGTCCCCGTCCTGCGCGATGAATAATTTTCTACCGCCCCTCTCGGATTCCAGGCATATCTCGTACAGATTCGAGGTCACTTCGATCCGGGGGGGCCATTTAAAACCCAGCAACTCCGGGGCCGGCACCTGCAAGCGGTCTATTTCCTCGGTATAGGCTCCATATTGCAGATAATGTGTTCTTTGACGGTAGTAAAGCCTTCTCAAGGCCCACCAGGCCGGCTCCTCGGCCCCGGCTATAAAAGAAGTGCCCCCGTAAGATTGATCGGTATTGGTAAATTTCACCAATCCCCACATCTCCGGATAATGCATATTGGCGATTCCCTGCGGCGCCCAGGACCAGTTGCTCTCCGGAAGCGCCCTGCCGGTCTCCGCGTCGGTCTGTTTCACGTATCTCCCGTCCACCACCTGCACCGGCCACTCCACCCGGGAAAAATTCACGCGCCATATGTCATTTTCATCGGGAGGCACGTTCCGGTGAGCGCATTCCCCCAGCACTTCCCAGGGAATGGCCATTTCCACGGACCATCCTTTATCCGTATCGCGGGGATCATTGAGGGTACCGTCGACATATACGGCCGTTCGCAGACCCCGGATGTCCCAGGCATTAACCGCCGGGCCGCCGTCCCGGTAGGGCTTCAGCAGGAGCAAGTCCCACACCGTTCCCCGGGCGTTAATCTCCAGTTCGTAGTATTCGTGGGTATCCCCGTCGGGATCGATGAACACTTCAAAATCATTATCCTGAAAAACGGCCGCGTCTCGCTCTTCCAGCTTCGCCCACACCTGAGGTTCATCCATTTCGGCCGCTATAAACAAATATTCTCCGTTCCATAACATTTTGGCTCGGGTCGAATATCGAGGCGCCCTCTCGGTGCTTCCGTCTATATTGACGAAATAGGAGGTCCAGCGGGGATTTTCCCATGATTTTTCGCTCGGTTTCCCGTCGATAATTATCTTTTCAAAAGTGCGATGGCAGATATAGCGGGGGGGGTCAAAATCGATGGCGGGCTCTGGAAATACTTCATCCGATTTTTTAATCCAGCGCGGGGCTTCCTCCTGGGAACCACACCCGCCGTCAAGAAGCGACACTCCCAGAAACAAAGAAATAAGCAATATCCCCGCCGCGCCCCATAATCGATTTCCATTTTCCGGTCTTCTTTTCACTTAAATCTTCCTCCTCGGGATAAAGTATCAATATCGCGCCGGCTTTACCGCTGAGCGCCGCCATCCCCGCGCCCTTGAGCCCTCAGATGTGCATCTTATTAGATACCGGCTTCTTTTGCAACCGGCTCCTGAATCTAACTCCAATTTTTTCCTGCCTCCGGGAGGAACCGGCACCACCCCTACGCCTCTTTCCCCGTAATCTCCTCGATATCCAGCCGCAGCATCTCCAGGGTGGAGTAAACGCTGTCTTCGCGCAGATGCCTGCGGCGCACCCGGCCGGGAGTCTTTTCCTGGTGATTCAGCAGGATGTCCAGGCCGTGCTTTTTTCCTTCCAGGGTCTCCACGGTTCGCAGGCGGCCCCGCAGGACCAGGGACTGAAACTTATGCTCGCACCGGCCTTCCACGTATCCCAGATCCCGGACGATAGTGGCGCACACCCGGGGATTTTCCCGCATAAAATCCAGTTTCTGCCCTTGCTTCGCGCAATGGAAATAGAGGGCGCCCCGCCGCGGATCGTATCCGTAATTCATGGTCACGATATACGGTTCTTCTCCCCGGCACAGGGCCACCTGGGCCAACCGGCCGCCTCCCAGAATGGCGTCGATGATCTCTGGATCGCATATCTCCCGGTCTTTTCTGGTCAAATGGTATCTGGCCATTGACATATCCTCCCCGGCCGCGGAATAGGAATCGACCTCGCGCTCCCTCCCCCTCCCTCTCCGGCGAATGGCTTCGCGGGAAAGGGTAAGGAACGCGGTACGGCTATATTTTTTCGGGAACGATCTCGATGCTCCCCCGGCCCTCCGCCCGGAACCGGCCGATCACCACTCCCCGCACGCCGCGTAAATTCATGACCTCGACCAGGCGCACCGCCTCCCCTTCGGGTAATGCGATCAGCAATCCCCCCGAGGTTTGGGCATCGCACAATATCAGTTGATCGGCTTCCGATAGGGTGGAGTCAAAGCGGGTGAAGGGGGCCACGAAGTCCCGGTTGTTCAAGGTTCCTCCCGGCACGGCGCCGGCCAGGATCATCTCCTCCACCCCCTCGATTACCGGCACCCGGTTGTGCCATATCTCCGCGTCCACCCCGCTGCTCCCGGTCATCTCTCTCAAATGTCCCAACAGCCCGAATCCGGTGACGTCGGTGCAGGCGTGCACCGAAAAACCCTCCATTGCCTCGGCGGCGTCCCGGTTCAACGCGCTCATCACCTCGATGGCCCGTTTCTTCATCTCCTCACCGGCGATATCCCTTTTCATGGCGGTGGCGATAATTCCCGTGCCCAAGGGTTTGGTCAGGATTATCCAATCCCCCGGCCGGGCTCCCGCGTTGCTGATGACCCGGGCCGGATCGACCACGCCGGTTACCGCCAAGCCGTACTTAGGCTCAGTATCCTCGATGGTGTGCCCGCCGATGATCGAAATCTCCGCCTCCGTGGCCTTGGCCAGAGCCCCCTCCAAAATCCTCCGCAACACCTCCAGGGATAGCCGCTGCAGCGGGAATCCTACGATGTTCAATCCAAAGAGGGGCCGGGCCCCCATGGCGTATATGTCGCTCAAGGAGTTGGCCGCGGCGATCGCTCCGAAGTGGAAGGGATCATCCACTATGGGAGTAAAGAAATCGACCGTCTGCACCACGGCCAGATTATCACCCAGGAGGTAGACGGCGGCGTCATCGGCGGTATCCTTGCCGATTATCACGTTCTTATCCCGAGGGGAGGGAAGATCCCGCAGGACCTTTTCCAGATCCTGGGGACGAAGCTTGCAGGCGCATCCCAAACCGTGCGTGTAACGGGTCAGCTTTACCTCTTCTCCTGGAACCGGGGAGGAGAATCTCCCCTCCTCCGCCGGTTTCATCCTGCGCAATGCCGCCCCGATCACCTCCAGGGCCCGGTCGATATCCTCCTCCGTGGTTTCCCTGCCGGTGGAAAAACGCACCGTTCCCATGGCGGTGTCCATTGGCACCTTCATGGCGGTGAGGACCGCCGAT
>JAFGPI010000151.1 GCA_016926065.1 Candidatus Krumholzibacteriota bacterium
CGTCATCAGGGCGACGATATACGGCTGGGATATTGTCTGTTCGCTCCCGATCGAGAGAGGACTGTCTATGTAGGCCAGGTCCCGGTACCGCGGGGGAACGAATAGATGCCGGGGCACCGCTCGCAGGGAAGATAGGACCGCTTCGTCGCTTATTCCGCGCGCCGCTATCTGATCGCGCACCATGGCTTCTCTCTGCTGGGCGTAAACATCTTCTCCGGACGAGCAACCGGGGATAAGAACCGCCAGGATCAAGGCGCCCAGGAAGGGAGAGAGGGACCAGGACTTCTTCGCCTTCCGGAACATGGAAAAAACCGTAATAAACATCTTCTCACCGCTAAAAGTTATTTAAATCAAAACCATTTTGTCTTACATTAATAGAGATTTCAAGTATTTTGAGGTAAGAGCATGAAATTAATCGGAGCCTTCATGAGAACCCGCCTGCACACCAAGATCCTGGTGGGCCTGCTGGCGGGCATACCGGTGGGACTGCTGCTCGGTCCGCGGGCGGCCGCCATAGAACCGCTGGGCCAACTCTTCATCCGCCTGATCACCATGATCGTGGTCCCCCTGGTTTTTTCCTCCCTTTTCGTGGGCACCGCCAGCCTGGGGGACATCAGAAAACTGGGGCGGGTGGGCGTCAAAACGATCCTCTATTACCTCTGCACCACGGCCATCGCCATAACCATCGGATTGATACTGGGCAACATATTCAAGCCGGGCGACAATATCAACGAATCTACCAGGCAAAGCCTCCTCTCCTCCTATCAGGCGGACGCGGAGGCCCGGATCGAACTGGCCGACCAGAAACCGGGGGTGATAGAGACCCTCACCCGCATCGTTCCCCGCAACCCGATCGAAAGCCTGGCCGAAGCACACATGTTGCAGATAATCTTTTTCGCGCTCCTTTTCGGGATAGCGGTAACGCTGGTCCCCGGTCAAAGGGGAAAACCGGTCATCGATTTTTTCGACGCGGTTAGCGAAGCCATGATACAGATGGTGCATATAGTAATGAAATTCGCTCCCTTCGGGGTGCTGGCCCTGATCGCCGCGGTGGTGGGAAAATTCGGCATCGATATCCTGCTCTCCCTTCTCAAATACACCCTGATCGTGCTGGCCGGCCTGCTTCTGCACATGACCTTCATATACTCCTCGGCGGTACGGATTTTTTCCGGACTGAGCGCGCGGAAATTTTTCCGGGGCATCCAGCCCGCCCAACTGATCGCCTTTTCCACCTCTTCCAGTAACGCCACCCTCCCGGTCACCATCGAATGCGTGGAGGAGAACCTGGGCGTATCCGAGGAAATATCCAGCTTCGTCCTTCCCCTGGGAGCCACCATCAACATGGACGGCACCGCTCTTTACCAGGGAGTGGCCGCCATCTTCATCGCCCAGGTTTACGGAATATCCCTGACCCTGGGAGACCAGTTCACCATAGTGCTGATGGCCACCCTGGCCTCCATCGGAGCCGCCGGGGTGCCCGGGATAGGGGTCATTACCCTGGCCATGGTGCTGCAGACGATCGGAGTGCCGCTGGAGGGAATCGCCCTGATACTGGGAGTAGACCGGATCATCGATATGTGCCGGACGGTGGTGAATATCACCGGGGACGCCTCGGCGGCGGTGGTGGTCGCCTCCTCCGAAGGCGATCTGAGAAAGGATCGGTCCCCCGGGGAGGAAAAAGATCTTGCTTAAGAAAATCCGGGTGCTTTTTATCTTGTATCTCCTATTCACCCTGCTGGCGGCGGCCTGGAAGGGATCCCGGCTCTGGGGGGTGAGCTCCTGGCTCTCCTTCTCCTTCACCGGGGGCGTAATCCTGGCCCTGTTGGCTTTGATCTTTCTACACCCGCGGGCGGCAGATAAAATCCGGTCCCTTATCCCTCCCCGGGCCGGATTCCGGAAATGGCTTTCCCGGGGGATAATAGCGCTGTCGGTGACGGCCATGTGGATGCTGAGGGCCCAGCATGATTTCTGGGGGGAACGCCGGTTGATCGCCGCGGCCGTTGAAAGGGGTGTCTTTTTCCGTCCCGGAGCCCCCCTTTCCACCTTGCTGCACGGGTTCCTGTTCAAGCTCCTCAATACCGCTTTTCTGTGGAACGCCGAAGCGGTTTCCTCCCTGCTCAGCGTGATCTCCGGTCTGGGATTCATTCTGGCCGCCGCCACCCTCCCCGCTTTCATCCCGGAGGAAAGCGAAGATAGAGGATTGTTTCTCCTTTCCTCCCTCTACCTGGCGGTCAACGGATACCTGGTAATCTTTTTCGGGGCCGGGGGCAACGCACCGGTGGCCGCCTCCCTGTCGGCCCTCTTTATCCTGTCGGCCCTCGCCTACCTGGCGGGCCAGGTTTCTTTGCTGCCACCCACCCTGCTTTTTTTCCTGTCCCTGTTCAGCCACCTATCGGCCCTCTACCTCCTGCCCGGGTACCTGTACCTGCTTATCAGTTCCATCCTGCGGGCACCCAAAAAATATGCGCCCCGCCTTTCCCTGTTAATGCTGGTAATCCTTTCCCTGGCGCTGGAAAGGGTGGTGGCGGGATTCTGCGGGGGACTGGGAACGGCCTCCTACCTGTGGTACGCGCTAACCGCCGCCGCGGATTCCTGGCTGAAGGGCGGTGCGGGAGATAACATCCTCTGGGCCCTCAACGAATTGCTGATTATCGGTCCGGTCAGCCTGGCGGCGCTCTTCTTTCTCTTTTCCCGGCGGGAATCATCCGTCCGGGAAGAGACTTTTCTGCGGCTGCTGGCCGCTTCCGGTATTATCCTGATCCTGCTGGGTGCGAAACGGGTGGAGGGGGGATTGCGCTGGGATATCTTCGCCGCCGCCGGTCCGGCCCTCTCCGTGTTCTCCCTATGGATGATCCGCCGCCGGATACCCGTTCCCGCCCAGGCCCGTTACGTCCTGACGCTGTTGACCGTCCTGGGTTTCTTTCATTTCCTTCCCCTCTTGAGCACCGGCTACTCGGTGACGGCGGGAGAAGAGCGGCTGCTGGTCCTGCCCCTGGAATCGGGTAGAAACGAAAAGATTTTGGCGCTGGAAGCGACCGCGCTCGAGAATCCCGACCGGGCCTACACCTGGTTGGAAAAAGGGCTGGAGAAGAATCCGGAGGATCACCAGGCCTGGTATCTCATCGGCCTGATCGATATGCAAAGGGATGAATTCCTGGACGCCATAACCCATTTCGGCAGGGCCCTTAAGAGAAACCCGGAAAACGTGAACTACCGGATGAACCTGGTCGAGGCCTTTATTGCCAACCGCTGGTATGAGGAGGCCGCTCACCAACTGGAAATCCTTATCCAAAGCTATCCGGACCAGGCGGAATACTGGACCCGCCTGGGTTACGCCCGTAACCACGGCAGGATGTTCCTCCCCGCCATAGCAGCCTATGAGAAGGCGCTGTCCCTCGATCCGCGCAACAAGCAATATGTCCTGAACCTCACCTCGGCTATTCTCAACCGGGGTTCCGAGTTGCAGGGCGAAGGCAAGATCGAGGAGGCGAAAGAATACTATCACCGCTCCTTTGCCCTAACTCCCGACAACTTCACCGGATTGAACAATCTGGCCACCATCGAGATGGAAGCCGAAAACTGGTCCGCGGCCGACAGCATCCTGGAACGCGCGAAGAGATTCTTTCCCCTGGAGCCGAAGGTTTATTTCAACCTGGGGCTGGTCAAGGAAAAACTGGGACTCAACCGGGAAGCCTACCAGCTTCTGAAAAAGAGCGCGGAACTCAATCCCCTGGTTCCATCGCCCAGCGATCACCTGGAACGGATTCAGAAAAAGCTGGAGGAGGAAAAGGAGCGATAGAGGGGAGGCTCTTATTCCCAGCGGAAACCGCCCAGCAGGCCCTCGGCGATATTGGCCAGGTGATCGCCGATCTTCTCCAGGAAATCGACGCAATCGAGAAAGATCAAACCGGAATATATATTACATGCGCCCTCGTTCAGCTGGTGGACATGATACTGTCTCAGGTTTATCTGCATCTGGTTGAGCTGGGTTTCCTTCTTGAGGGCCTTTTTGGCGAAGAGCACATCGCCGCTCTCCAGACCCTGGCTGACGTCCTGCAGCATCCCGGAGGCGACCTCTATCATCTTATCCAACCTCTCCCGGGCCCCGTCGGAGAGTTTGAGGTTCTTGTTGTACTTGCGTTGAGCTATTTCCACGATATTCTCGGCCTGATCCGAGATCCTCTCGATATCGTTCACCGAATGGATCAGTACCGGTATCATCTCCGCCAGCTCTTGATCCAGCTCTTCCATCGATATATCGATCAGATAGCGGGTAATCTCCGCCTGCAGGTTGTCCACCGCGTCCTCCCGGCGGGAGACCTTGGCGGCCAACTCCATCTTGCCCTCCCGGAACATCTCCAGGGCGTTTTTCATGGCGGAGGAGGCCAGATGCAGCATGCGGACTATCTCCCGGCGGCTCTGTTCCAGGGCCAGGACGGGGGTATCCAACAGGTGCCGTTCCAGATACTGGGGTTCCAGGCTGATGTCCTCCGGTTTCGATTTTATCAGCTTCTCGACCACCTTCTGCAGCCAGGGGATCAAGGGAAGAAAGACCATGGAATTGAAGGAGTTGAATACCGTATGGGCCAGGGCGATATGGAACATGATATTTTTATCGGTTAGAGGACCGGGAACGAGTGTCTCGATCACGCGTGGATAGATCTTCAAATAGATCAGAACCAGCATATAAGAGGCCCCGAAAACATTGAACAACGTATGCGCCCAGGCCACCCGTTTGGCCCCGGAGCTACCGTTCAGGGCCGCGATCTGGGCGGTGATCGTGGTTCCAATATTGTCGCCCAGAACCAACGCCAGGGACGCCGGAAAATCGATCAATCCCCGCCAGGCCAGCACCTGTATGATGGCGATGGAGGCGGAGCTGCTCTGCAGCAGCATGGTGACAACCGTTCCCACCAGCACCCCCAGAATCGGGTAGCGGCTGAAATAGACCATGACATCGATGACCCGCTGGCTGCTTTCCAGCGGTCCGAAGGCGTCCTTCATGAACCCGATTCCCACGAAGAGGGCGCCGAACCCGAATATTACCTCCCCCCACTGCTTTAGATTGGTGCGGCGGGCGGCCACCATGAGCAGAAAACCGATGCCGGCGGCGGGCAGGGCATACTTGGTGATCTTGAAGACGGCCATGAAGCTGACCAGCCAGGCGGTGACGGTGGTGCCGATATTGGCTCCCATTACCACCGGAATGGACTGCTTGAGGGTAAGCAGGCTGGCGTTTATAAAACCCACCACCATCACCGTGGTGGCGCTGCTGCTCTGCAGCAGGGCGGTGACACCGGCCCCCACCAGGAAGGCGACCAGCCTGCGCTTGGTAAGCAGGTGCAGTATATTTTTAAGCCGATCGCTGGAAACCTTGCGGAGCCCCTCCGACATAAACTTTATGCCGAAAAGGAAAAATCCCAGACCGCCGATCAGGAAATAGATCATCTCGGTGGGATCTATGGCAATGGTCTCTTCCATAAGTACAATACTCCTCGGCTCTCAGCACCCCCTCTCCCGGGCGGACAAAGGGATTTCACTATAAAGAATCACCGGGATACTGGCAAGCTAATTGCGGGCAGAAATTCATTTTTAGGCTCCCCCGCTCATCTCTCTCTCTTCCCACCGGTCAAAAAAAGCCCGGCGGGGAGTAAAAAAGATTGACTGCCTGTAATGTAACTTCTTATAATACAAACTGCTTTTTACGCCGAGGTGAAATGGTTGAGTAAAAATATTCCGATCGCCCTGTTGCTGCTTTTTCTGCTGTCACTGTGGCACGCTCCCCCGCTCCGGGCCGGAGAGGTGACCCTGCTGATCAATTACCCCTCCATCTCGCCCAACGGCGACGGCGTCAAGGATTTTCTCACCGCCACCCTGATCGTCGACCAGCCGCTCGACACCCTGGCGGTGACCATGGAGGATCTTTCCGGCACCACCGTCTTCGACACGATTTTTTTCTCCGCTCCCGCCGCGGCCGGCTCGTTTTCAGCCGTCTGGGATGGAACCGACTCCCTGAACCTCCCGCTGGGTGAAGGAGAATACACCCTGCATCTCTATGAGTATGCGGGAGTAACCGGCGAGAGCGTCCACCGGACCATAATAATCGACCTGACTCCGGCGGACATAACCATAGACCGCATCGAACCCGGCGTATACGCCCCCGGGTACCCCGACACCGCGGCCGCCGTATCGATCTATTACCTGGTATCCGGCTTCAACAGCGGAGATATGGCCCGGGCCATCGTCACCGATCCCAAGGATCTTCAGGAATTCATACCCCTGAGCGTGACCGCCGACGGGGCCTACAGCCTCAAATGGAAAGCCAAAAGCAACACCGGCGGTATTCATACCGTGGAGTTGGAAATCGAGGACCAGGCCGGTAACAAGACCTCGGACGGGGGCGTTTTCGAGGTGGACACCGAGGGACCCAGCGCCGAATTCAACCAGCAAATACCCCTTAAAACCAGGACCGTGCCGGAGGAGATCACCGGGTATTGCCACGATCCGGCCGGGGTGAGCGAAGTGCTTCTTACCTGGACGCAGAAAATAGGTGGAACCACCGTGGAGAGCGACCGCTTCGCGCCCCACTCCACCTGGATGCAGAACGACACGGTTTACTGGCTCTTCGAAACCCCGGACAG
>JAFGPI010000152.1 GCA_016926065.1 Candidatus Krumholzibacteriota bacterium
ATTAGGCGGTGATTGAATTCGATCGGATCTCAATCAACCGTTCCGCCAGGCAGGTTCTCCTGACGCCCAAGCGCGCCTATGCGTTTTGGCGTCGGTTTATGATCCCCTTGTCACTGATGGCTCTTTCGGCGGAAATATCTTTTTCCCCCCTGAGATCGGCCGATCTACCCGTCCGGGAAGTTTTCCTGGGGGGGGCGAGGGAAGAAATCCTAACCGGGATGGATTCGTTCGACCGCCATCTCCTCAGGTTGGAGGCCGGCTACCGGGACCTCTATTATGATAAAAAAGGCGACCGTTTACAGGACTATCATCAAAGCGATATCCGCCTGCTGCATCTTTTCAGGACCGGAAGGTGGGTAGGCGGCTACCGGCTGGGCCGTAACGTTCTAATCCTGAAACAAGACAACCTCTACAGTGAACGGGACCGGCTGCGGGGCTCCGCCGAGGCCTGGAACCTGGAAGGTTTGGGGGGAGTGGATTTACCCGGTCCCGGCCGGGCCGGGATCGGCCGCCTGCGGGCGATGGGCGCGCTGGGATACCGGGGGCAAGGGGTAGCCGGCTCCATCGACACCCGCCTGACCTGGAATAACCGGTGCCGGTTGTATCTGGGGGCGGAATCGTACCCCCACCGGATCGAGCTGTCTCAGTCCATCGCCGGACATACCTTCCCCTTTCATTTTCCCTTCCGGACATGGGGGGGCGATATGGCGGTCATGGTCCCCCTCGAACTGTTTACCTTGGAGCTGGAGGGGGGAATGGAAAGGTGCCGGGGGGAGGGAGAGGAAGTGAAGGGATTTCTAAATAGCATCTTTTGGCGGACCGAGCAGGGTGGGGGAACGGTTTCTTACCGGACCGAGCGTTACGGAGAAGGCGGCCGGCTCTTTAGGAAAACTACATCGGCTTCCGCCCTCCCCGGTTTTTTATTCAACCTGGAGCATAAAACCGGATACCTGGAGATGCACATGTACAATCGAGGTGTCCGCTACCTGCATCTAAAGGATTTCAAAACTTACTTCACCGGCATCGAGTTATCCCTGGTGCCGCTGAGGAATAGCTGGCTGAGCCTGGGTTGGGAGAGGACCAGGGTCTATCATCCCAAGCCGGCTTGGGCCAAGGACGCCTTCGCGGCCATCTGGCCCTTCACCATTTGGGATATCTTTGCTGCCCAAGAATTCGTGCTGGGCGAGGTAGAGGCCAGCCTGGATAGCTGGTTTATCGGAGCCGGAACCGTCATCGAAGGGGAGAGGCTCGATATCGAACTGCTGGGGCGCTTCGATTTTCTGGGGGATGAGGGGGGAGTGATCTGGTATCAGAAAGAATACCTTAACTACCCCTTTCATCCCTATTTTGTCCCCCATGACGACCGCCTGGATATTTCCCCTATTTACGCCCTTCAACTTCAACCGGCAGCCGAGCTGCGTATCGGTGAATATCTGACCCTCCGCATCTCCCTGGAAGCCTACATACCATTCGGGAAGAAGGAAGATTCCGGGAACGGTGGGACGCCTTCCGTCACTCCGGTCCCCCGGGCCGAGGAGGAGGATTCCTCCAGGCACGGCGGCTTGCGGGGTAAGATCAGGCTCCTCTACGCTTTTTAAGAATAAAAAAATCATGCTCGTTACTTGTTTGGTCTGCAATTAAAAAACCGGACAACATTTTGGATTATAAATAACCTGTACAGAGGTCCTCCAAAGGAGGACCCAATGAAGCGAAAGCGATTCACCGAGGAACAGATTAGCTACGGGCTCAGAACAAAACCGAGGATAATCTTCGATAGTTTTACTCCATCACCGCAGACATTGTGGAAGTGAAGAAGATGGATATCCTTTGGATAGATTTAAATATTTAGGCACAAATCCAGGCACAATCCCCATTTCCCACAAATAGAAAAACGGATCAACTGATCCGTTTAACTCATTGAAAACAAATGGTGCCGGAGGTGGGAATCGAACCCACACGGTACCAAGTACCGGGGGATTTTGAGTCCCCTGCGTCTACCAATTTCACCACTCCGGCACCAGGCTGAAAATATTTTGAATGCCCGGTAGTGTCAAGATCTATCTTCCCTCCGCGGGGGTCGGATAGCGGCGCGGATAAAGGAATAATACGGTAGGAAAAGCATACTCCTAGCTGTATCTGCCGTAACTTCCCCGGCGCGTAGCCCGGCAGGGGCCGAGGATCTCCCGCAGCACCACGGCCTGTTGAAAGTAGGGCAGCCCTTCCAGGATCTGGTCGATCGACCGGCGCTGCAACTCTCCGCGGGGATACTCGATACCGCCCACCGGGGAGATTTCCTCCGGGGAAAGTACGAGCCCCTCGTAGCTCTCCGGGATGGGGGCGGGCTCACTCCCGGGCAAGCTTTCCGGGGTTTCCTCGAAAGCATCTTCTTCCCATCCTCCCCCGGGTGGGATTTCCGCTTGCCCGTAGCTGCCGGTGATTTCACTTTCCGGAAACTCTGCTTCCCGGAGGGGGAGGGTGTCCCCCTCTGGTTGGCCGAAGGCTTCCGCCGGCACTTTAGGTTTGGCGGTCTCCTGCTGCAGTTCCTCGATCAACGCCTGCAGACCGGTTTTTTTCCCTCCCGTTCCCGGCTTGGGCTTCTGCATCAAGCCGCGCATTATGCGCGATCCGATATTCAGGATGATCATGAATATGATAAATCCGATCAGTCCTTCACCCATCGGTTCTTACTCCTTGGTGCTTTTGCCGTTCGGCCCGGCTATCGAATTTCTCATGCTGGTGTCGGCCTGAATATTGCGGATATTGTAATAATCCATTATCCCCAGGTTTCCCTGGCGGAAGGCTTCGGAAATGGCCCGCGGTATCTCCGCTTCGGCTTCCACCACCTTGGCCCGCATCTCCTGGGTGCGGGCCTTCATTTCCTGCTCCACGGCCACCGCCAGGGCCCTGCGCTCCTCGGCCTTGGCCTGGGCGATCCTCTTGTCCGCTTCGGCCTGGTCGGTTTGCAGTTTGGCCCCTATGTTGACGCCTACATCGACATCGGCGATATCGATGGAGAGGATTTCGAAGGCCGTGCCCGAATCGAGGCCTTTCTCCAGCACCGTTTTGGAAATCTGATCGGGATTTTCCAGAACGTGCTTGTGGGATTTGGCCGAACCGATGGTGGTCACGATTCCTTCTCCCACCCGGGCCACTATGGTCTCTTCGCCCGCGCCGCCCACCAACCGGTCTATATTGGCCCGGACCGTGACCCGGCTGGTGGCCTTTACCTGGATGCCGTCCATGGCCACCGCGGCGATCATGGGGGTGTCGATCACCTTGGGATTGACGCTTAACTTGACCGCTTCGAGCACGTCGCGGCCGGCCAGATCAATGGCGGTGGCCCGCTCGAAAGTCAGGTTTATGTTGGCCTTATCGGCCGAAATAAGGGCGTTGACCACGTTCTGCACGTTACCCCCGGCCAGAAAGTGGGCTTCCATCTTGTCTATGTCCATGGGGATCCCGGCCTTGGTGGCGGCGATCTTGGGCCTGATGATACGCTGCGGGGGGACCTTGCGCAGGCGCATTCCGATAAGATCCCGGAAGATCCTGACCCGCACTCCGGAAAAGTAAGCGGTGACCCACAGGCCTATGGGGACGAAGTAGAAGAATAACAGCGCCACCAGGATGATTATGAACACCAGGAAAAATAAAGCCGCTCCAGAAAATTCCATCTCGTTACCGTCCTTTCCCGTCCGGCCCTCACGCCGGTCAGATCCTTTCCACTACAATCCTATAACCTTCTATCTTCTTGACCCGGATTTTCATGTTCTTTTCTATAAATTCCCCTTCGGTGACCACCGATAGCTTTTCATCCTCGATCAGGGCCGTTCCGGCTGGTCTGAGGGTGGTCAGGGCGATGCCGGTTTTTCCCTCCAGCTCCCGGTAAGATTCGGGGGAGGAACGGAAACCGGCGGAAACGGATTCGGTGGTCTTTAATACCAGCCGGTTCACCGGGGTGAACTTGGGCAGGAACCGCAGGGCGATCAGGATGATGAGGAAGGAAGAAATGAAAGATATGGCCAATACCTTGGCTCCGGAGAATATGTCGGTGGGATGAAAGAATCGACCCACCAGGCTGAGATAGAGGCTGGCCACAATGGCTATGATGCCCAGGGTGCCGGTGATGCCGAATCCGGGGATAAGAAATATCTCCACCAGCAGCAAAATCACCCCGATCACAAAAAGGATGATCTCTCCCCAGCCGGCCAGGTGAATCAAGCTGTGGCTGCCGAAAAACAGGGCCAGGGCTATAAGGGCGATTATTCCGGGGGCTCCGAATCCGGGAGTCTTGATCTCGAAGAAGATGCCCAGCAGGGCCAGGGTGAGGAGGATACTGCTCACTATGGCCTGGGTGAGAAATCCGGCCACCTTCTCGGCCAGGTTCATTCCGGCCACGGTGATCTTCGCGTTAGCCAGGTTTTCGTTCTTTAGAATTTCTGTGACCGTTTCCGCCTGGAAGTCGGCGACTTTTAGTTCGATGGCCTGTTTGGCGGTAAGGGTCAGCAATTTCCCCTCCTCCACCACCCCTTCGATGGAGATGCTCTTATCGGCGAAAGCCTCTGCTATCTCCCCGGGACGGTTATTCTTGTCCGCCGTGGAGCGGAGCTCCGCCCGCCAGTACGATACCACCTTTTCACTGACCTCGCCCGATTTCAAACCGAGGCCGATCGATACCGGCTCGGCCGCTCCGATGGTCGATTGGGGGTGCATATAGATCCGGTTGGCGGCCAGGGAAATCAGAACGCCCGCCGAGATGGCCCGCTTGTTGATGAAGGCCACCGTCGGCACGCGGGAATTGATTATGGCATCCCTGATTACCACCGCGGCGTCCAGGCGCCCGCCGAAGGTGTTGATCTCATAAATAATGAGATCGTATCCCTCCCGGTCTGCCTCCTCGGTCATTCTTTCAACGAAGGGGGAGAGACCGAGTTGAATTTCACCCGTTACCGGTATCAGCATCACCCGGGATTTGCCGCGGGCCGGTACCGTGGATAGAAGAATCAAGAGGCAAAGTAATGCCGGAAAAAACCATTTAACTAGCCTGTCCATGTGCGTACCCCCTTTGCTGCCTCACACTCTATTTCTTTTAATGAGGGGAGTCAAGATTTTCCGTGGCGGCGCCCCGAACCGGATCGGAAAGGGGAGGGGCGGGAGTCCAGAGGGAAGGGCCGGCATACATTTTGTCCTTGACGAAGGCCTTTTTTCTGTTAATATCTCGGTAGTTGGGGTTGTAGCTCAGCTGGGAGAGCACTTGTCTGGCAGACAAGAGGTCACGGGTTCGATCCCCGTCAACTCCACTTTTTTTTAGAATTCCCAAAGCGGGATTCACTAAAAAGTATACGCGGTTTTTCCAGGATGCGTGATTGCCATGGAAGCAAATCAGCCCTTTGAGGCTCTATGCATCTTTGAGGACAATCGGTACCCCAATTTTTTCCCTCTCTCCCTTAATAAACCGGTTTTCGAACTCCAGATTGGCGCCCAGACCCTTAGAAACCGGATTATCTCGGAGCTTTTTCCCCAGCGGATCCACCTGCTGTGCCGTCCCTATCTGGCCGAGGTTCTCGGTGAAAACCTGAATCCCGAACAAGATGGGTTAATCATGGACGTGAATTCACAGCCGGAAAATCCGGTGCTGTTCGTCAACGGCAGGTTGCTGGCCCTGGGGGAAAGCTTCCAGTCCCTGCTGGCGGAACTGGAGGATGACTGCCTGATAGACAAAAACGGGATTCCGGTTGTGGCCCGGCTCTCCCCGGAGAAGGCCGGACGGTTCATGGAATTTCTATCCGTTCCCCTGCAGGACGATAGCGTGGTAAAGGTTTTCACTGAATTCAGAAAGATGACCGAAAAGTCCCCTAAAAAGCCGTTCCCCTCCCGGGAGGATACCGATCTGCGCGAGAGCGAGCAGGCCCTGGAGGCCTGGGTCAAGGATAATGGAGTCAAGAGAAAGCCGACCGATTTCAAGCTGATCTCGCATTACTGGCATTTTATCGCGGAAAATGGTAATTGCCTGAGGGATGATTTCCAGAAGAATCCCATGCGGGGTCCGGCTCCGGAAGCCTCGCTCTACCGGGGAGTCGATCTGATAAACGAAGAGGATATAATTATCGGCGCGGGAGTGGAAGTACGCTCGGGAACGGTGCTGGACGCCTCGGAAGGTCCCATAATCATCGCCGCCGGCGTGCGCATAGAACCCAACGCCATTATCGACGGACCATGTTTCATCGGGGAAAGATCGATCATCCGGGGAGGCGCCAAGGTGGGAAAAGGCACCTCCATCGGGACGGAATGCCGGATCGGGGGCGAGGTGGGGGAATCGATAGTCTCCTCCTACACCAACAAACAGCACGAAGGATTTCTGGGCCATGCCTATATCGGATCCTGGGTAAACATAGGAGCGGGGAGCTGTAACAGCGATCTGAAAAACAACTATCAAAAAATCAACGCCTGGAGCGCCGGCAGGATCAGGGAGACGGGGAGAAGATTTCTGGGCGCGATCGCCGGGGATAATACCAAGCTGGCCATCAATACCCGGATCAATACCGGCACCGTGATCGGATTCAATTCCAACGTGCTGAGCGCGAAATTCCCTCCCAAATTCGTTCCCAGCTTTACCTGGCAAATAGAGCCCGAGTGGGTGGAATACGACCTGGAAAAAGCCATCCTCACCGCCGGTATAATGATGGACAGGCGAAATGTGCAGTTAACCCAGGGGGGGGAAACCCTGTTCCGATATCTTTTCAATCTATGCCGCCAGAGCGGGCATAACTCTTAATAGCGGAAGAAGGGTTGGGGACCAGGCTGAAAGAAAAATCACGGTATATTTAAAGTGATGGGCCCTCCCGGCTGATTCGCCGCGGGGACGTTCCGCGCGGAACCGGGGGAGGGAGAGGATGAAATTGAGCGGGAGTTTTTCACGAAAGGGTGAGAGGTGCCTCAGACGTTGATAATCGGGGAGAGGTTGAACAGCAGCAATAAGAAAGTAAGATCGTGGTTCGAGGAGCGGGATGAATCCCGGCTGATGGACCTGGCCCGGTTACAGCAAGCCGGGGGCGCCGGCTACCTCGATTTGAATCTGGCCATGCTGAGGGAAAGCGAACTGGACACCTTGATCTGGATGGGGGAACTAGTCCGCGGGGAATTGCCGGTGGGTATCGCCGTGGATAGCCCTCATGCTGAGGTTTTAAGGGCGGGGGCCCTGCGCTTTAAAGAAGCTTGTATCATAAATTCCCTTACCAGCGACCGGGAAGAATTGCTGGCCATGCTTCCGGTTATCGCCGATACGGGAGCCGGAGTGATCGTGATGCTTAAGAACAGGGAGGGCATACCGGAAACGGCCGCGGGTCGGCTGCGCCTGGCCCGGGAGGTGGCGGAAACGATGGCCGGGGAGGATATCCCCGGGGAAAAGGTCTTTTTCGATCCGGTTTTCACTCCCCTGGCCACCGCCCGGGAGGGCCTGGTGGTGGTGCTGGAGACGATCCAGGGATTGAGAGATGATTTCGGAGCATTTCAAACGATTGGAGGGCTTTCCAATGTATCGTACGGATTGCCCCTGCGGAAACTTCTCAATAGAACCTTCCTGGCGATGATTCTAGCCCGGGGGATAACCGCCCTGATATGCGATCCCACCGATAAGAATCTGATGGAAACCCTGCGGGTGGCGGAGATGATAGAGGGGAAGGATCCCGGCTGCAGGGAGTTCCTACGTTACTTCCGCGGCCGCGCGAAATGAACCGAAACATGCTCCGGTCCATCCTATTTTGAAATACCATGATTCATTTTGCTGTGGCCGGGGGGTAGCGGACCTCCCCCGGAGGCGCTGGGGACGTTCCGAATCCAGGTTGCAAGCCACTTTCATCATTAAGCTTACGCAACTCCCCTTTTTGTGGCATAGGATGGCATAACTCTTGAACTTACAGGGAACCGCACGCGGATAGTTCCCTGTAGGTTCGTGGCTTGTCCCTTACGTGTTTCTCATCCTCACGTGTTGCAGAATCCTCGCGTCAAGGGGCACACGTTCCGATCGGGGAACTTTTACTATATTTTACCCTATTTTGCTATTTTTATCTATATCATTAGATTAAGGGAATGATACCCGTCCCCGGAAATCGGCAAAAAAAATTGAAATTCAGGAATTTTCCTTTTGACAACAAGTTGGCACTATGCTAACAATGCACTTGTTAAGATGTTAAAACCGATAATGGATTTACACCGAAGCGGTTGAATAAAAGGCTCTTGAATCGAGTGGGGTGAATGGTTATGACCAAAGCGGATCTGGTTGAAGAGATTGCAAAGGATACCGGGCTGAGTAAGAAAGATACCAGCGTAATCGTTAACCTGATTATCGATAATGTCTGCAAGGCCCTGGCTGAAGGTGATAAGGTGGAACTCCGCGGATTCGGAAGTTTCAAGGTAAAAAGCCGTAATCCCCGGAAGGCTAGAAATCCACGTACCGGCGCCTCGGTAGATGTTCCGGCCAAGCTGGTTCCTTATTTCAAGGCATCCAATGAATTGAAACAGAAGGTTAACGGGTAAACCAGGTATCCCGGATCAGGTAAAACTTATAAAATCCGGTTGCAATTTGCAGGCGGATTTTTATATTATGTTGACTTGTACTAGATTTGGCCAATTAATGAACAGGAAGTGCGATGCCCAGCGGTAAGAAAAGAAAAAGAAAAAAGATAGCAACTCACAAAAGAAAGAAAAGGTTGCGCAAGGATCGTCATAAGAAAAAGAAACGTTAGACAGTAGTGCTGGTATCCTCCATGGTGGATTAAGGGGATTCACCGGTTCGCGCGGACCGCGGCGGGATAAAGCGATGCCCGGAGGCGAAGAATTAGTTTCCTCTAGAATGGTGAGGTATCCATGAGTTTCAAGGAACGGCGCAGAACTCCCCGGGTCAACGTGAACCTTCCTATCATCGTCTCCGGTGAAAAAGGCGATGAAAACGGGAGGACGTTGAACATCAGCACTAACGGGGTCTACTTCGAGTCTCCCCGTTTTATTGATCCTCTCACCAAGGTCCAGATGGAGCTGGTAATTCCACTGGCCGGGGATAAAGATAGGAAAAATGATACCGTCAGCTTCGACGGTATCGTGGTCCGCGTCGAGCCGGAAAAAGAGGATGCGGATACGGCCTTGTACCGGATAGCGGTATTTTTCACTTTCCTGAATGAATCATCGCTGGAGATTCTGTCGAATTTCATCAAAGACAGGCTCTAATCCAGAATATCCTCCGGAAAAAATAAATCCTCCCGTTCACCCGGGACATGGCCCGCCCCCGCCCCGCCCCGGAGCGGAGGAGAGCCGTCGGCCCGGGGAACTTGCCGGAGGGAACCGGATCACTGCATATCCTCCCTTCTTCCCCCGGCCTTCCCCCGCAGAAATTACTACCCGCGGATATTCCCCCGGGTATCGCGGAGGCAAGATTAAAAGTAAAGATTTGCCTGTTTCTTCCGAACATAATAGGTGCAGTTCCTCAGGCCGGGTATACGAGGAGAGACCGAATAGATGGAAATAATCTTTCTGTATAACAGACTTTACGCTCTGAGCAAAAAGCAGTTGGCGGCGGTGCGGAGCAATGATTTTGATTTGATGGACGAGCTTACCGCCAGGCGCGAGGCCTTGACCGCCGAAATCTGCCAGATCCTGGACGCCGAGGGAGTGGATCTGAAAAGCAAGATGTCGCATAGAAAAACCCAGGAGATTACCGGACAGATCCTGGAGATCGATCATGCCATCAAGGAAGCCTTGCTGGACGAGCTCCTCCACCGCACCCGGCAATTATCCCGCCTGAAATTGATAGAATAGCGGCCGCCTGAGGGGAAAAACCACTTCCGGCTTTTATCTTGCAGGATTCCTCCAGTTATGGTAGTAATCCCCATTATCGGATAAATTCCCCCGGATTCCTGGAGATGGAGGAGTGAGGGTGAAATATAAGGGTTCGATTCTGATAGTGGACGATGAAAAATCGGTACTGGAGATAATGGATCAGTATCTTTCCGAGTACGGCTATCAGGTGGTTACCGTCCTCTGCGGCCGGGAGGCCCTGGATCTCCTGGATAACCGCGAATTCGACGCTGCGTTGATCGATCTTAAGCTTCCCGATTTCAGCGGACTGGAATTGATAAAGAAATGCAATAAGTTATGCCCCGGAATGAAATGTATCGTGATGACCGCCTTCGCCTCCCAGGAATCTACCATAGAGGCCCTGCGGATGAATGTATTTGATTATATTTTAAAGCCTTTCGATCTGGTTAAGATTGCCGAGGTGATCGACGCGGCGGTCAGCCACCAGCTGCTCATTAGGGAAAACACCAATATTATCAGGCGCCTGGAGGAAGCCAACAAGAGACTGGAGAAAAGCAAGAGCGATTTGAACAAGCGCATTCTAAAAACCAACGTGGAACTGGAGAAGGCGAACGAATCGCTTAAACGGCATGTCACCCGGCTTAAAATCCTCTTTCAGATGGGGAGGGACATCAGCAGCAATGAAAACTGGAGTGATGCCCTGGATAGATTTCTTATGGCCATCTGCCAGTATCTTGATGCCGACGGCACGGCCCTGCTAATGTTCAGCGACGGGGGCCGGATTCTCCAGGTGCGCACATCATACAATCTGGAGGAGGCGGCTCTGGGAGAAGCGGTGGACACTATACTGGAGATACAGCGGAAGGACAACCTGCAGCACGAGATGTTCAGCCTGGAAAGCTGCGTTCAGGGGCGGCCGGTGGCCTGTCTGAATATGAGGAAAAAATGGAACAATACCGTTATTCCCCTACTGTACAAGGGAAGGTGGCTGGGATTTCTGATCATCCAGAAAAATTACCGGTCCCGGGGAGCCTACCTGAACGATTACCATTTTATCAACACCATTCAGACAATTCTGACCGAAGAGGTGGCCAATGCCGTAAACATAAGCCGCCTGCGCAACCTCAAGGATTTCAACGCCACCATTCTGGAGAATATCAACAGTGGAGTGTTGAAGACGGACCGGTCGGGGAATGTGGTGTTTGTCAACGGCCGGGCCAAGGAGATACTGGGGAGCGACACGGATAGCCAGCATTTTAACGATCTGTTTGAGAATCCATTCGGAAACGACGGCCTGTTTGAGTATTTAATAGCCCGGGGAGAAAAGAATTGTTCCCTGGAAGGAATTCTCTCCCTCCGGGGAAAAAAACGGGTCCCGGTAAGGGTGAATTCGACCGTGGTGGAAATGGATGAGTATCAGGGACCCGCTATAGTGGCCGTGTTCGAGGACCTGACCGATCAGAAGAGAATGGAAGAGGAGCTAAGAAGGGCGGACCGGCTGCGCTCCCTGGGTGAACTTTCCGCCGGGGTCGCTCATGAAATAAGAAATCCTTTGACCGGAATCGCCACCACCGCCCAGGTGCTGAAGGAGCAATTGCACGGCGAAGCGGAAAAGATCAAGTATCTCACGGTAATCCTGGATGAGATCAAGCGCCTGGATGATATTATCAGAAATCTGCTCGGTTTCGCCCGACCCGTGTCCCCGCGGCCGGTGGAGGTGTCCCTGACCGGCATTATCGAGGAAACCATGAATCTGCTTATCGACCGGGCCCGGGAGCGGCGGGTATCGATGCATTTCGAAAACGATCTGGAGAACGACCGCTGTTTCCTGGATGGGGATCAAATGAAACAGGTAATATTAAATATTGCCACCAACGGCATTGAAGCCTGCGCGGACGGGGGTGCACTGACGATTTATTCAACCGCCTCAACCGATCCCGCCTGCGTCCGGATCGAATTTTTAGATGACGGCGAGGGTGTCCCGGAAGAGGTGGCCGATAAATTGTACAATCCATTTTTCACCACCCGCCCGGAAGGCACGGGATTGGGTCTTTCCATTTCCCGTAAGATAGTGGAGAGCCATGGAGGGAGGATTTTCCATAGAGAAGGAGAATCCAGGGGAACCAGGTTTATAATCGAAATCCCCAGAAAAATAGTGGCCCCCTCAACGAAAGAGACGGCGAGGGTCTCCTGAAAGGGTAACGTTATGTCCGGCAAAGTACTTATCATTGACGATGAGAAGGCGATAAGATGGTCTTTGGGCGAGGCCCTGAAGAACCAAGGTTATGATGTGGAGGAAGCGGATAAAGGGAAAAAGGGCATCAAGCTCTTCATGGAAGATCCCGCGGATATCGTGATACTGGATTTGAAGCTTCCGGATAGCAGCGGAATTGAAGTGTTGAAAGTGTTGCGGGAAGAGGATCCCGAATTGCCGGTAGTGATGATGACCGCCTACGGAGAGGTGGAGACCGCGGTGGAGGCCATCAAGAACGGCGCCTATGATTTTCTGCTGAAGCCTTTTCAGCTGGAAAAGATGAAAGTGACCTTGATGCACGCTCTGGAAAACCGGAGGCTGAAGAGCGAGCTCAAGGATATCCGGGAAAAGGAGCGGCAGACGCACGACTTCAAGAACATCTTGGGCAAAAGCAAGTTGATGCAGGAGGTGTTCAGAAAGGTCAAGAAAATCGGTGAAAGCAAGGCCAGCACGATCCTGATTCAAGGGGAGAGCGGTACCGGCAAGGAACTGGTGGCCCGCGCCATACACGACAGTTCCCGGGGAGGGGAAATCCGTCCCTTTCTGGAGATCAACTGCGCCGCGCTTCCGGAAACCCTGCTGGAAAGCGAACTCTTCGGGCACGAAAAGGGGGCCTTCACGGACGCCAAATTCCGGAAAAAGGGCCTCTTCGAGCTTTCCGAGGGAGGAACCATATTTCTTGATGAGATCGGAGAAATGGGGGTAACCCTGCAAAGTCGCTTGCTTCGGGTGCTGGAGAATAAAACCTTCCGCAGGGTGGGGGGGGTAAAGGATCTGCGGGTGAATACGCGGATCGTGGCGGCCACCAACCGGGATCTCAAACAGGCCATCAAGGAAGGCTCTTTTAGAAACGATCTGTACTATCGTCTGCAGGTAATCCCGATATACCTTCCACCGCTGCGGGACAGAAAAGAGGATATATCCCTGTTGGCGAACTACTTTATCGATGTTTTCAATAAGGAATTCAAGAAGAAGGTCAAAAAGATTGGCCCGGAGGTCACCCGGCACCTCCAGGATTACTCCTGGCCGGGAAACGTGCGGGAGCTGAAAAACGCCATCGAACGCGCCATCCTGCTGGAGGCGGAGGATGAATTGCTGCCGGAACAGTTACTGTTGACCTACGAGCACGAAAGCCCGGGTGATAGCGGTTCGGCAAATCTAAGTTTGAACGAATTGTACCCCATGAGCATAAAGGATATGGAGAAGGTGCTGATCTGCAAGACCCTGGATGAAACCGGGGGAAACAAATCCCGGGCCGCCCGTATTCTGGGAATCAGCCGCCAGACCTTAAGGGAAAAAACGAAATTGTACAGCATGTAGGTTTCGCCTCGCCGTCCAGCTTATAGTGAACCGGTTTTTATTTCCGACTGGTGAATTTTCTTACAATTTATTTATTCCCTCTCCCTGCCCGGCAGGATAATATTTCCTTTACCCTCCGCGGGGAGGGAAAATATTTCTCGCTTCAATCCGATAAGCGGCTTAAATAACTGAAATTAGGAAAATGTTGCCATCCCGCTGGGGGAAAAACATTCCCCCCGGCATACAATTTGCGGCTGGTCCGGGTACGGTCAGTGAGAAAAAATTTCCGCAGCAGAGACCTAGAGTGAAACTGGACATTTCGGCTGGCAAGGAGGATGGGAAATGCCGTCTCTTTCTGGTAAAGCATCGATTCCTGAAAATCGAGCGACGAAGGTTATATCAGAATTAAGAGATAAGTTCACGGATTTCAAGGCGGCCGGCAAGCTTGATGATCTGGATAGATTGTTATCCTTGATGATTCACCAGATAAGAAATCACTGCATGAGCGTCAAGGGATACGCTTCCCTGCTGAAATATGAGGATAATTTCAGCGAAAAGGGAAAGAAATATCTCTCCAGTATCAGCCGCGGCATATGCAGCCTGGAGGGTTTTTTGGATGAATTTGATAATTACCGGCTGGCCAAGAAATGCCGTGAGGAGGAGCTCGATTTTGTTCTATTGACCAAGGGGGCATGGAAATTTTTGTTGGAAATGCAGGGCCTGGAAGCGGTCGCCGCCGAACTGGAAATCGAGGTGCGGGGTCCGGTCAAGGTCAAGGGAGACAAGAACGATTTCAGAAAGATGATGTTTCACCTGCTCAAGAATTCTCTGGAAGCCTCCGGCGGCGAAGGAAAAATTCAGGTAACCTTCGAGGCCGGGCAGGATGAAGACCGGTGGAGGATAGAGATTCAGGACAACGGCACGGGTATGGACGCAGAGGAACTGGCCCAAGCCGGTGAAATACTCTACAGCACCAAGCATTCGCATATCGGTTGCGGCTTGAACCTGGTTTCCGCGGTGGCCACCCGGATGGGGGCCACGGTGGAGATTAAATCTAAACGCGGAGTGGGCAGTATTGTCAGAATCATTAAGAAATAGTTCCGGTTTGGAACGAGAATCTAGCGGGGGGACCAAGAACATGGAAAAAAGGATCCTGGTGGTTGACGATCAGAAGGTGACGAGAGAATTTCTTATCGACGCCCTTTCACCACAGTACGTAATCGATGAGGCCGAGGACATGGCCGCGGCCCTGCAACAGCTGGAGCAAAATACCTACGACCTGATTTTGACCGATGTGCGGATGAACGACCGGGAGGAGGGACTGGAACTTCTGAAATCGGTCAAAAATAAAGATCGGGAAGTTATAATAATCGTCATGACCGGCTATTCTTCCGTGGAACAGGCCACCGAGGCGATGCGGATCGGGGCTTTTGACTATGTAGAAAAACCGTTTACCCTGGATGAGATCAAGATCAAGTTGAGGAACGCGTTTGCCCTGTCCGCCCTGAAATTGGAAAACCGCAACCTCAAAAGGAGGCTGAATATCAGCCGGGGGAAGGAGATCATCGGTTGTTCCGAGAAATTAAAAAAGATACTGGCCACCGTGGACCTCATCGCGGACACCAAGGCCACCGTCCTGATCACCGGTGAGAACGGAACCGGAAAAGAGTTGGTGGCCCGGCGGGTGCACAATTTTAGCGGCAGGCGGGACAAACCGTTCGTAAAGGTGAATTGCGCCGCCATCCCGGAAGGAACTCTGGAAAGCGAATTGTTCGGACACGAAAAAGGATCGTTCACCTCCGCCCACCGGTGGCATCCGGGAAAGTTCGAGCAGGCCGATAAAGGCACCTTGCTGCTGGACGAGATCGGGGAGATACCCCCGCATATCCAGGCCAAGCTGCTGCGGGTACTCCAGGAAAGGGAGATAGACAGAGTGGGCGGAAGAAAACCGATCTCGGTGGATGTGAGAATTATATCCACCACCAACAAGAATCTTCTGAGCGAGATCAGGGAGGGAAAATTCAGGGAAGATCTATTCTACCGCCTCAACGTGGTAAACATCGAGGTACCGCCACTCCGGGAACGGCGGGATGATATAATTCTTTTGGCCGATCATTTTATCCAGATATATTGCGAGGAAAATGATAAACCCCTCAAAAAACTGAGCGGTGGCGCGCTGAAAAAAATGCAAGCCGGTATCTGGAGAGGCAATATCCGGGAGCTGGAGAATTGCATCGAAAGAGCGGTGATTCTGTGCCGGGAGGATGTGATCTCGGAGGAATATTTCAATTTCGATGAGAACACGCTGAGCGCCACCTCGAGGGTGGAAGAGATACTCAATTGCTGCACCATCGCCAAGGCCGAAAGGCTGATGATCGAGGAGAGACTGCGAAAGTACAACAGCAACCGGACCAAGGCCGCCCAGGATCTGGGCATCAGTGTCAGAACCTTGAGAAATAAGCTTAAATTGTACAAGGAATTGGATGTGGAGAGCGCAGTATTATCTCTGTAGAGGGAATCTTTTTCCCACAGGCGGCGGTGCGGAGATAAAAAACATATCGTGCCGAAACCGCAACACGCTGTAATCTGGCACCTTACGTGTTGCCCCCCAATGGCATAAAAAATGCGGTGGGGCAGACAACATGAGATTTATAAATACTAAAAAAGAAAAAAGCGCGGATCGAAGCGAAATCTGGGAATCGTATAAAAAGGACGAAAGCGAAAAGTCCCGCGAGACCCTGATCATGGAATACCTCCACTTGGTGAAGTATGCCGCGGGCAGGGTGGCGGTAAGCCTCCCCAACTACATCGAGATCGACGATCTTTTCGCGGCGGGATTGCTGGGATTGATTCAGGCCATCGAAAAGTACGACATGACCCGGATGACCAAGTTCGAGACCTACGCCATTCCCCGGATTCGCGGGGCGATGCTGGACGAACTCCGGAATCAGGATTGGTTCCCCCGGTCGATAAGGCACAAGGCGAAGCTGCTGGAGAGCGTGCTGGCTGATCTGGAAATGAAACTGGGAAGACCGGCCACCGATCTGGACGTGGTCAAGCACCTCAAGATATCGATGGAGGAATACTACAAGTTGCTTAACGATGTGTCGCTGACTTCACTGATCAGCCTGGACCAGGGAATTTCTTCGGTTCAGGAAGGTCTCTATTCGGTGATTGGGAATTCCCTCCCCCACGCGAACGCGGTGGATCCCTACGAGAAACTGGAAGAAAAGGAACTTCTGGAAATCGTAAAGGAAACCCTTACCGGGCTGCCGGAAAAAGAACGCTTGGTCATGACCCTTTACTATTACGAGGAACTTACCTTAAAGGAAATCGGCAAGATCCTGCAAGTTTCGGAATCGAGGGTTTGTCAGATTCACACCAAGGCCATGCTGAGATTAAAAGGCCGGATCAACCGGATGATGAGTGGGATGACGGAGAAAGCGGCCCCCGCCGAGAGTGCTTCCGCACCCCAGGCAACGAAAGAAAAGAAAAAAGCTCCCCCGGAAAAATTAAAATTGGTCAAGTGATGCGGATACTGGTAGTCGACGACAACGAAGAAATCTGTGAATTCATGAAAGATCTTCTGGAGCTGCATGATTGTGAGGTCATTACCTCACTATCCGGAGAACAGGCCCTGGAGAAGGTGAAGGAGCGAGTAATCGATTTCGCCTTTCTGGACATCATGCTTCCCGGCATGGACGGGGTGGAGACCATGCGGAAGCTTCAGTCCCGCTATCCGGAATGCGGTTATATCCTTATGAGTGGCGTACAGCCCCAGATCAGGGTGGAAGAGGGCCTCGCCGGGGGAGCGCTAAGCTTCCTGCGCAAACCTTTTCAGATATCGGATGTTCTGGAAGCTCTTGAAAAATATTGACACCTCGCGAAAAACCCGCCCGCCGGCATGACTCGTTTCCGCCAATACGCCGCCTGTAGCCTGACCCCCGGCGAATCCTCCGCACAAAAGCCGCGAAGGCATTAAAACACGTGTTGACAAGTATATAGATTCATGGGTACATTATATTCCAGGTGATAGTCATGAGTCTGGAGATATGGGCCCTAGTTGAAGACAGCCGGATAAGGGAATTACTGGAAGAGCTTGCTTCCAATGAAGGCCTGACGCTGAAATATTTCGATAATCTTTCCCCCGCGCTCAATACCCCGGAACCGGCCGGAGGTATGATCCTGGCGCTCGACTCCGGCGGTGCCTATAACAATTACCTGACCATCATCAAGCGTTTCCAGAAAAATTTCACATGGTTTGACGTAATCGTGTTCGGAGAGTATAAAACCGCGGAGATTATGGAGCGGGAGCGGTATGTGGGAGTTGATCTTTATGTACACGATCTTTCCGACCGCGAGGAATTTCACCTGCGGGCCTCGCATTTGGTGTCCCTGAGGAGGCTTAAAAGCGATTCCGGAATCGTGGGCAGGTCGGCCGTTTTGGAGGAAACGCTGGCCACCATCATGCAGGTGGCCCCCACCGAGGTTTCGATTCTCATAGAGGGAGAGAGCGGGTCGGGAAAGGAGTTAACCGCCCAGGCCATTCATATAAAAAGCCACCGTAGCGCCAAAACTTTTGAAGCGGTCAACTGCGGGGCCCTGGCCGAAGGGGTGCTGGAAAGCGAGTTGTTCGGGCACGAAAGGGGTTCCTTCACCGGTGCCGTTGCCAGAAGACGGGGACTGTTCGAAAGGGCTGATGGAGGCACCCTGTTCCTGGACGAAGTGGGAGAGATGTCGATCAACATGCAGGTTAAGCTGCTGCGGGTGCTGGAAAGCGGGGAATTTATCAGGGTGGGGGGAATCGAGAAGCTGCGTTCCGACGTAAGGATAATAACCGCCACCAATAAAGAGCTGGAATCCTCCGTCGAGCGGGGAGAATTCAGAAAGGATCTTTATTACCGGCTCAAGGTGGTCCGGGTGAGGATTCCCCCGCTGCGGGCCAGGCAGGAAGACATTCCCTTCCTGGTCAGGTATTTTATAAAGAGATCATCCCGCAAACATGGGAGGTCCATCAAGGGAATAGACAACACCGGCCTGGATCTGTTGGTTCAACATTCCTGGCCCGGAAACGTGAGGGAACTGGCGAATATGATCGATAATCTAACGGTGCTGTGCCAGCATCAGGTCATCCGCGTGGCCGACGTGGAAAAACGCATGGCGGAGAATGCCTCGCCACAACCCCTGCCCGACCTTCCCGTGCATGTCAAGCGCAGCCGGGATCAATTGGAGAGAGAATTGATAATGAATTCTCTCCTGTCCCTGCACAAGGATGTGCGGGAGATACTCGAATTACTGACCCGGGGGGAGGGTCCCGTTCCGGGCAGGTGGAAAAACTGGGTCGAGGTCAAGGAGGCGGGGAGCGAGAATGTGCGGGACCTGGAGAGCCTGGAAAGGGAAATGATCAGGGAAGCCTTGGTCATGAATGGAGGAAACCGGCGGAAGACCGCCCGGCAATTGGGTTTATCCGAAAGAACGCTCTACCGGCGGATTAAAGAGTACGGACTGAAGTGACCGCTGGTTCGTCCGCTCCCTCCCCGTGTGGGGCGGTTAATTGTATTTGTGTTCATTATATATATTTGATATAATTATAGGCAGCAGGAGTAGGTTTTTGGCGCGTTTTACTCAAAATACTGAGTAGATATTCCCCCTGGGAAAATGGAGAGCATAATGAAATGGTGTAGCGTTGGGGTCTGTCTTCTAATTGCCCTGTCCCCGATGACCCTGCGGGCTGAAAAGTACGCCGGAGAGTTCATGGCTCTGGGCGGAGGAGCCCGCGCCATGGCGATGGGAGGGGCATTTGCCGCCATCGCCGATGATGCCACCGCCACTTTCTGGAATCCGGCGGGCCTGGCCGATTTCTCGGCCCTGCGGTCCGGTCCCGGAGACTGGGAACTGGCCCTAATGAATTCGGAACGGTTCGGAAATCTGATCGATTACCATTTCTTCTCGCTCGCGCTGCCCCTTAAACCGGGTAAATCGGCCTGGGGATTATCGTTGATTCATATGGGAATAGATGATATCAGGATTATTCCCTGGAAATCGGGGATGGTAGGCGGTGACGATGGAGATGACATATTTGAAAGCCATGAAAGCCTGAATTTTAATTACCGGGATTTTCCCCTGGAAAGCGCCAATGATTACGCCCTATTTCTATCCTACGCGCAGGTCATGAATTTCGGAAATATCGGAGCCTCCGCCAAGCTCATCCGTAACGATCAAGTAACCGGGGTTTCGAGTTTTGGTATAGGTATAGATATCGGATTTCTACACCGGGAAATGTGGAAGGACCTCAGGTTGGGAGTCAAGCTTCAAGATGCTACCGGCACCTATATCAGCTGGAGCACCGGAAAGAAGGAATTTATCTATCCGGCGCTGAAGGTGGGATGGGGATATCCTTTGGCGGTCAAAAGCATGAACAGCGTTCTGCTGCTGGCGGTGGACGGTGATTTCAGATTCGAAAACCGCAGGAGTGTTTCCCAGTTTTGGCTGGGAAGAGCCAGCGCCGATTTTCACCTGGGAGCGGAATTGCTGATTCGTGACTTGGTAGCCTTAAGGGGCGGTTACGATATGGGCCGTTTGACCGCCGGAGCCGGTTTCTTTCTGGAGGATCTCGGACTGTGGGATGTTTCTGTGGGCATTGATTACGCGCTATTAATTCATGACGAGCTGGACACAACTCATAGGATATCGCTCCTGGTTGCTCATTGATGCCCTCCGGATATGCTGTGGCAGATTGATGAAAAAGTGAGTAGTTATTGAAAATACTTACCATGATACTTGCCGGTGGTACCGGTAAGGATTTATCCGCTTTAACCAGACATAGGGCAAAAACAGCGATTCCCTTCGGGGGACATTACCGGATCATAGATTTCTGCCTGAGCAACTGCGTTCATTCCGGATTGTCCGACATATTTATCTTGGCCCAGTACAATCCCCGTTCCCTTATTGAACATATACGGATGGGAAAACCCTGGGATCTGGATAGAAAGACCGGGGGAGTGCAGATCCTCCAGCCCGTCTATTATGGAAAAGCCGCCCACTGGTACCGGGGAACGGCCGATGCACTCTACCACAACCGGGATCTCCTGCGCAATTCAAACGCGGAGCTGGTAATGGTCCTTTCCGGGGACCAGGTCTACGTTATGGATTACCGGGACCTGATCAACTACCATATCCAACGGGATAGTCCGGTCACCATCGCCTATAAGAAGGTTAATCCCAGCCAGCATTCCAGGTTCGGTATGGTCCGTTGCTCCGACTCCGGATTTATCACCGAGTTCAAGGAAAAACCGCCCTCTTCCCCTTATCCTTACGCTTCCCTGGGGATTTATCTCTTTTCCCGGCAGTTTCTGCTGGACATATTGCGGCCGGGAAAGACGGATATCGTATTTGACCTTATCATGCCCCTGCTGGAGGAGCAGAAGGTCTCCGGATTCCAGTTTGACGGGTACTGGGAAGACATAGGCTCCATTCCCAGCTATTTCAATGCTTCTCAAAGGCTTCTGGGCCACCTTTCCATGATCAACCGTCCCGATTGGCCGATTTTTACCAGGGGCGAAAATCTGGCCCCGGCGAAATTTTCCCGCTGGTCGCAGGTTAATAATTCGATAGTGGCCGATGGATGCGTGATAAAGGGCAAGGTGACCGACAGCATTCTGTTCCCGGGAGTGATTATCGAAAAAGAGGCCGTGGTGGAAAAGAGCATAGTCTTCTCTTATTCCCGGGTCGGGAAGGGAGCTCGCCTCAGGAGATCGATCATTGATAAGCAGGTGGTGATTGAGGAAGCGGCCGGCTTGGGAATCAAAAAGACGAGGAATTACAGGAAATTCGATGAATATCGGGATATGGATCCGGATCTGGATACCGGCGGAATTACCATTGTGGGAAAGAGATCCCGGATTCCGAGAAATCTCAATATTCCCGCCGGTCTGGTCATTGAGCCGGGATCGAGAATGAGAATGTGAGGGGATAATGGATATGATCGCTTTCATTATGGCCGGGGGAGTGGGTAAAAGGTTGAGCCTGCTGACCAGCTACCGGGCCAAACCGGCCGTGCCCTTCGCCGGCAGATACCGGATAATCGATTTTACCTTGACCAACTGCGTTCGTTCGGGAATTTCGAATGTGTACGTGTTAACCCAGTACATCTCCCGGTCGCTGATCGGACACTTGGGAATCGGTAAACCCTGGGACCTGGACCGGATCAAGGGAGGGCTGCACATTCTTCACCCGCACCTCGGATATCAGGCGGCCGATTGGTACCGGGGAACGGCTGATGCCATATTCCAGAATATTCCGGTGATAAAAAATATTTCCAGCCGGCATATCCTCATATTATCGGGCGACCACGTGTACCATATGGACTACAGGAAATTTCTGGACTTTCATCTTCATTCCCGCACTCCGGTTACCATTGCCGTTGTGGATGTCCCTCCATCTTGGTGTAAGGAATTTGGAATAGCCACTCTGGATTCCAAGGGGAAAATATTGAATTTTGAGGAGAAGCCCCTTCGCTCCAAAAGCTCCCTGGCTTCCATGGGCATATATATATTCGATAAGGATTATCTGATATCCATTCTACGGGAGCTCAAACCCCGCCACGACGATCTGGATTTCGGTAAGCACGTGATCCCTCACCTGGTCGATAGGGGAATGGTGTCCGCCTACCGGTTTGGAGGATTCTGGCTGGATATAGGAACCCTGAAAAGTTACTACCGGGCCAGTCTTTCCCTTCTAACGGAAAGGTCGAAACTCAAATTGAGCGGCGGACACACGGTATTGACGGTGCCGGACGATAATCCCCCCCTGCTGATATCCCCGGGGGCCCGGGTGAAACATTCCCTGATCTGTAAGGGTTGTATGGTGGAGGGGGAGGTGGAATCGTCGGTTATCTCTCCGGGGGTGATAATAGAAAAGGGAGCCCGGGTCGAAAACAGCATCCTCCTGCATGACTGTAAGATCAGAAGGGGGGCCTCCGTGCGCAATTCGATAATAGACAAGCTGTCGGATATCGGAGCGGGGGCCCGGATCGGGTGGGGCGATCCCCGGATTCTCAACCGGCTTCAGCCCGAGTACCTTGATTTTGGATTGACCGTGATCGGGCGCACGAGCGATATCCCGGCCGGCATCGAGATCGGCACCAACTGCCTCTATTCCGGATCCATGAAAAGGGATTGTCACCCGGCGGGTAATCTTGAAGACGGCGAATCTTATCTCTGCGATGAAGCGAATATCCTGTCCTAATCCGAGTCCATCCAGAGCGTGATCCGATCGCCGGGAAAGAGCCTGTCTTTGTTCACGCTGGAGTTCCAGGCCAGAACATCGGAAAGGCGCATATTGTACTTGCGGCATATAGCGCTTAGGGTTTCACCTTTTTTTACTATGTGGATAAAAGGCTTTTTCCCGCTGTTATTCAGGTCCTCCGGGGTTTGATCCCCTTCCTCCGCCACCTCCATGAATCCGGGCGGTACGTAAATTACCAGATTGTCTCCCGGATGGATTATCGATCTGTAGCGGAGGTTGTTCCAGGATCTGACCCGGCTGAGGCCCACATGGAACCTCTCGGCGATTTCGCTCAGGGTATCACGATCTTTGACCGTGTATACAATCTTCCGGTAACCGGAGGGAGCCTTGTATTCCTTCAGGGTTATTTTGAAGGGTAGCTGGGGAGGCTCTTTATATCCCGGCTTGCTCATGCGGGAGGACAATTTTACTTCATCCTTGGTCGGGATGAGTAGGATCTTGCCTTCCCGGATGCGGTGCACATTTTGAATGTCGTTTATTCTTTTCAGCTCTTTCTGCGATATATCGTAACGGGCGGCGATGCGGGATAGGGTTTCCCCTTTTTTTACGGTGTGCCGGTACCAGGACACCCTTTCCTCCGGGGGAATCTGGGAGAGGGCCTCCAGCACTCTTTGGCCGCTTCCCTTGGGCAACTTGATATCAACCTCCATCCCCGGGGGGGTGGCCCATCTATTCAAGGCCGGATTAAGTTGTTTTATTCCGGTTAAGGTGGTTCCGGCCGCTTCGGCGATAAGCCTCAGATCGGTCGACCGGTCGATGGTAACCGTGTCGAATTCAAAGGGCCTGACCACCGGCGGGGAGAAGTCGTATTTACGGGGATTGCGCCCGATTTCCAGCGCGGCCATGAATTTGGGAACAAACCACCGGGTCTGGCTGGGAAGCCGCAGGCGCCAGTAATCGTCGGTTTTTTGCCTGGATATCGCCCGGGCCACCCGGTATTCCCCCGAGTTGTAAGCCGCCAGGGCCAATTGCCAGTTACCGAAAAGGGAATGCAGATGCTTGAGATAGTGAGCGGCGGCATAGGTGGAAGCCACTATATCCTTGCGCTCGTCGATCCACCAATTAATTCTCAAGTTGAATAGTCTGCCCGTTCCCGCCATAAATTGCCAGGGACCGGTGGCCTTGACGTTGGATCTAGCGGAGAGGTTCAGTCCGCTCTCTATTACCGACAGGTAAAGCAGATCCCGGGGAACCTCCGTTTGGACCAGGATGGGCTCTATTATATCCCGGTATTTTTCGACCCGTTCCAACCAGCGGGTAAAGTGTTTCCTGCCCCTGCCCTGGTAGTATTTGAGCCAGCGCTCGGTCCTCCAGTTGTACACGATTTCGATCTGTTCCTCCACCACATGGTTTTCAGCGATAGAATCGAAAACCGCCGTCATGTGGGCGCGCCAATCCTTGCTTAATTCCTCCTCCGTGGCCTGGTGATTTAAGCACAAAACCATGTTTTCCAACGTATCCAGATGATTACATACATAGGGAGCGGGGGAGGTGGCTTTCAGATCCTGAATCTCGACCAGCAGGTCCTCACTCATATAGACGGAGGATTCGATGTCTCCCAGGTAATAGTAGGTGGAGGCCTCGTCCAGTTTTTTCTGCAGATGAAGTAATTGAGGGTAAAGGAGGTAGATCCCCTCAGTGGTTATCCCCTCGCATTCGTCGAGGATGACGGGCTCCTCCTTGCCACCGCCGGCCAGGAAGCAGCCCGGTAAACTCAGGGCCGCCAGCAGCAGGATTATTGAGATACACACCGTTTTCATACATGTCAACCCTTCATTTCCGGGTCAATATATATTATATCGGTCAATTTATCAAGGTTCTGAAAAGTAAAAATTTATCGGGCTAGCGATTATATAAAACCATTGATGTGATATAACATAATGATTTCATTATCTCTGAAGCGATAATCCTTTTCAGGCCTTTGAAAAAAATAGGATATGGTGTATAATTTAAATAGGAAAATAGTATTAAAAGCCCTGCTTTACAGGAAGAAAAATGCATCCTGGGTTTGAAAAAGATTATAAGTACCTTCTTGCCAAGCTGATTCCCCGACAATTTCTGTCCTCGAACCGGATTGAGGGGATCCTGGACGCCCTGGTCCTGGGGGAACGCCCAGTCATGATAAGGGAGGCCTTTATCTCCCTGGAAGAACTGGTCAAGAGCGGTGTATTCAGAAAAGGGGAGGCCGTGCACCGGGAAGGGGAGGTTTCGATAGAATACACCAGGAAGAGTAATTATCAAAAGATTACTCTGGTGATGAGCGAGAGGGAGTGGAGAACTCTGACCGCCCGGGAAAGGACGGGAGGAGGTATAGTCCCTTCCGTGCTGGCGAATATTTTATCCTTTCTCTCACTGAACAACGCCCAGGTATCCTCCCGCGAAAGGATAGAGAAGATGTTGGGCCTCACCGGGTACATACTCCCCGATGCCCGGGCTTTCTTTATCTTGTTCGGAAAGCTTGAACCGTCCGACGAGGAGGACCATTTATCGCTGCGGGAAGCCGAGGAGGAGGATTTACTCAAAAGCAATTTTTACCGGCAGGCCCTGTCGACCGGTAGGATTTGCACTCTCATCCACCCTGAAATTATGTATGGAGCGGAAAGCATGTTCGGGGTCGATCCGGAAGTCAAATCGATCATGCTTTTACCCTTGAGGGGGGGGCGGACCCACTATGGAATCTTGCAGATACATGTCTGGAGCACCGATTCTCCGCCCCAGGAGGCCTATACGAACTTTTATTTGATCGCTCAGGGAATCGTGCGCTATCTGGAAAATAGTAGACACTTCGCCGAAATGGTTTCCATCGATACCCTGACCAAGGTGAACAACCGCAACTATTATGAGACCCAGCTACCCCTGGAAATGGAGCGGGCATCGCGAACCCAGCGATGCCTCGGATTTTTAATAATGGACATAGATGACTTCAAGCTCTTTAACGATCGTTACGGGCACGATACCGGAGACGAGGTGTTGAAGATTGTGGCCCACACTATCAGAAGGCACCTGAGAAAGATCGATCTCCTTTTCCGCTTCGGAGGGGAGGAATTTGTTGCCCTGTTGCCGGGCGCGGGGAGGGAGGCGGCGGAAAGAACCGCCGAGAGAATCAGGGAGGTCGTGTCCCAGACCGGATTCAAACTGGAGGAAGGACGCATCCTATCCATCACCCTGACTATCGGGGGGTGTATCTACCCGGTGGACGCCGAAAGGGAAGAAGATTTGTTCCATAAGGCGGACCAGGCTCTCTTGAAAGCCAAGAGCGATGGCAAGAACCGGGTATGTTTCTACCCCGGAAAGGACGATTAAGAGTTATTTATTCCACCGGGATGACGATTGCATTCCGGTGAGCGGCCCTGTGAGAGCAGTGTCCAAAAATAAAATTCCCGGTTGAGGCAGCGGATCCGCAAACACGGCGCGGGAGGAGGTTGAGGATGGTGTGGTGGTCGGTGTTTTTAATGGTGGGTTCATTTTTTACCCTGGAACCGCTTCCGCTGGTGGTATCTTCCGGGCTTACCGTTTTACTTTACCTGTTTTCCGCATCGACCGCCCCCGGAACTTTTCCGGCTCCTTCCGCGAAACATTCCCTCCTCCAGCTCCGGCCGACCGGCGAACCTGTAAGATTCTTCCTGATCTGTTCCAGCTCTCTGCTGATACTGGTTACCTCCAATTCGCGAATACCGCCGCGTCAGATCCGGCCGGAGGGGGAGAGGGCGGGAAAGGAGTCGCCGCGGGTGAGCCATTCCGCGCGGTCTTCCGAAAGATACCGCACTTTGCCGTTCGTCTATTCGCTGAGAGGGAAAATCGGCCGCAGCTTGGAGGACCGATCCCTGGCCCAGTCCAGCCGGGCACTGCTCCGGGCCCTTATTCTGGCTGATAGATCGAGGCTGGATGGAAGACTCAGGGAAAGTTACGGCTATCTGGGGATCGCCCATTTTCTCGCTCTCAGCGGACTGCACCTGGGTATTTTAATACTGCCCCTGGGTTGGATATTCAACCGGCTCCGGTTGGGAAAATGCGCGGCGGATACCCTTCTCTTTCTGATACTGGGATTATTCACCGCCGTGGCCGGGTATCCGCCTTCCCTGCTGCGGGCTCTGGCGCTGTGGGGGGCGGTAAAGTCCTTCCAGCTGCTGGGATTGCATTTCTCCTTGATAAGATGCCTGCTGGCCGGATCTTTTCTACTGGCGGGGGTGGATTTATCGATAATCCATAACCGCGGATTTCAGTTGTCTTTTATCGCGGTGGCCGGGATCGCGCTACTGGGATTGCCCATCCAAAGAATGATTACCTCCCGGCTGCCCGGAGGCTGGAAGGGAAGAATCGCTCAAATATTGATCTTTCCCTTGGTCGTCTCCTGTTCGGTCAACCTATTTTCGCTGGTCCTGGTTCTAAGCTTGTTCGGACGCGCTTCGCTCATGGCTCCCCTGGTAAACCTGGTGATAATAATTCCCCTCACCCTACTGCTCTATTCCGGCATGATCTATATCTTACTTCCGGGGGCGGGATTAAAAAGACTGCTTTCCGGTTGGATCAATCTTCTCTCCGACCTGCTGCACCGGATTCCCGCATCGATTTCCTCTTTTCCTCATCCGGGTATCCAGGTGGGGGAATTGGATTATGTAAGTTACGTATTGACCGTTTCTTGCCTGGTTATTGCCGTGCGTCCCCGCACCCCCCGGAGGCGCCTGCTGCTCTTATTCGCCTTTTTGAGTTTGCTATGCTCGGTCGTCCTGGCTCCCCGGGACCGCTCCGGGGGGGCGAGGCCGGTTGATTTTCCCCCGGGAAAGCGAAGATCCGGGGGAGGAGATTGGCCCCGGGGAGAAAACGTTTTGTTCGGAAAGGAAAGGATTTTGGTGATAAAGGGTCGGTTGAACGAGAACCAAGCTCGCTTCCTGGTGGGTGACTTGTGGCGCCGCGGCACCGGTAAACTGCGATACCTCATCGTGGTCTGCGCCGAGGGAAAGCAGGTCGGGGGATTACAATTTCTCCTCCGCCGGATGCGCCCGGATAGTGTAATATGCAGTCCGTACCTGGAGCACAGCCTGGAATGGCCGGTCGCTGAAATAGAGAAATTCGGCTCCCGGTACCTTCCCCTGGAGGAGGATCTCCGGCTGTTGACCGGTGGGGGTTGGATAGAGATCCACGCCCCTCCCTTTCCGCCGGCTGCCGGGCATCTCGATCTCCAGCGCACGGAGTTGCGGGTGAGCTTTCCCCCGCCTCCTCCCTCCCGGAAATAAGCGCGCACCCGGGTGATGAGCCGGAATCCAGGCAAAAGGGGATAGAAATGTGAGATCGGGGGTAGACGTTATCGCCGGTAGATTATAAGATGTTGAAAGGGCGCTAATTCGAGTAAGGGGAGATCCGGGGGATATCGTCCCGGAAGCAGGCACTGATCAAGGAGGAGGATTTATTGAACAGGAGGAGACCAGCAATCCTGGCGGCGGCGGTCTTAATCGCAGTCCTGAATCCTTCGTCCGCTCAGGCGATCAAGGTGGATATCACCCTGGGTTCGTCGTACTGGAATGACAGTCCCCAGTACGTGGATTGGCGTGAGGAATACTTTTTCTCCTGGAGCGCATCTTCAAAAATCAGCCTCTTTTTTCCCCTCAGTGAAAAAATAGACGGGGGGGTGGGCTTGCGGTACAGCCGGTGGTGGGTGGATAAACCGACCGATGTATCCAGTACGGTGGAACCGCTGTCCGGGAAAAAGGAGCTTTATGAAATTCTGGCCGCCGCCCGTTTATATATTTACCAAGATGATTGGGAGAGGGGAAGAATGAAATTTTTCTTCCAATTGGGAACCAGTCTTTATTTTGAAAATTCAGCCATTACCATGGAATACTTCAATCCGGTCTATATCAGCCAGGGCCGGGGTAAAGGCATCTACCAGCGTGAGTCCTGGGGGGTGAACTTCGGGATAGGAGGAGAACGCGAGATCAAACGAAACCTGTCCTTCATCTTCCTCTCTCGCATACATCACATATATAACGACCGCTACCCCAAAGCGGTATTCACCTTCGGCTTGGGTATAGTTATCCATCCCGGATAGGCCCTCGCCGCTGAAGCATGGCCCCGGGAGGCGCCGCCGCGACGGCCGAAAAATGCGCCGGATATAATCCGGATCACTGCTTGACTTAACTGCCGGAGGGGGATATCATGCGCTGTATCGGATCTGTGGTGAGATTGAAATCAACTCAGGGAACCGGCTTTTCTCCGTAAGCCCCCGGATCATTTTACCAGACCGGTTCTGACTGGTTATCCACGAAAGAGAAGGAATGAAAAACAAGCTAAAAGTGGCCGTTCTGGCCTCCGGAAGAGGCAGTAATTTCCAGGCCCTGGTGCGGGCCGCCGCGGCCGAGGATTACCCGGCGGAGATAAGATTGCTGATAGTGGACAATGGGGAAGCCGGAGCGCTCGGCCATGCGCGGGAAAACGGCATTGAGGTCCGGGTGGTCGATTGCGGGAAAAGAAGAGGATCGATGATCCCGGAGGCGAGCCAGGAAATGTACCGCTTATGCCGGGAGAGGGAGATCGGACTGGTGTGCCTGGCCGGATTCATGCGCATCGTGAAGGGCCGCCTGCTGGATGAATACGAGGGCCGGATGATTAACATCCATCCCGCTCTGCTCCCCAGTTTCAGGGGACTCGACGGCCAGAAGCAGGCCCTCGAATACGGGGTGCGCTATTCCGGATGCACGGTGCATTTCGTCGATAAGGGAGTGGATACGGGACCGGTGATTATTCAGAAGGTGGTTCCGGTTGAACAGGATGATACGGTGGAGTCGCTCAGTGTCCGGATCCTCAAGGAAGAGCACAGAGCCTACCCGGAAGCGGTCAGGCTATTCGCCGAGGGAAGATTGGCCCTGGATGGAAAAAGAAGGGTGGTAATCGATTATGAGTAGTCGAATTAATATAAACGGCGCCGTCAACCTTCCCGGCTTGATCCCGGCCTACCAAGGGAAGGTCAGGGACATCTACGATCTGGGGGATAAGCTCCTGATAGTGGTGTCGGACCGGATATCGGCCTACGATTCGGTCCTTCCCACGCCGGTGCCGGGTAAGGGCGTAGTTTTGAATATGATATCGGCAGCCTGGTTCGAATGGTTCGATGACCTTCCCCACCACATGCTCAGCGTGGAGAGCGCGGATTATCCGGAGCCTTTCAAAAGATTCGAGAAAGAACTCCGGGGCCGCTCGATGCTGGTCCGGAAGGCGGAGAGGATCGATCTGGAATGCATCGTGAGGGGATATATCTCCGGCTCGGGTTGGAGGGAGTACCAGCAAACCGGCAAGGTTTGCGGACTGGAACTCCCTTCCGGGTTGAGGCTTTCCGACAAACTGGAGGAGCCTATCTTCACCCCCTCCACCAAGGCGGAATCCGGTCACGACGAAAACATTTCCCTGGAGAGGGCCGCCCGCTTGGTGGGGGAGGACACCTACGAGAAGATAAGAAGCATGAGTCTGGATATCTATTCCCGGGCCAGCCAGCACGCCGCCGGCAAAGGCATTATAATCGCCGACTCCAAGTTCGAATTCGGCCGGATTGACGGCCGCGTGATTATCATAGACGAGATCTTGACTCCCGATTCCTCCCGGTTTTGGCTGGAGGAAGAATATGAGCCGGGCCGGCAGCAGAAAAGCCTGGATAAGCAGTTTGTCCGCGATTATCTGGACGAGATCGGATGGGATCACAATCCCCCCGCTCCGGAACTACCCCCGTCCATATTAAAGAAGACCAGCGAACGTTATGAAATGGCCCTGGAGCGTTTATTTCCACACCTGGACATCAAGAGGTATTTAGGATGAACGGTAAGATAAAGAGAGCCTTGATCAGCGTGACCGACAAGAGCGGGCTGGAAACATTCGCCCGGGCCCTGGCCGAAAGATCGATTGAAATCATCGCTTCGGGCGGAACCGCCACCGCCCTGCGGGCCGCCGGGATCCCGGTGGTGGATATCAGTGATCTGACCGGTTTCCCCGAATGCATGAACGGAAGGGTGAAAACTCTGCATCCCAAGATACACGGAGGAATACTGGCCGATCGCGAAAATCCCGAACACCTGCGGCAGGCGGAAGAGCTGGGTGTGGGATTGATCGATCTGATCGTGGTGAACCTCTACCGTTTCCGGGAGGCGGCGGCCAATCCGGAATTGGATGAAAGAGGGATGGTGGAGCAGATTGATATCGGTGGCCCCACGCTGATACGATCCGCCGCCAAAAACTATCATTCGGTGGCGGTGGTGGTTGACCCCGCCGATTACGAAGGAATCATAGGGGAGCTGGATGATACCGGCGGCGAGATAACTCTAGCTAAACGCAGGAGCCTGGCATCCCGGGCTTTTCACCATACGGCCGGCTACGATGCGGCCATATCGGTCTATTTCGAGGGCTTGGAGCACCCGGATAACTTTCCGGAAGAGAAGATCACCCTCTACAAGAAGATCCATTCCCTGCGCTACGGAGAGAATCCTCACCAGCGGGCGGCCCTATATACAGAGAATCCGCCCCAGGGTAAATTTGGGGATTTTATTCAGCACCAGGGCAAGGAACTTTCCTTCAACAACATTCAGGATATGTGGGCCGCTTTCCTCCTCTCCCGGGACCTGGGGAAGAATTCGTGCGCCATTCTGAAGCACATGAATCCCTGCGGCGCGGCGGTTTGCGACACCCCCGGAGAAAGCTTTATCCGGGCCCGGAAGACGGACCCGGTTTCCGCCTTTGGGAGCGTGGTGGCGGTAAACGGAGTGGCGGATGAGGAGCTGGCCGGGGCCTCGACCGAAGGTTTCGTGGAGGTGATCATGGCCCGGGGATTCACGGAGAAGGCCTTGACCCGGCTGAAAAGGAAAAAGAATCTGCGCCTGATCGAAGTTCCCGGATCCGAATGGGACCGGGATCTGGGAGGCTGGGTAACCCGGGAGGCGGGGGAGCTTCTGCTGGTGCAGGAAAGGGATGCGGGATTTCCGGAACTCGATAAACTTGAATACGTCACTCCCCGGAAACCTTCCCCCGACGAGGAGAAAGCGCTCATCCTGGCCTGGAAAATAGTAAAGCATATTAAATCCAACGGCATCGTAATCTGTGATAAAGAAGGAACGGTGGGGGTGGGGGCCGGCCAGATGAGCAGGGTGGATTCTTGCCGTATAGCGGTGGAAAAAGCGCAGCTGGCGGGGATGCAGATAGAAAACGCCGCGGCGGGTTCGGACGCCTTTTTCCCCTTCCCCGACGGGGTGGAGACCTTGGTTCGGGCGGGGGTGAAATCGGTTATTCAACCGGGAGGATCCATACGGGATAAAGAAGTGATGGAAGCGGCCCGGAAACTGGGAATAACCATGGCCTTAACCGGTATAAGACATTTCAGACACTAGGGGGAGACCGGATTGATAAAAACGGACTGGGAAGGGGAATCGATCGTTATCCTCGATTATGGCTCTCAATACACCCAACTTATAGCACGCAAGGTGAGGGCCGAAAAAGTATTTTCGGTGATCATGCCGCCCTCGGCCGGAGTGGATGAAATACGCTCGGAAAAACCGAACGGCATCATCCTTTCGGGGGGTCCCGCGGACGTAACGGAAAGGGGCGCGCCCGGGCTGGGTGCCGATATCTTTTCCCTGGGAATCCCGGTGCTGGGAATATGCTACGGGATGCATCTGCTTTCCCTGGTCAGGGGAGCGTTGGTGGAAAAGGATGATCACCGGGAGTACGGGCACACCGTCATTCAGGTCTCCGGGGAGAGCGAGATCTTTCGCGACACTCCCCCGGAACAACGGGTATGGATGAGCCACGGAGTGCGGGTAAAAACCTTACCGGAAAAGTTCAAACCGATCGCCTCGTCGGAGGGGTGTCCGATTGCCGCCATCGAAAATAGAGAGGAAAGGATCTACGGGCTGCAATTTCATCCGGAAGTCTATCACACCGAGTATGGGGAGAAGATATTGAGGAATTTCCTTTTCCAGATTTGCGGCTGCCGGGGAAACTGGGATTCCCATTCCTTCGTGGAGGCCGAAGTGGCCAAGATAAGGAAAAAGGTGGGCCGTTCCCGGGTGCTGTGCGCGGTCAGCGGAGGGGTCGACAGCTCGGTGATGTCGGCCCTGATGGACCGGGCGATCGGCAAACAGCTCTGTCCGGTTTTCGTGGATAACGGATTATTGCGCCACCGGGAAGCCGAGGAAGTGAGAGAAATGATCTCCGAATATCTCACTACCGATCTGGTTTTCGTGGACGCGGCGGATGAATTCCTGAGAAGGCTGGAGGGGGTGGCGGATGCCGAGGAGAAAAGAAAAATCATCGGTAAGTGTTTCATAGATATATTCGAGGAACAGAGCGCCCGTCACGGACCCTTTGATTTCCTGGCCCAGGGAACGCTCTATCCCGACGTGATCGAGAGCCGGTCCACGGTGGGGCCATCGGCCACCATTAAATCCCATCATAACGTGGGAGGGCTGCCGGAAAACCTGAGGTTCAATCTGATTGAACCCCTGGCCTTGCTTTTCAAGGATGAAGTGAGAGAAGTAGGAAAGGTGCTGGGTCTGCCCGGGAAACAGATCGCCCGGCATCCCTTTCCCGGGCCGGGACTGTCGGTAAGAATCCCGGGCGCGGTGAGGAAAGAGGACCTCGACCTACTGCGGCAGGTGGATCGGATCTTTATTGAAGGCCTGCGCAGGGAGGAGCTGTATGATCAAGTATGGCAGGCATTTGCCGTTCTGCTCCCGGTAAAGAGCGTGGGAGTGATGGGAGATGAAAGAACCTATCAAAGAACGGCTGTTCTGCGGGCCGTGACCAGCACCGACGGAATGACGGCCGACTGGGCCAAGCTGCCCAACGAATTTCTGCAAACCATCGCCAGCGAGATTATCAATAAGGTCCATGGCATCAACCGGGTGGTGTACGATATCAGCTCCAAACCCCCCAGCACCATCGAGTGGGAATAATCTCAATTCTGGCATTTAACTTGCCCTTAAGTGATTTCGGTAACATCATAAAGTATGAAAAGTGCGATGAAAATGCGTTACGAACGAACATTTTTTTTCTTTCTTTTATTCATCCTATCCCTGGATCCCGCGCGCTCCGGAGCCGTTGAAAACGGAGCCGATAATCACCTATGGAGGGGAGAGTACTGGCAGGCGCTGGAGGATAGGGAGGAAGGGAAGAGTCCGGACCGGGCCGCCATTCTGACCATGGCCGGTGATGTGGAAAGGGCCTGCCGGATTCTGGATAAACGGGGAGACCTATTCCGCGCCGCCCTAGTCGCGTTTAAAGCTGGTGATTATGACCGGGTGCTGGAGCGAACCGGTCTGAGGCTGGACAATGAATGGCTGGAAATATACAGATTGATGATCAGGGGCAAGGTATTATTCGAAACGGGAGAATTCCCCGAAAGCGCCGCGGAGACTTCCCGGATCCTATCCAAAGTAGTGGAGGATCCCCGTCTGCGCGACCATCATCTAATAAATCCCGTAGCCGATCTATTCGTGCAGGCCGCGGTATGTTCACCCACCTGGCATTCCGCTCCGGCCCTGAATTATCTATCCTACGATATGCTCAATGGGAAAAGCCTGCTGCTTCTCTCCCGTGGCTATTTTGCCGCCGGAGAGGTGGACAAGGCGAGAGAGACGCTTATCCAGGCCTTGCACAAACCGGGGTGCGATGAAGCGGAGGAGTTGCTGGCAAAGTTGATTTCCGAGCATCACCTGGACACCTTGTCTTTCCAGGAAGAGGAGATACACCTGCTGGCGGAAAAAGCCGTCCGCTATGGGCGGTCCCAGAGTATCCGGTTTCTCATGCGGAAAATGAAGGAGATGGGAATGTCTCCCTATGAATATAAATATCTGTATGCCAACCAGCTGCACATCGACGGGAATAAAAGAAGGGCCCTGGCCCTGTTCCGGGAACTATTCCGTTCCCCGGCCGCGGTCTCTTTAAAAAAGGAAGCCTTGCTGAAAATCGCCATGCTGGAGTATGGATTCAAACATTATCAGAAAGCCGCGGAGAGCTACCGGTTGTTTGGAAGATATTATCCCCGGGACCGGAGGGCGGAAAAATACCTGGATATAGCAGCTCGAATACATGCCGCCCGGGGGGACTGGAACGGCGCCCTGAAGATATGGAAGGAACTGAGAGCGAGCGGGGTGGAGACCTCTCGGGGAAAGGAGGCGCTGTTGAGCGAAGCCGTTTTACGCTTCTGGCGGGGGGATACGACCGGCGCTCATGCTATTTTAAAAAGCCATTTACCCCTGTTTCAAAACCGGTTGAAGGAATCCGCCTTCTATTGGCTGTGTAGAACCGGAGAAGATCAAGAGACCCGGGATTATTGGAAGAGCGAGCTGATGCGGCAGTTCCCCCGCTCATTTTACGCGGCGGCCCTGCGGGAGGGCCCCTCGATCTTTACCGTGGAAAAAGAATATCAAGATCCCGATTCCCTGCTGTGCCGCATGGAATCGGCCGAAATAAGTTATTTCGATAATCTGGAGGAGATCCTGCCGGACAGCGGGACGGTCGCCACACATCCGGCGGGGGAGGCTTTTTTCTATTTCCTGGAATGCGGATTATTGGAGGAAGCGGAACGCTGTGGAGAGGTATTATCCCGCCTCTACGCTCACGACCGCAAGGAGCTGGGGAAGATGTACCGTCACGCCCGGCTGAATGGCATGGCCGGATTCAGCATATCACTTTTGAACGCGCCGGCTTTCTATCACAGTGGGGACTCCCTCCCCGATTATCTGAGGTACCCGGTGGCTTTTCCCGGATTATTGAGCCGGCAGATATCCACCAGGAGGATCCCCGCCGAGCTGGTGCTGGGCCTAATCCGGGAAGAGAGCCATTTCAGGAGGAACGCGGTGTCCCCTGCCGGGGCCTGCGGATTGATGCAACTGCTGCCTTCCACCGGGGAATGGATAGGTAAGAAACTGGAAAGGAAATCAATTACCCGGGAAGAGCTTTTCGAGCCGGCCATAAATATTGAAGCGGGTACGTGGTATTTGAGATTTTTACTCAATAGAAGCCAGGATTCGGTGATTGGAACGCTTGCGGCATACAATGCCGGTTCAGCTAAGATGTCCAAATGGAGAAAAACGTTCAAACCGTCCCAGCATCCGCTGATCGCGCTGGAAATGATAGGTCTCGAGGAAACGCGGGCATACGTGAAGAAAGTGCTGGCCTCGATGTTTATTTATCGGTCTCTGGCCGCTCAAAATACGGAGCTGCGATGAAGGTCAAGGAACTGGTCCTGCTGCTGCTTTTGTCCCTAGCCATGCTTCACCTGGCGGTGGGGGGCAAGACCGGTGCAACCTTGACCTTTCCCCCCTGGTCTCACAATCTGGGTATCCAGAAAATCACCCAATTTCACCTGGATATATACTCGGGTTACCGGGCGAAATTTAACGATCCCCAGGGGATATTCTGCACCAAGCTGGCGTGCAATGACGATCCCTCCACCCGCAAGGATGACGACGAATTGACCGTTTTCGGATTGAACAGCGGGAACCATACCTTGATATATAATAAGGGACTGACGGCCATGGGATTTGCCGGAAATAATTCCGGCCCGGGGATGGAATTCAAGCATCCCCGCGATGTGGCGGGAGACCGGGAAGGAAACCTGTTCATCGCCGATACCGGTAATGATCGGCTGGTTCATCTCCGGTACGCCGGGGGGGATCTGGTTTTCGTCAAGGAGATAAAATATTTCGCTCAAGATTCCTTGCTGTCGCCGCGGGGGGTGCATGTCAGCGGCAACCGGATTTTCGTCGCCGATAGCGGTAACGACCGGGTGGTCGTGTTCGATTACGATGGGGTCCTATTGGAAATCCTTGCACCCCGGTGGAAGGGGATGAAACTCCGGGGACCGATTTCCATTACCGCCGCGGGCGAGACGGATGATTGGTTTTACTACGATATGTATTATATCGCCGTGGTCGACAGTCTGGGAAAGCGACTATGGAAAATATCAACCGAGAAGGACCAGGTGACCCTGTTCGATGCCTCGGCCAGCGATAATATAGGCCGTTTCAATCACCTGGACATCGATTACTACGCCAACCTCTACGTGACCGATACGGAAAGGAACTTGATTCATAAGTTCGACCGGCACCTTAATTACATTATCGCCATCGGCGACGATAAGCAGAAAGCAATCGATCTGGATCAGCCCCGGGGAATTTCTATTTCCCGGAGATTCGGCCAGGTGTTCGTGGCCGAACGCTCCGGAGCGCAGTATTTCTGGATCGGAACGGACATAGTGGACCTGGCCCTGGACAGCCTGGAAGTGGACGTGGAGGAAGAGAGCTGCCGTCTGGAGATAAGGGGCCTGTTCACCGAGCATTCGCTGGTTGATATGTATCTGGAGGATTCCCGGGGCGTCAAGCGTCTGAGTATCGTTGAAAATTACCTCCTGCCGGGAGGAAAATTCAGAAAACTAGTGATATTGCCCTGTCCCGCGGCGAAGGCGTTTGCAAAATGCAAATTCAGGCTGGTAGCCGTTGCGAAACCAACATACTCTTCCGAAGAATATTTCCGCATGGAGAGAAAAACCACTTTTATCGAACCGGGCTTAAAAACAGCCTATTCTTCAAGTATTTAAGCTTATCCGGCGGCATCATTTTTTGGCCTATGACTTGCATGGTCCAGGCTACAAGAGGTCCATCGTGAAAATACCTCTGACCATCAGGGAAAGGTTGTAAGAGATGTTCATCGATAGATTTATCGGTTTACTCCCCAAGAACAAGCTCAAAAAGGCTCTCAGCCACATGAACCAGGGAGAGTACCGTAAAGCTTGTCGGGAATTCGAATCCTATGTGGCCAAGAATACGGATGAGGTTAGGGCTCAGGACCAGGAAATGGTTCGAATGTACATGGTGGAATCGTATATAGAATGCGCCAAATTGCTGGACGAGGAGGGCCGCTTGGCCGACGCGGCCAAGGAATTGGAGAAGGCCATAGAACTTGAACCAAAATATGCCGACGTTCATTATAACCTGGGCACCCTCTACGAGAGAATAGGAAATAGAGTGAACGCCCGCGAGTGCATCAAGCGGTCCCTGGCGATAAATCCAAACTATTTCAAGGCCCGGTTGATGCTGGCCAAAAGTTACTGGAGCGATGAAAATAAAGATCGGGCCTTGGAAGAACTGGAAATTTGCCTATCCGCGGCGCCTAATTTTTATCTCGATCCCGTAAACGAGCTCATCTCCTTGGTGCGGCGGGGAGGGATGGAAAAGGAAGCGGCAGCGTTGTTCCACCGGCTGCTGGAGGAAAGACCGTCTTCGTCGCAGGTAAGCAAACAACTCGCCCTGGAATCGATCCAGAACGGCGATTACGACTATGCCATGGCCGAGCTTAAAAAATCCTTATCCCTGCACCCTGATTATCCGGATCTGCACAATTTGCTGGGTATAACCTACGCCAACAAGGGAATGACCGATGACGCCATTCTGCAGTTCAAGACCGCGTTAAAGGTTAATCCCAACTATCTGAAAGCGCGGTTGAATCTGGCCTTGGCCTTGTATGAAAAAAGATCCCTGGAAGAAGCCAGCCAGAATCTCGAGATAATTTTAAAACACGATCCCCGGAATGAACTGGCGAATAATCTTCTCAGAGAAGTAAAACCCGTCATGGATAAGAGGTAGATAACAGTGAATACCGATTATTATTCATTGCTAGAACTTCACATAAGCTCTACTACCGAAGAGATCAAGAAAAAATATTTTCACCTGGCCAAAGTATACCATCCGGACGTGGCTGGTGATAAACCGGAAAACCGCGAACGGTTCAAGATGATCAACGAGGCCTATAGCATACTCATCGATCCCCAGAAAAGGCAAGAGTACGACGATTCCCTGCGCAAGAAGAATCAGGGGGCCAGTTCGGTTTTAATCCACGAGCGGGATAAAAAGTCGGCTTCCCTGGCTTTCACTCAGGCCAAGGAATGTATGCGGGAGGGGAGATACGATAAGGCGGTGCTGCTGCTGAAGTCCGCCGTAAAATTGAATCCGGAAAATCCGGCCTACCATAGCTGGCACGGATTCTGTCTGGCCATGTCGAATTCCAGGCTTCACGAAGCCCGGGACGAGTGTAAAAAAGCGGTACAGATGGAGTTCTACAACGCCGATTATCATGCCAACCTGGGATTCGTATATTTCAAGGTGGGACTAAAAAGCATGGCGGTAAAACATTTCAAGGACGCCCTGAAATGGGATCCGGAGAATTCCATAGCCCGCAAATTCATGCGGCAGGCAGATGGCGGCAAATATGACCGGGAGGGACCCATCGACCGGATGATGGCCAAAATAAAGGGTATATTCAGCGCGGCCTGACAATTCTTGCTTTTCCTCCGTTCCCCCCTTACCATGTTAATTCTTGTTGCATTTTTATCCGCGGGCGGCTAACCTCGGATTCCGAGGTGGTTGCCATGGATAAGACTTGTTTTGTTTGCTTCGGTAAAAGGGATCAACAACCCCTGATATACCAGGAAATACCTCGAAAACAGCAGGGAGAGGAGTTTTTTCTCTTTATTTCAACCGCCGGCCCGGCGCCGGAACCGGCCTTGAAGCGCCTGTTCAGAAGCGCGATTTCACTTTCCCGTCTCGGCCATCCCGCGCAGTTTTTCCTGAAACTGCTGGATTTCATGAGAAATGAAGAGCCGGTTCTTTTTCCGGACGATGGATATCTATCGAATTCCCTGATAGTGGGAATGGTCAGGCGTTCCCGGGAAGTTTACCTGTTCCATAACCGGGGGATTGAGGCTATTCACTGGAGCGGGGAAACGGAAATCGAGGATACGCTGGATTCCTTGCCGGAGGTGGAAACAATACCTCTCCAAAAAACCAGGGAGCAGCAGGATCTCTTTAATAAAACCGTGGAAGAACAATGCGTACTGCAGCGTTTTTCCTTGCCGGCAGGAAGCCATACCCTGGTTTTCGCCCCTTCCCGGGAATTCGTCAAGCAGCACCGGGAGAAATTTCTGGACAGCATCTTCTTTCCCTCCTTCACGGCTCCCCGCGAGGAAGGGATCAACATTGAAACCGACCTGACATTTCCCGCCATGCACTGGGATATACCGGCCGGCTGTAAAGAAACGGCGAAAGCATGGAAAAGAGGAGAAAAAATGAGAAGATCCTCCCTGCCTGTTATCACCGGAGCGGTGGCCCTCATCGCCGCCATCCTGATCATTTTTAATCCCTTTGACCTGGGCCAGAGGAGAAATAATCTACCGGACTCATCGGTCCTGTTATCGGCTGATAACGGAACTCCCGGAGTAGAAGCGGGGAAGTCGGGAAGAGAGGAGCTTCCCCCGGGGGGAAACCTGACCGAAGAAGGCAGCCCGGCGGGGGAGGACCTGGAGGTCGTTTCCCTGCAGGAAGGGTGGAAGCAAAAATTCGACGCCGCCTTGACCTCTTCTCCGGTGGTGTGCGGGGAAGACGTGATCTTCGGGTGCCGGGACGGATACCTGTACTCCTTTACCGTGGAGGGGAAATTCAAGTGGAAATACCGGTCCGGTTCCGGTATCGGGGCCTCCCCGGTATGTTATGCGGACCGGGTATTCGGGGCCGATTATGAGGGGAATATTTTCTGTCTGGATGTCAATAACGGAGAAAGGATCTGGAATCGCAGCGTCCGGGAAAAGATAGTGAGCAGCCCCCGGGTGGGAGAGGATTTGGTCATTGCCGCTACCCTGCAGGGAAAACTACTCGCTCTGCGCAGGCTGGATGGGGAAGAAATGTGGTCCCAGAAGATAGGGGAAGGTATTTGGGCGTCCTGCACCCTGGGAGATGGCTATATTGTGGCCGCCACCACCGATGGTTCCTTGATCAGGATGAATCACTCGGGAAAGATAGAATGGCGCGTGCAGCCGGGAGGATCGATACATTCCACCCCTCTGTGCATGGAAGAAAATGATCTCATTATATTGGGTACGGGGGATAAATATATTTATGGATATTCCCTGGCCGCGGGAAATCTGATGTGGCGATTCGCCGCGGCCAGCGAAGTGAGAAGCACTCCCTCGGCCGCGGGAGGCACGATCTTCGTGGGAACGGAGGAGGGAGTCTTATTCGCCCTGACCCTGAACGGAAAGCAGCTCTGGAAGAGGGACGTGGGAGGCGCGATACGGTCAAAGCCGTTGATATTAGGGGAGATAGTGCTGGTATCCAATTATAACTCGAGAATCTCCGTATTCAAAACGGATAGCGGTGAATTAGTGGACGAGTATCAAGTAGGAGCGCCCGTGTATTCATCGCCGGCCCACGCGGCGGGAAGAATATTTTTTGGCTCCAACCAGGGAATGATGTACGGCGCCCTGCTCAGCGGTGTGTGACCCGCCTTTTGCAGCCTAATCCTTCCCCCGGTGAGGGATATTAAATGTTGTGATAGCGGGTTATTGTATCCGATATTCTTGATTCCAATAATCATATGTATTATTTTTTTGCGGGCTGACAGGAGGTTCATGTTTTGATCAAGGGAATAATTCATAAGCTGGTGGGAGACCGCAAATCCCGGCTGATGAAGCGGGTTGGGCCCCAGGTCGATCAGGTAACAGAATGGGGCGACCATTATACCAGCCTGGAGGATAAGGATTTTCCGGTCAAAACGGAAGAATTCATAGAACGGATTAAAAACGGAGAAACCACCGACGATCTTTTACCGGAAGCTTTCGGATTGGTCTATGAAGCCTGCCGCAGGCACGTGGGAAGGTCCTGGGAAGTGGTGGGGCAGGAAATAACCTGGGAAATGGTACCTTTCGACGTTCAGATTGCCGGCGCCATCGTTCTGCACCAAGGCACCATCGCTGAAATGGCCACCGGAGAGGGAAAAACCCTGGTAGCCACCATGCCCCTCTATCTGAACGCCCTGGAAAAAAAAGGCGCCCATCTGGTGACGGTAAACGATTACCTGGCCAGGCGGGATTCGGAGTGGATGGGTGAAATCTACAGGTTTCTGGGACTCACCGTGGGGTGCCTGCAGAACGATATGCTCTTGGAAGAGAAACAGCTAGCCTACAACTGTGACATTACCTACGGCACCAATAATGAGTTTGGATTTGATTACCTCCGGGACAACATGAAATGGAGCAAGGAAGATCAGGTGCAGCGGGGTTTCCACTACGCCATCGTGGACGAAGTGGACAGCGTGTTGATCGACGAAGCCCGCACCCCTCTGATTATCTCCGGTCCGGTACCCGGTTCCTCCAAGAATGAGAATTTCGCCCTGCTCCGGGGCAAGGTGGAGAATCTGGTAAGAAAGCAGAAACAACTGGTTAACGACCTGATGGTGGAGGTTGAGAAGAGCTTCCAAAAGGAAGAAACCGGGGAAGCGGAAGATATCGGGGTAAAATTGCTACTGGCCCAGAGGGGTGATCCGAAAAATAAAAAATTCATGAAATTGAGAAAAAGGCAGGGCCTGGAAAAAGCCATGTTGAGGACGGAAGCCGATTTTATGAGAGAGAAGCGGCTGCACGAGTTCGACGAGGAGCTCTATTTCGTTATCGATGAAAAATCCAACACCATCGATCTTACCGAAAAGGGGCGCAGCAATCTGGCTCCCCAGGATCAGGAAATGTTCGTTCTTCCCGATCTAAGCCTGCAGGTCAAGGAAATCGACTCCGATCCCTCTTTTGATCTGAAAGAAAAGATCCGCAGAAGGGAATCCGCTTTCCGGCGTTACGCTGAAAAGAACGAGGTAATTCACAATTTTTCCCAACTCCTCAAAGCCTACACTCTGTTCGAGAAAGATATCGAGTACGTGGTGCAGGACGGCAAGGTCCTCATAGTGGATGAATTCACCGGCAGGTTGATGCCGGGGAGGAGATTCAGCGACGGCCTGCATCAGGCCCTGGAGGCCAAGGAGAGAGTGCGGATAGGAGGGGAAACCCAGACCTTCGCCACTATCACCCTACAGAATTATTTCCGCCTGTACGTGAAATACAACAAGCTGGCCGGGATGACCGGCACCGCCGAGACGGAGGAAGAGGAGTTTCATAAAATTTACGAGCTGGATGTCAACGTCATCCCCACCAACAAGCCGGTCAGAAGGGTGGATTATGACGATGTCATCTTCCGGACCAAGAGAGAGAAATACAAGGCCATAATCCAGGAGATCAGGAGATTACACGAACTGGGTCTTCCCGTCCTGGTGGGCACCGTGACCGTGGACGTATCCGAGACCCTGAGCCGGATGCTGCAACGGGAGGGAATCCCGCACAACGTGCTTAACGCCAAGCAGCACCAACGGGAAGCGGAGATCGTCGCCCACGCCGGCAGGCGGGGAGCGGTAACCATAGCCACCAACATGGCCGGCAGGGGAACCGATATTAAACTGGAGAGAAGCGTTATCCAATGCGAACGGTGCTGCATCCTCTGCGAGACTCCCGATGAATGCGCCAGCTGCCCCAACGAGCGGAAGCACACCGATTGCCATACGGATGTTCCCTGCGGATTGCACATCATCGGCACCGAGAGGCACGAAAGCAGACGCATCGACCGGCAGCTCAGGGGGCGGGCGGGGCGCCAGGGCGATCCGGGTTCGTCCAGATTTTTTATCTCCCTGGAAGATGAATTGATGCGCCTCTTCGGATCCGAAAGAATCTCCTCGGTGATGGATAGGCTGGGAGTGGAAGAGGGAGAGGTCATCACCCATCCCTTTATCACCAAGGCGATAGAGAAATCCCAGAAGCGCGTGGAAATGTTCAACTTCGGGATCCGGAAACGATTGATCGAATATGACGACGTGATGAACAAGCAGCGCGAGGTTATCTACGGGCGGAGGGATCAAATGCTTTCCAGCGAGGATCTGGACGAGATTATTTATGGTCTGATCGATAACGAGGTGGAAGTGGTCACGGAAAAATACCTGCCTCCTTCGATTCCGCCGGAGGAATGGGACGTGAAAACGGCGGCCGCGGAACTGGAAAGCATATTCCTGTTTTCCTTCGATCCCAGCGCGGTGTCCGTGGACGAGCAAATGGAACCGGTGGCGGTCCAGGAACACTTCCGGAAGAGAGCCCGAGAAGCCTATGAAATGCGGAAGATGGCCATTCCTCCGGAATTCATTCTTAAGCTGGAACGGGCCATTATGCTACAAAGTATCGATGAGAAATGGATGGATCATCTGCACGAGTTGGACAATCTCAAGGAAGGAATCCACCTGCGCTCCTACGCCCAGAAGGATCCCATCATAGAATACAAGCAGGAATCTTTTCAATTGTTTTCGGATATGTTGGACGATATTGATCGCTCGATTCTGTGGGGACTTTTTCACGCCCGTTTCGACGGGGAAACCAGGAGTTCCTATCAAGGAGTCACCGATACCGGGGTGGCGGTGCACCAGGTGTCAAATACCTATACCGCCGGTTCCGCCCTACCCCCGGAGGGAGGGGGGAGTTCTCCGGTGGCCCAGTCCCCCGCCGGGTCTCCGGAGAGATCCATACGCAGAGAGCAGCCCAAGGTGGGCAGGAACGATCCCTGTCCCTGTGGCAGCGGGAAAAAATACAAAAAGTGTTGCGGAAAGATAGCCGACTGAGCATTATTACGGTTTTAGGAATTGGCCGGGAGAATCAAAACCAGGGGCGGGCATGAAACGCATTAAGGAAATCATCACCTATTTAATGAATTTCGATCACGATGAAGTTTCGGATCCATACTCGGTGTGGGATGAACTGGAGGATTTGGGTTATACGGGCGAGGAGATCCAACAGGCTCGGAGTATGCTGGATTGGGATGAAAGCGACGATATGAATACGATGGAACCGGAAGCAGACTCCAAAAAGAGCCGGATTTTCAGCGAGGAAGAGAAGCTCAATTTGGCCACGGACGCGCAGGGGTACCTGATCCGGTTGAAGAACACGGGCTGGCTTTCGGAAGCCCAGTTGAGCCTGATAATAGAAAACGCCGGGATGTCTTACTCGATACCGGTGTCCCGGGAAGAAATCATGGATATTACGGCCAGATATGTACCGGAAATACCCACCAATGTTTTATCCGGCCTGGATAACTCCGGTGAAAACATCAATTGAGTGAGGAGAACAAATTGAGCCTGGCACTTGTAGTAGTCGAATCTCCCGCCAAAGCCCGCACCATCAAAAAATACCTGGGAAAGGGTTATAAGGTTAGAGCATCAGTGGGACATATCCGGGATCTTCCCAAGAGGGAATTGGGGATAGACGTGGAAGATGATTTCAAACCCAAATATGTAAATGTGCGGGGAAAATCAAAAATAATCAAGGAGTTGAAGAGCGAGCTGGCCCGGTCTTCCCGGGTCTTGCTGGCCACCGACAACGACCGCGAAGGGGAGGCGATAGCCTGGCACCTGGAAGAAATTCTGAAGCAGCCCGGCACCGAGATTAAAAGGATAACCTTTAATGAAATCACCAAGAACGCCTTGCTGACGGCGGTTCAGGATCCCCAGGACATCAACATGAACAAGGTCAATGCCCAGCAGGCCAGGAGGATACTGGACCGGCTGGTGGGATATATGGTGAGCCCGGTCCTCTGGAAAATATTCTACCGGGGCCTATCGGCCGGCCGGGTGCAAAGCGTGGGCCTGCGGCTGCTGTGCGAGCGGGAAGAGGAGATCAGGAATTTTTTGCCCCAAGAGTACTGGACGATCGAAGGGACGCTGGCCAATTCCCGGGGATCGGAGTTCCCCGTAAAACTATTCAAAATTAAGGATGAAAAGCCCGAGCTGAAGGACCGCGCGTCCGCGGAAAGAGCGCTGGCGGAAATAAAATCGCAGGAGCTTAGCGTCAGCGAGGCGCGGGATAAGGAAAGAAAACGCAATCCGCAGCCTCCCTTCATAACCAGCACCTTGCAGCGGGAGGCGGCCGGAAGATTGGGTTTCTCAGCGAAAAAAACCATGCTGGTGGCCCAGCAACTCTATGAAGGCGTTATGCTGGGAGACGAAGGTTCGGTGGGTTTGATCAGCTACATGCGTACCGATTCGACCAGGATCAGCGATGAAGCCTTCCGGCAAGGAATCAAATTCATCGAGCAGACCTGGGGGAAGGATACCCTTTACCCGGGCAAGCGCAGTTACGGAAAAAAGAAGCTCGCCCAGGATGCTCACGAAGCGGTGCGTCCTACCAATTGTATCCTCACTCCGGAGGCGGTCAGGCAATATCTCAATCCGGACCAGGAAAAGTTGTACCGGCTCATCTGGCAGAGATTCCTGGCCTCCCTGGCGGCCGCGGCGGTCTATCAGATTCAAGAAGTTGATATTTCAGCCGGGAAGGATTACCTCCTCCGGGCCAACGGCAGGAAGTTGAAAGAGAAGGGATTCCTGTCCATCTTCCCGGATAAAAAGGCCGAGGCGGAATCATGGCTTCCCGACCTTTCCCCCGGGGAGGTCCTTTCCCCCATCGATCTGGACGCATTGCAGCATTACACCGAGCCTCCCGCCCGGTTTTCCGAGGCCTCCTTGATAAAGGAACTGGAGGAAAAGGGGATTGGCAGGCCCAGCACCTACGCCAGCATCATCAGCATTATTCAAACCCGGGACTATGCTCAGAAAGAGGGCAAGGCCCTCTATCCCACCGAGCTGGGTGAGATTGTGTGGAAATTGCTGGAAGAGCTTTTTCAGGATATTTTTGAGGTTGATTTTACCGCCAGGATGGAAAGCGAACTGGATAAGATCGAGGAATCAGCGGAAAAATGGCAGGATGTAGTCAGGTTTTTTTATGAACCCCTGGCGGTTGATCTGGAAAAATTTAATGGCCGCCAGAAGGAGCTGAAAAAACTGGTCCAGGAGGAAACCGAAGAACTATGCGAAAATTGCGGGCGAAGGTTGGTAAAGAAGTGGAGCCGGAACGGACCTTTCCTGGCCTGCCCGGCCTTTCCCGACTGCAAATATTCCAGATCGCTGGAGGCGGATGAGACTATCGACAGGGATTGCCCCCGCTGCGGGGGAAAGCTGGCTTATAGGAACGGGCGATTCGGGAAATTCATCGCTTGTGGCAACTATCCCGAATGTAAATACACAGAGGCGGTCACCCTGGGGATAAAATGCCCCCAGGAAGGCTGTGACGGGGAAATAACCGAGAAGAGGACCCGGAGGGGAAAGATATTCTACGGATGCAGCGAATATCCGAAATGCCAGTACGCCAGCTGGGACAAACCGACCGATAAGAAATGCCCCCAGTGCGGAAAATCCCCATTGGTCGAGAAAGTCACTAAGAAGAGGGGGCATTTTTTGAAGTGTCCCTCCTGCAAATACGAGGTAGACTCCTGATGCCGGAAGTTTCGGTGATAGGGGGGGGATTGGCCGGATGCGAGATAGCCCTGCAACTGGCCGATGCGGGAATAGAGGTGCGGCTGGTGGAGATGCGACCCCAACGGATGACTTCCGCCCATACCACCGCGTTGCTGGCCGAGATGGTCTGCAGTAATTCGTTAAAATCGGAAAAACCCGACACCGCCTCCGGTCTTTTGAAGGCCGAGTTGAAGATGCTGGGCTGCCGTCTGTTGGAACTGGCCGCCTCCGCCAGGGTTCCGGCCGGACACGCGCTGGCCGTGGACCGGGAGCTTTTCTCCTCCCTGGTCACCGGGGAGGTGGAAAAGAATCCCCGTATCCGCGTGGAGAGGAGGGAACAGATTGATCTCGATCTCCCCGCGGTGAGCGTTATCGCCGCCGGTCCCCTGGTTTCGGAGAAACTGGCCCGGGCGATCGAGGATCAGCTTACCGGGGGGAGGCTGTTTTTTTATGACGCCATTTCTCTTTCCATCAGCCGGGAGAGCGTCGATACCCAAAAAATATTCAAAGGTTCGAGGTATGGAAAAGGATCCGCCGACTACTGGAACGTTCCCTTCAGTAGAGATGAATACCGCCGGCTGGTCGATTTTATTTTACAGGCTCCCCGGATGGAGCCCCGGGATTTCGAAGAGGTCAAGATGTTCGAGGCCTGTCTGCCGGTGGAAACGATCGCCGGGAGGGGAGAGGATGCGCTGCGTTTCGGACCTCTGAAACCGAGGGGACTCCCGCATCCCGTCAGCGGAAGGGAACCATATGCCGTGCTGCAACTGAGACAGGAAACGGTCGACGGATCGATGCTGGGGCTGGTGGGATTTCAGACCCGGCTGACCCGGAAGAGCCAGAGGGAACTGCTCCAGCATATACCGGGACTGGAAGAGGCCGAGATTTTGAGGTGGGGCTCGATACATAGAAATACCTTTTTGGATTCTCCCCACTGGTTGGATGAAAGACAGATGTCCCAGCGCCGGGAGGGTTTGTTCTTTTCCGGCCAGATAACCGGAGTAGAGGGGTACATGGAGTCCATGGCGCATGGCCTGGTGGTGGCAAAAAATATCCTGCATTTCCTCCGCCGAGAGGAAGCGGTGATCTTCCCCGCCGATACCCTGCTCGGATCCCTGCAGAGATATCTAAGCCGCGAAACCGGGAACTTCCAACCGATGAACGCGAATTTCGGAATCCTGCCCCCGGTGCCGGGCAAAAGAAGCGAGCGCAAACGGAAAAGGGTGGAGAGGGCGTTGGGCTCGATGCGGTCTTTTCTGGACCACTAGATCGATTACCTTAAACTCCCTGCGTTTCTTCCCTCCCGCGCCGGCGGGAGCTGGTTTTTCATTTCCTCCCTTCCGCGGAGCGGGAGAGCCCGGGAGGATTGACGGAACCGGGGATGGGGCCCGGTATAGCCTGTACAGGCAAGCGGCGGTATGATATAGTATCCCCGGCATGAAAGGTATAATTGAAGAATACCTCCTCTATCTGGCGCTGGAAAGAGCGGTCTCGGAGGCCACCCTGCGCGCCTACGAAGGGGATATCCTTCAATTTAACGTCTATCTGCGGCAAGAGGCCGTTTCCCCGGCGGAGATATCCTCCGTGGATAGTATCGTGATCAAATCCTTCCTGGGCCGGTTGTCCCGGGACGGCTATTCGGCCCGGAGCATAGCCCGAAAGTCAGCCGCCCTGAAGAGCTTTTTCAATTTCTGCTTGAAAAGGGGTTTGATCGAAAACGATCCCACAGTGGGGATTTCCACGCCCAAAATAAGCCGGGGGCTGCCGGTATTCGCCGGCAAAGCGGTAATGGAGAGAATGATGAATCTCCCGCCATTAAATAGCGTCAAGGGTATTCGCGATCGGGCCGTGCTGGAATTGCTGTACGGAACGGGGATCCGTTTATCGGAAATGGTTGGGTGCGATATAGGCCACTGTGATTTCGAGAACGGTGTTATACGGGTGCTGGGAAAGGGGGACCGGGAAAGGTTGCTTCCCCTGGGGGGAAAGGCCGCGGAAAGCCTGAAGCTTTATCTGCAGAACCGGCAGGGCATGCCCTCCCTGGCGGGGGAAAACCGGAAAGAATATATGGCGTTTTTCGCGGACAGGTTAGCGGCGCCCCTTTTCGCCGGACGGGGAGGAAAGCGGATCAGCAAGAGAACGGTGCAGAGGATCGTCCATAAATATCTCAGGCTGGTGGCTTCCCTTTCTCAAATGAGCCCCCACGTGCTGCGGCACACCTTTGCCACTCATCTGCTTGACGCGGGCGCCGATTTAAGGGCGGTGCAGGAGCTTTTGGGGCATAAAAATCTAGCTACCACGCAGATTTATACTCATCTAACCTCGAAAAGACTGAGAGAGGTCTACGATCAGGCTCATCCGCGTGCCTGAGCTTGACGCGGTCTCCGGTAGCCCCGCCCCTTGAGATTGCCGCCGACCGGTTTTCCCGCCGCCCCACCGGGGACGCTCGGTGGATTGCACGGCGCCGAAGGGGCATGAATTGTGTTGAATAATACGTCGATTTAAATATATTTACTGCAACATTATGAATTGGAGGTTGGCGGTGTTTAAGGGTACTACCATTCTGGGAGTGAGGATCGGAAACCGGGTGGCCCTGGGAGGAGACGGCCAGGTGACTTTCGGCGATACCGTGGTCAAGCATAAAGCCCGTAAGATCCGGCTCATCCGGGAGAAGAAGGTGTTGGCCGGTTTCGCCGGTAGCACCGCGGATGCCATGACTCTATTCACTAAATTTGAAGGCAAGCTGGACGAGCAGAACGGAAATATCATGAAGGCGGCCGTGGAACTGGCCAAGGAATGGCGCAGCGATAAAATATTGCGTCACCTGGAAGCCCTGCTGGCGGTGATGGACAAAGATCACTCCCTGCTCATTTCGGGAAAGGGCGACGTGGTGGAGCCGGATGACGGCATACTTGCCATCGGGTCCGGAGGACCTTACGCCCTGGCGGCTGCCCGAGCCTTAATAAACAACACGAAATTAGATCCGGAAGATATTGTTAAAAAATCACTTGAGATAACTTCGATGATATGCATATATACCAACGCGAATATCATTGTGGAGTCCATTTAAGGCGGTAATCGATGCAGGAGCTAACCCCTCAACAGATAGTCTCTGAGCTGGACAGGTATATTATCGGCCAGGATGAGGCCAAAAGATCAGTGGCCATCGCCCTGCGCAACCGTTGGCGGAGGAAAAGGGTGCAGGGTCCGATCAAGGACGAAATTTTACCCAACAATATCATTATGATCGGCCCCACCGGAGTGGGTAAGACGGAGATAGCCAGAAGATTGGCCCGCCTGGCGCAGGCCCCTTTCATAAAGGTGGAAGCGACCAAGTTCACCGAAGTGGGATACGTGGGCCGGGATGTGGAATCGATGATCCGGGACATCGTCGAGGTCAGCATCAACATGGAAAAGGAAAAGAGCTATATGGAAATAGAGGATAAGGCCCACGATCGCGCCTTGGAAAGGCTCCTCGATCTGCTCCTTCCGGTCTCGAAAGGTGCCCCTGGGACGGACCTGGGGGAGACGGAGGAAAGGAGAAAGAGGACCAAGAGCAAGCTCAAGGGGAAATTGGACCAGGGAGGGCTGGACGCCCGGGAGGTGACGATCGAGACGGTTGACCGGTCCAAGCCGATAATAGAAATCTTCTCCGGCACCGGATTCGAGGAGATGGGGGTAAAATTTCCTCCGGGGCTGGAAAGCATGATGCCCAAGCGCACCAAGGGGCGACGGGTGACGGTGGAGGAGGCCAAGAAGATTCTCATCCAGGAGGAGAAGGATAAGCTGGTCGATATGGACAGGGTGATATCCCGGGCCATCAAGGCCACCGAGGAATCGGGGATCATATTTATAGATGAGATCGACAAGGTTGCCGGGAGCCGGGGAGGGCACGGACCCGATGTGTCCCGGGAGGGAGTGCAGCGGGATATCCTGCCGATCATCGAGGGGTGCAGCGTCACCACCAAGTACGGGGTGGTCAAGACCGATCACATTCTATTTATGGCCGCCGGAGCGTTCCATATGAGCAAACCCTCGGATCTTATCCCCGAACTGCAGGGCCGGTTTCCCATCCGGGTGGA